>NZ_CP072801.1:2477500-2835833 GCF_017901135.1 Thiothrix litoralis | reverse complement strand
TCCTGCCCGCCCATGCGGCTGCCGCGTCCGCCTGCGAGGATGACGCCCGTAATATCGGTGGTTGAAAGCTTCTTTTCCATGATGGTACTCACGATGCCTGCTGTAAAAGGGTCATGTTAACGAATCGGGACGCGGGTGTAACCGTTTGCAGGCGGCCTGCGCTCAGATTCAGGTGTTCGTTGACCAATGATGAAAAACATTCCGGGTCGTGGCTGGCGACCAATAGCGCCATGCCATCGTCGCGTAATTGGCGTAACAGGCTGATGGTGCGGTTGCGGGCTTCCCTATCCATGTTGGCGGTGGGTTCGTCGAGCAGCAGGATACGCGGTTGGCGTAACCAGGCGCGTGCCAGTGCCACCCGCTGGTATTCGCCGCCGGACAGGGTTTTTGCACGGGTATCCGCGATTTGTTCCAGCCCTGCCCATTGCAGCGCGGTGTGGATGCGTTGTTCGCGTTCGGCTTTCGGCAGGCTGCGGTCAAGAGCAAAACTGAGGTTGTCGCGCACACTGCCTTCAAACATATAGGGTTGCTGGTGCAAATACAGCACGCTGCTTTGCAACAGCTTGCGGTAATGTCGCCAGTTGAGCTGTGCGTGGCCGGTGTCGGCCGCGAATTGTTCCGGTTTCTCGAAACCGCCGAGGATGCGCAGCAAGGTGGTTTTGCCCGTGCCATTTTCGCCGGTCAGCAGGGTGCAGCTACCGGTACGCAGGCACAGTTCCAGCCCCGCTAGGATCGTGCGCCGGGCGTAGTGTTTGTGGATGTCGCGGAAATGCAGTGTACTCATGAGCCAACAAATCCTTTGCCTTGAAAGTGGTGTAACAATACGTTGAGAGTGGCCGCCATCACCAGTAATACCATACCGAGTGCGATGCCTTGGGCGAATTCCCCCTTGCTGGTTTCCAATGCAATTGCGGTCGGAATATTGCGGGTGTGATGCAGAATATTGCCGCCCAACATCATTGACGCGCCCACTTCCGAAATAATCCGCCCGAACGAGGCCAGCACTGCCGCCAGCAAGCCGAAACGCACTTCGTAGATAATCGTCAGCAACGCCCGCAGGTGGGAAGCCCCCAGTGTCCGCGCCGTTTCCCACGCGCGGCGGTCAGCTGCCTGAAGTGCCGAATGACCGATCGACACCAGCATTGGAAAGGCCAAGGCAATCTGCCCGATGATCATGGCGTTTTGGGTGAACAGCAAGTGCCATTCCCCTAAGGGGCCTTGCCGTGACAAGATCAGGTACAAGGTTAGGCCAATCACGACCGTCGGCACGGATAGCAGGGTGCTGAAAAGGGCAATGATCAGCCGCCTGCCGGGAAAGTTGCCATACGCCAGCACAAACGCCAGCAACACGGCTGGCGGGGTGGCGATCAGTAAGGCCAGCAGGGAAACGCGGAAGGAGATTCCGACAATTTCCCACAAGGCCATGTCACCGCTGAACAGCAGGTGCAGGGCTTTGAGGCTGGCGTCAATCAGGGCATCCATGCACCCTTATTTGGCGGTCGCTGGTGCTTCTGCCGGTTTGTCAGCAGATGGCGCCGCTGTGTCAGCATTCGGGGTGAACAATGGCGTACCATTGATCTTGAAATCGGCAATCGCTTGCTGGCCTTTTGCCGAGATGATCCAGTCGATAAAGGCTTGTGCGCCCGTGTGGTTAATGTCGGGGTAACGTGTTTGGCTAACCGCAATCACACCATAAGGGTTGAACAAATCCTTGTCGCCTTCGTGGACGATTTTCAATGGGGATTTGTCAACGCCCGCTAGCCAAGTGCCCCGGTCAGCGAGGGTGTAACCTTCCAGTTCGCCCGCCATCTGGATAACCTTGCCCATGCCTTGTCCGGCTTCACGGTACCAGTCACCTGCTGGCTTGATGCCTGCGGTTTCCCACAATTGCTTTTCTTTCTTGTCTGTGCCGGAATCATCGCCGCGTGAGATGAAAATGGCTTGCTTCTCAGCGATTTTGGCGAATGACTCAGGTGCAGTCTTGGTGTCGCGCACGCCCGCCGGGTCAGCATCGGGGCCGAGCACGATGAAATCGTTGTACATCACCGGGTAACGCTTGTCGCCGAAGCCTTTTTCGACGAATTCTTTTTCGGCAGCGGGGGCGTGTACCAGCACCACATCTACATCGCCATCTTCACCCATTTTCAGCGCCTTGCCCGTGCCGACGGCAATGACTTGTATGCTGTAGCCAGATTCTTTCTCGAATTTGGGCAGCAAATCTGTGAGCAGGCCGGAGTTTTCGGTACTGGTGGTGGTGGCCATTTTCAGCGTCATGTTGGCAGGTTTGTCATCGGCATGAACTGCGCCGCACAGGAATGCGCTTGCCAGCAATAGGGTTGATAATAGCTTTTTCATGAAGTCTCCTTGAGTGAGTGGTATACATGGTGTTTGCAACTGGCAGATATAGAGCAAAAACAATGCCACCTTGCTACTTATCGGTCTAAAAGCCGTTTTGGCGGGCATAAAACACCCTGAAACTACGCTAAACCACCAAGGCTGATCGCTGATTGTTGCCTGATTGGTTCATTATGTCCCATATATTGCACAGGTTATGGGTCATAATGATACAATCACCGGTATTGCAAGCCATTGGTAACCCCACCTGATGAAATCTGTGCTGATTGTTGATGATGAACCCGGTATCCAGTCCTTTTTCCTGCGTGGCCTAACCAGTCGCTTTGACCTGATCGAAACAGCGGGCGATGTAAAAACTGCGAGTGCGCTGCTGGAACGCTGCCATTTTGACTTGATCATTTCCGACATCCGCTTACCAGACCGTACCGGGGTGGAATGGGTAACGGAACTGCGCGACAAGGGCAACCTGACCCCGGTCATTTTCATCACCGCCTACGCCAGTCTGGAAACCGCCATCGACGCGCTGCGGGTGGGGGCGATGGATTTCATCCTCAAACCATTCCGGCTGGAGCAGATACTCGCAGCGATTGACCGTTGTCTGGAAACCCAGCAGTTACGCCGGGAAAACTTCGTGTTGCGTCGCCAACTGGAACAGCATTTGGAGGTTGGCGGTATTATTGGTGAGTGCGAGGCGGTACACAGCGTCTGCCAGATCATTCGACAGGTTGCGCGGATGCCGTCTACCGTGTTGATTGAGGGTGAATCCGGTACGGGCAAGGAGCTGGCCGCCCGTGCGATTCACGAACTCAGCCAGCGCAAAGGTAATTTTGTCTCGGTCAACTGCGGGGCGATGACGGCAGAGCTGATGGAGAGCGAGCTGTTCGGTCACGTTAAAGGC
This sequence comes from Thiothrix litoralis, assembly GCF_017901135.1. Lineage (NCBI taxonomy): Bacteria > Pseudomonadati > Pseudomonadota > Gammaproteobacteria > Thiotrichales > Thiotrichaceae > Thiothrix > Thiothrix litoralis. The sequence goes on along the minus strand of NZ_CP072801.1, from coordinate 2,832,580 downwards.
TCTTTCACCGGGGCGCATCAGGCGCGGGAAGGGCTGTTTGCCTACGCCAACGGGGGGACATTGTTTCTGGATGAAATCGGTGAAATGCCGCTGACCATGCAGGTACATTTGCTGCGGGTGCTGGAAGAGCAGCGAATTCGCCCGGTGGGTTCCAACCGTGAAACGCCGATTGACGTGCGTATTCTTGCCGCCACCAATCGCGAACTGGTGCAGCGGGTTAAAGAGGGGCTGTTCCGTCAGGATTTGTTTTACCGTCTGAATGTACTCAGCATCCGCCTGCCGCCGTTGCGTGAGCGTGGGCAGGATGTGGATTTACTGGCACACCATTTCAGCAAGCGGCTTTCCGGCGAACTTGGGGTGAATGCCTTACCGCTGGATAGAGCCGAAATCATGCGCCTACAAGCCTACGACTGGCCGGGCAATGTGCGCGAACTGAAAAACGTGATCGAACGGGCGTTGTTGCTGGGCATTATGCCTAGCCAGTGTTTGGCGGGAACGCCATCCGGCAGAAAACTGCCCGTACTCAAGGAAGAGGCTTTGCTGCTGGAGGATGTGGAAAAGCAGCATATTCTGCGTGTACTGGCGTTGGAAGACAGCAACAAGTCGGCAGCGGCGCGGCAATTGGGTATCTCCCGCAAGACGCTGGAACGCAAGTTGAACGGCTGGGCATTGGAGTGATCGGGTGAAGCTATGGCGTCTGCTGTTCCGCAAGATTCAGCGTTCGGTACGTTACAAAGTCTTGCTGCTGGTGTTGCTGCCCTTGTTGCTGATGATGCCGTTGCTGTTGGGGGCGACGGTGTATTGGGGCTATCAGCTCACTTACCAGCAGTTGTTTATTAAGGTGAATACCGATCTGTCAGTGGCGGATGATGTGTTCCGCCGCCTGCAACAGGATTACCTCAACCGCTTGGCGCGGTTCGGCGAGTCGTATGCTTTCCGTACCTTGCTGGATGCCGGGGATCAGGCGGGTATTTCCCGAAGGCTGGATGCTTTGCGTCGTGAGGAACAGCTTGCCTACCTGCAACTGCTGGATTTGGGGCAATTGGATGGCTTCCCGGATGCGCAATCCGGGCGTCAGTCGCCTGCCTTGCAAGCCGCGATTCGGGGGCAGGCCAGCACCGGCATTGCCATTTTCAGCCCGGAAGATTTGCGCCGCGTTGACCCGCATTTGGAGGAACAAGTACGCTTGCCGCTACTTTCCACCCCTTACGCCCGACCCATCCAGCGGCAGCAAGAAAACCGGGGGATGATGATCCGCGTGCTGTATCCGGTACGCGATACCGAGGAGCATGTCATTGCGGTGATGGATGCGGGGGTGTTGCTCAACGGCAATTTTGCGCTGGTCGATGCCATCCGCGATTTGGTGTACGGCAAGGGCAGCCTGCTGCCGGGCAGTATCGGCACGGTGACGATCTTTCTGGATGACGTGCGCATTTCCACCAACGTGCCGCTGAAACCGGGGGAGCGTGCGCTGGGGACGCGGGTATCGGAAAGCGTGCGGCATAGCGTGCTGGATCAGGGGAAAACCTGGATCGACCGCGCCTTTGTGGTCAACGACTGGTACATTTCTGGCTACGAACCGATTCTGGATACGAGCGGTCAGCGGGTCGGGATTCTCTACGCCGGTTATCTGGAACAACCGTTTCGTACTCGCTTGTGGGATGCCATCCTGTTTCTGGTAGGGCTGTTTCTGGCGCTGACCGGGATGATCGCCGTGTTGGTGGTGCATGGCGCGGGCGTTATCCTGCGTCCGCTGGAAAAAATGCGTGAGGTTATCCGCGCTATCAGCCGGGGGGAAAAGCAGCGCATCGGCAAGCTGGCTTCCCGCGACGAATTGGCTGAACTCGCCAGCCGTTTCGACCTGATGCTGGAACAACTGCAATTACGCAGCGATGAAATCAGCCATTGGGCGACGCATCTGGAACACAAGGTCGACGAACGTACCGCCGAACTTCAGCAGAAAAATGCTGATCTCAGTCGCACGATTACCTTATTGCACACGACTCGCGACCAATTGGTTGCCGCCGAAAAAATGGCCGCACTCGGCGAGTTGACCGCAGGCATGGCGCACGAAATCAATAACCCGGTTGCGGTCATTCTCGGCAATGTTGACGTGATGACTTCATTACTGAGGGAACACGCCCAGCCGGTACAGCCAGAAATCGACCTCATTATCGAACAGATCGACCGGATTCGCGCCATCATCCACAACCTGTTGCAATACGCCCGGCCTGCTGATCATTTGCAGTTGGAACAGGTGGATGTGAACGTTTTGGTCGCACAAACCTTCAAGCTGCTGAAGCATAGCCACCAGCGTCGGCATGTCCGTTTTAAGACCGATTTCGGTGCTAGCCTGAAGGTCACGATCAACCCGCAGGAATTACAACAAGTTTTGGTCAACCTGATCCGCAATAGTATTCAGGCGCTGCCGGAAAGCGGTGGTTTGATTACCATCAGCACAGAACGCTGGGCGTTTTTGGGGGTTGTTATCCACGTCCGCGACAACGGTGCAGGCATTGCGCCAGAACACTTGCCGCGCATTTTCGACCCGTTCTTTACCACCAAACCGAGCGGTGAAGGTACGGGGTTGGGGCTGTCGTTGAGCTATGCAATGGTGCAGCGTTACGGCGGGCATATCACGGTGGAATCGGTGTTGGGCGAGGGGGCGTTGTTTAGCGTGTATTTGCTGGAAAGCCCGGTGGATGAGGCTTGCGTCAGCCAGCTCGAATCATTGTAAACATGGTTAGTAATTTTGGTTGCGATGATTTATGCCATATACGGCACATGCTTGTAGCCATCAGGCTATAATGTGTGGCAGAGGTACAACCATGCAGCCAATCCTGACTGATACATCGCTAAGCACATTGATCGCCCAAGGTGAAAATAATGCGGTGGAATTTAAATCCGCGCTGGTAAATCCTGATTCGCTAGCGCGTGAGCTGGTGGCGTTTGCCAATACCCACGGTGGTGTTGTGCTGCTGGGTGTGGAAGATTCCGGCGACATTACCGGCCTCCCCAATGACAGAAACCACGAAGAATGGGTGATGAATATCGCTCGCGAGAACGTGATTCCAGCGCTGGATGTCACTGTTACCCAAGTTATCCATGAAAATAAGACAGTATTGCTGATCCAGGTTCCCAAGGGGCGCGATAAACCTTATCAGACTCGTAAATTCCAGTTTCTGATTCGGGTTGGCTCAACCAATCGTGTGGCTACCCAAGCCGAATTGATGCGCCTGTTCCAGCAAAGTGGCGTCTTTCATTATGACTTGCAGGGTGTTGAAGGCACTTCCATGCGGAGCTTGGATTTGCGCAAGTTGGCTGACTATTTCCTCAAGTACGACATTGATTTCGAGCAGGAGGATGATCGGGAACGGATTTTGATCAATACCGATATTCTGGATGAGTCCGGTCGCGCCACTATTGGCGGTATGCTGATATTCGGAATCAATCCGCAACGTCATTTGCCGAATGCCAGCATTTCCTTCGCTCACTTTGCCGGTCACGAACTGGATGACGAACTACTCGACAAGCAGGTGATTGGCGGTACGTTGGATATTCAGGTTGATACCGCGTTGGCCATCATCAAGAATCATATCCGCCAGCCCAGTCGGATCGAAGGTAGTCGTACCGTGGATCAGATTTTCCAGTACCCGGATAAGGTGTTCCGTGAGCTGTTGGTGAATGCCTGTGTCCACCGCGATTACGCCATTCATGGCTCACGTATCCGCGTTTTCATGTTTGATGACCGTCTGGAATTCATCAGCCCCGGACGCTTGCCTAATACTGTATCGGTGGAAAAAATCAAATTGGGCGTTTCCTACGGGCGTAATCCAGTCATCGTCAAATTCATGGAAAACATGCGCTACATCGACAAGCTTGGGCGTGGGCTGCCGATGGTGTACCGCACAGCAGTGCAGGCTGGAAAGCAGGTGGAGTTTATGGAGTTGGGGGAAGAGTTCCGGGTCATTCTGGCGTTATAAAACAATGGGGCGCATTCCGCGCCCCCAACACGCTTTGTGGAGTCTATTGAGCTAAACCGTTTTCTGCCTCGCAGCACTCATTCCATCACTCTCTGCTTGATCCTTCATTTCCTCGTACCACAAATCATGGTGTTCCTTCGCCCAGTTGGCATCGCAATAGCCGGTCGCCATGGCTTCAAACGCGCCTTCCATGGCGACTGTACCCATGTAGATGTGTCCCATGGCGGCTGACATGATGACCACGCCTGCGATGCTGTGAATCCAGTGATACCACGTCATGACGTTGCGCCCCTGCTCGAAGTTGGGGAAATCCAGCACCAGCCCGCTGACCACTACAAATGTGCCAACGATGGCTGCAATCCAGTACCAGCCTTTCTCGCCCGCGTTGTAGCATTCAGCAGAAACGTGTTTGTCGCCAAACAAGCCGCCACCTTTTGCCAGCCATTTCAGGTCGAGCAGTTTGGGCATATTGCCTTTCATGAAGGTAATCACCAGCACCACCAACGATACGGCAAACGCAGGCCCCGCAAAATCATGGATACGCTTGAACAGGTAAGTCAGCGTGCCGCCGATTTCCGCCCCGAACACCGGAATCACAATATGACGCCCGAACATCAACACCATGCCAGTAATGGCCAGTGCCACGAACAGGATAGCTGTCGTCCAATGCACATAACGCTGCAAGGTGCTGAAACGCTTGATCTTGTGATCAGAACGCCCGGCGCGGATCGGAATCTTACCGCGTACCAGCCGGAACACGATAATCGCCAGTGCCACCAAACCGAGCACGATAGCCGCGTTCGGAATCAGTTTTTCCATCCGGTATTCGCGCCAGTCTTGACCTTGCTTGTTGATCAGCACGCCCGTATCGACGCCTTGCACCTGCGTCCGAATTTGCCCGGTATCCGTGCCGTCGCGACCACGGATTTCATTCCATAAATCCACCCCCGGCGAGGGTACATTTTGCGCCGCTAACGGTGGCGGGGCTGCGGTTTGATCCGCCGCCTGTACACCCGGCACGAATAGCATCAGGCACAACAACAGCAGCATTATTTTGTTCATAACCCTACTCCGTGGCCGTAGCCTTACCTTCCAGTTCTGGCGGAACCACCGTTGGCTGGAAACCCGTTTGTTGCAGGCTAGAGCTGGAAACCAGTGCGCTCGCCGCCCGGTTCACCACTCGCTTGCGGTAGATGTCGGCAACGATATTCGCATCTCCCGCCAGCAATGCCTTGGTGGAACACATTTCCGCACACAGTGGCAGCTTGCCTTCAGCGATACGGTTGCTGCCGTATTTTCTGAACTCTTCCGGGCTATTGTCGGCTTCTTCGGGGCCTCCGGCGCAGAAGGTGCATTTGTCCATTTTGCCGCGTGACGAGAATGCGCCATCGCTGGGGAATTGTGGCGCACCGAACGGGCAAGCATAGAAGCAATAGCCACAGCCGATACAAGTATCCTTGTTGTGCAGCACGATGCCGTCTTTGGTGGTGGTGAAGCAATCCACCGGACACACTGCCTGACAGGGCGCGTCGGAACAATGCATACAGGCGACCGACAGCGAACGTTCACCCGGCTCGCCATCTTTGATCGTCACCACCCGGCGGCGGTTAACGCCCATCGGCACTTCGTTAGCGTTTTTGCACGCCGTGACACAGCCATTGCACTCAATGCAGCGTTCCGCATCACAATAAAATTTCATTCTTGCCATGATTCTATCCTCAAGCCTTGGTGATGCGGCACAGGCTGCACTTGGTTTCTTGCATCTGTGTTACCGAGTCGTAACCGTAAGTGAAAGCGGTGTTGCAGGCTTCGCCCAGCACAATCGGGTCAGCGCCTTCCGGGTATTTGGCGCGTAAATCCTTGCCCTCGAACACACCACCGAAGTGGAACGGGGTAAACGCCACGCCCGCTGCGACCCGTTGCGTCACCAGCGCCTTGACGTGAATCTTGCCGCCTTCAGGGGCTTCCAGCCACACCATGTCACCGTCCTTGACCCCGGCGTTATTGGCGTCACGCGGGTTGAGCTCCACGAACATGTCCGGCTGCAATTCCGCCAGCCACGGGTTGGAACGGGTTTCGTCGCCGCCGCCTTCGTATTCCACCAAACGCCCAGAGGTAAGGATGATGGGGAAGTCTTTCGAGTAATCCTTGGCCTGAATCGAGCCGTAACGGGTTGGCAAGCGCCAGAAAGATTTACGGTCTTCGTAAGTGGGGTATTTTTCCACCAGATCGTGCCGCGAGGTATACAGCGGTTCGCGGTGGATGGGGACTGGATCAGGGAATGTCCACACAATGGCACGTGCCTTGGCGTTGCCGTAAGGAGCGCAACCGTGCTTGATCGCCACCCGCTGGATGCCGCCGGAGAGGTCGGTTTTCCAGTTTTTGCCTTCGGCAGCAGTTTTTTCCTCGGCCGTCAGATCGTCCCACCAGCCGAGTTTTTTCAGTAATTCGTCGGTGAACTCGGGGTAGCCGTCGGTGATTTCCGAACCCTTGCTCCAAGAACCTTCGGCGAGCAGGTTGACGCCATCACGTTCCACCCCGAAACGGGCGCGGAATGGCATTCCTCCTTCCGCCACCGGAATGCTGGTGTCGTAGAGGTTGGGGGAACCGGGGTGGTTCATTTCCGGTGTGCCCCAGCACGGCCACGGCATTCCGTAGAAGTCACCGTCACACGCGCCGCCGTTGGCTTTCAGCGAGGTGTAATCGAATGTGCCCCAGTTTTGCTGGTGCTTTTTCATGCGTTCAGGGCTTTGTGCGGTGTAGCCGATCGTCCACATGCCCCGGTTGAATTCGCGGGTCAGGTCTTCGATCACTGGTTCGCCATCCTTGACCTCAATGTGTTTGAACATTTGCTGGTCGAAACCCAGTTTCTTGGCGAACAGGTACATGATGCTGTGGTCGGGTTTGGACTCGAACAGCGGTTCGATTACCTTGTCACGCCATTGCAGCGAACGGTTGGAAGCCGTTACCGAGCCGTAGGTTTCAAACTGGGTACAAGCAGGCAGCAGGTACACGCCATCAGTACGGTCGTGCATGACGGCGCTGATGGTGGGGTAAGGGTCGACGACGACCAGCATTTCCAACTTTTCCATCGCGGTTTTCATTTCCGTTCCGCGTGTCTGGCTGTTGGGGGCGTGACCCCAGAAGAACATGGCGTGGATACTGTCTTTTTGTGCGATATTGGCCTTGTCTTCGAGCACGCCGTCGATCCAGCGTGAAACCGGGATGCCGCTGGTTTCCATGACCGGTACGTCGATTTCTTTGCCGTCTTTGTCCTTGCCTTTTTCGTAGCTGCCGGGTTCAAAGCGGCCTTTGATCCAGTCGTAATCCAGATCCCAGACTTTCGCCCAGTGTTTCCAAGAACCGCCGGTCAGGCCGTAATAGCCGGGCAGGGTATCAGCCAGCACGCCGAGGTCGGTTGCACCTTGTACATTGTCATGCCCCCGGAAAATATTGGTGCCGCCACCGGGTACGCCCATATTGCCGAGTGCCAACTGGAAGATGCAGTAGGCGCGGGTGTTGTTGTTACCGATGGTGTGTTGTGTACCACCCATGCACCAGATGAAGGTGCCAGGGCGGTGTTCAGCCATGGTTTGCGCGGCCTTGAGGACTTGCGCTTCGGGTACGCCGGTGACTTTCTCGACTTCTTCCGGTGTCCACTTGGCGACTTCGGCCTTGATCTCATCCATGCCGTAGACGCGCTGACGGATGAATTCCTTGTCTTCCCAGCCGTTCTGGAAAATGTGCCACAACATGCCCCATACCAAGGGTACGTCCGTGCCGGGGCGCAGTCGCAAGTATTGATCAGCGTGCGCCGCCGTGCGGGTGAAACGCGGGTCAATCACGATGACGGGGGCGTTGTTCTGTTCCTTGGCTAGCATGATGTGTTGCAAGGATACGGGATGCGCTTCCGCTGAATTCGCCCCAATGATCAGGATCGCTTTGGAGTTGTGGATGTCATTGTAGGAGTTGGTCATCGCCCCGTAACCCCAGGTATTGGCTACCCCGGCGACGGTGGTCGAGTGGCAGATACGTGCTTGATGGTCGACGTTATTGGTTCCCCACATCGCCGCCATTTTGCGGAACAGGTAAGCCTGTTCGTTGCTGTGCTTGGCAGAACCTAGCCAGTACACCGAGTCAGGGCCAGATTTTTCGCGAATTTGCAGCAGCTTGTCGCCGATTTCGTTGATGGCTTCATCCCATGAAATCTTTTTCCACTTGCCGTCGACCAGCTTGGTGGGGTACTTGAGGCGGCGTTCGCCGTGGCCGTGTTCGCGGACTGCCGCACCTTTGGCGCAGTGCGCCCCGAGGTTGAAGGGGTGGTCGAAAGCCGGTTCCTGCCCTGTCCACACCCCGTTTTTCACTTCGGCAATAATGCCGCAGCCGACTGAACAGTGGGTACAAATGGTGCGGACTTCTTTGGTGTCACCGCCTGCTTTGGGGGCATCTTCCGCTTGTGCTTTGCGCATCATGCCAGCACTGATGCCGGTGGCGAGCATGGCTCCGCCTGCCATCAGGCTGGAATTGCGCAGGAATTCACGGCGATTGATCGACTTGATGCCGAGGGTCTGTGTGGCTGGCTGGATGGGCTGGTCGCTGATTTTGCGTAGTTTCATGGTCTAAATCCTCCAACCACATCAATGTGCGGCAGTTTTGTAATAAGCGGCGATATGGGGAGTGAGCCGGTAGCCTGTCTTTTCTTCTGGTTTGGCGGCAACGGTTTCCGTGGCAGCTTCGGCTACGCCGGGCAGGGTGGCTAGCAAGGTTGCACCCGCGCCCGCAGCAACCGTGCCACGCAGGAATTCACGGCGGGTGGTATGGGGTTGCTGTTTCTGATCACTGTTCTTCATGCTCTGACTCCTACATCTGCATATTGAAATACTGTTGTTCAAAACGGATGAACGCACCGCCTGTCTGTGCTACCGACTGATAGAACGAGGCCGCTGTCGCTCCCTGCAAGTCGCCGAAAAACCTTTTCAGCCAGTTCACCATGTGCCGCTGGAAGAACCCCGCTTGCTGGGCAAACTCGGCCTGATCTTCGATCAGCATGGCCATGACTTCGCACAGGGCGGCGGCGTGGTCTTCCGGTTCGTGTACGTTGGGGTCACGTTCAAACCCCAGTCGGGCGAGTTCCTGACGTAACTGACCCAGCGGTTTTTCCATCAGGAAGCCGGTCAAATACCACGAGCCGTAGGGAACCACTTCGCCCCTGCCTAGCCCGATGAATAATGCATGGAACTCGTCATCAATCATCATCGGGTCGGCGTGGCGGGCGGCTAGCCCCAGCCCAATCAGCGCGGTTGCCAGTTCGTCATTACCATTGGTCATATTGGCCAGTTGTTGCACGTAATCGAGGATGTCGCTATCCGGTGGTTTACGTAACAACGCCGCCAATAAACGGTAGGTGTTGGCGCGGTAAATTTGCTCCGGCTCCTGCGTGCGAACAAACAGACTGTTCTGGTTCATCCATCTTGCGCGAGATACCCCGTCCTTCAGGGCGGGGAGGGATAGCGCGTCGGCGGAGCCGACCCTGTTCTCGCTCCTCTTTTCGTTTACGCTATTTTGGTTAAACAGGCACAACGAACACGGCATGGACTACACTGTGAGTCATGCCAACGAAACGCGCCTACAAATTCCGGTTTTACCCAGACCCGCAACAAGAAAAGTTGCTGGCGCAGACGTTTGGTTGTGTGCGTTACGTGTACAACAGCATCTTGCGTTACCGCACGGATGCTTACGATCAGACTCAGGAAAAGGTCAGTTACCTGGGTGCTAATGCGCGATTGACCGCCATCAAACAATGGCCTGAGCTGCTTTTCTTGAATGAAGTCTCCAGTGTTCCGCTGCAACAATGCTTGCGGAACCAACAAACCGCGTTCAAGAACTTTTTTGAGGGCAGGGCAAAATACCCTGTCTTCAAATCCAAAAAGCACCGCCAGTCGGCAGAATTTACTTACCGTGCTTTTACATACCGCAACGGTGAATTGAAGCTGGCTAAGTGCGATGTGCCGCTGGACATTCGATGGAGCCAGCCACTTCCTGCTGCCCCGACCACCGTTACTGTTTCCAAAGATCAGGCCGGACGCTATTTCGTGTCTTGCTTGTGTGAATTTGAACCCACGCTGTTGCCCGTCACCGACAAAAAGGCAGGCATCGACGTGGGCATCAAGGATTTGTTCGTCACCTCTGACGGTTTTAAGTCCGGCAATCCCGGCCACACCGCCCAACACGCGGCTAAACTGGCGAAATACCAACGCCGTCTTGCCAAGAAGAAACGCGGCAGCAAGAACCGGCTGAAAGCTAAACGCAAGGTTGTCCGTGTTCACGCGAAAATTTCCGATTGCCGTTCGGACAACTTGCACAAACTGTCCCGCAGATTAATAAACGAGAACCAAGTGATCTGCGCTGAAAACCTCGCTGTGAAGAACATGATTAAGCACCCGAAACTGGCCAAGCACATTGCCGATGCGAGTTGGGGGGAATTTACCCGCCAGCTTGAATACAAAGCCCACTGGGCAGGCAGGACGTATGTCGAGATCGACCGTTTCTTTCCTTCCAGCAAACGCTGTAACGGCTGCGGGTTCGTGAAAGCAAACATGCCGCTGGACGTGCGGTCTTGGAAATGCCCGGAATGTGGCGCAACCCACGACCGTGACGTGAATGCAGCACGTAACATTTTAGCCGCCGGACTGGCGGTGTTAGCCTTTGGAGAGAATGTTAGCGGTGATGGCATTTCGGTGTCGTTGTCCTGTTCTCGATGAATTAGGAATCCCCTTCCTTTAGGGAGGGGAGGAAGTCAATGCGTCTCCTTTCCTTCTTTAGTAGGGCAATTTCCGTACCAGCTTTGGCGGTAAAAGACTGCCCGATAACACCAGCGGGTCAGATCAAATCTGCCCATTTGCCCAGTAGCGGGACATTTTGTCTGTGTCAGTGGCGAAATGACCGGGACATTGTGTCGCCCATCGCGTCAGGGTCTTGCACCACATCCACCACCCGGCAGTTGTCGCACATTTCCAGCCGTTTGAGGGCGCGGGGATCCTGAAACATGGGGTGGGAAGCCAGTTTGCCGAGCATCATTTTGATCGCGCTTTGGCTGCCAAAGGGTTTGCCGCAACGGATACAGCAGAACGGTTCTTCCTCGTGGAGGGTGCGGGTCAGGCGGCGCTGTGCGTGGTCGGCAAGGTAAAGTGGTTGTAGGGTAATGGCCTGTTCCGGGCAGCCATTGGCGCACAAGCCGCATTGCACGCAGCGGTCGGGGTGGAAGCGCAGTTGTGGCTTGTTGGTGCCGCCGTCGATGGCTTTCAGGGGGCAAATGGTGGCGCAGGCCATGCACAGGGTGCAGGCGTCCTTGTTGATGTTGAGTAGGCCGAAGGGTGCGCCTTGCGGCAGCGGGATTTCGGCGCTGGGTTGCGGGGCGTGTTGGTAGAGGTGGTCAAGCGCTACCGTCCATTGCAGGCGTTTGTCATTCATGCCGCCTTGGGTGGAGGAGGGGAATGTCGGCATGACCGGGGCGGGGCTGATGCCATCCGCTGGCGTGCCGACGGCCAGCCATTGAATCGCATCGCTGGCATAGCCTAACCCCTGCAATTGCGCGTGGGCGGTGGCGAGTTGCTGTTGCAAGGTTTGGCGGCTCAATTCGGGCGTGGCGTCTTCGTCGTAGAGCAGCACTTGCGAGGCACCGAAACTGAGAGCGGCGAACCACAGTTCCGGGCTGGTGCTGCCGAGTTCTTCCACCGGTAAAGGCAGGATATTGGCAGGTAAAGCATCCAGCGACACCGCCATTTCACTGCGATGGAACAGGATTTTGGGGGCAACCCCACCCGCTTCCCGGTACGTGCGCAACATGACCCGCAACTGGTCAACGCTGTGCGCCGGGGAGGGGTACTGGTAACGGATAGCACCGCTGGGGCAGGCCGCCGCGCAAGCGCCACCGCCTTGACACAGTTGCGGGTTGACTTCGATTTTTGTGCCGATGGAAATGATTGCTTCCGCCGGGCAAGCGTCAATGCAGCGGGTGCAACCCTTCAAGCCGCTGCTGCTGTGGGCGCAAAGACTGGGGTTGTAGTGGAAATAACGTGGCTTGCTGAATTCGCCGATCAGGTCGGGAAGTTCGGCGAGTGTGCCGCCCAGCGTTTCCGGGCTGGGGGCGAAATAGCCGGGCGGTTGTATGCCGCGTTGCAGGGTAGGTGTGAGTTGCAGGTCGAGGATCAGGTCAGTTTGCAGGATGCTGCCTTTGCCATCCTCACTGTTCAAGCTGATGCTGAAAGCCCCTAAATACCCACTGATGTCGATGCTGCGCCCAGCCAATGGCGTAACCACTTGCTTCAGCTCTGTGTTCACGGCTTCCGTCAGCAGGATGTGCGGCTTGAGTGTCTCCGGCAATTGTGCCGCGATTTCCAGCGCTTCCGCCCCGCCAATAATCAGCACCCGGCCTTGCGACTGGTAAGCAACCGAGTCGGTCACGGCTTGGGGGTGTTGTTGCAAACTGGCGAGCGCCTGCTGGCGGGCGGCGAGTAAGGTGTCGTGGGTCATGGCGTTTGTTTCCATCAGGGATTCCAGTTGTGCGCGGGCAGTGCGTTGCAGGTGGTATTTCATGTCGGCAGTGATCAGGTTGCCGAGTGGGGCGAACGTGGTGTAGTCGCCGCAGTAGTCATCGAGTGGGTCGATGACGTTGAATTGGGGTTGGTGGAACAGCTTGCGCAGGGCAGCGTTGCGTAAGGCTTCGCTGACTTTGGCAGAAAAGAAGCCGCTGTAGTCGGAGTCGAAACCGAGTGTTTCCAACGGGGGCATGTCAGCATCGGTGAGTTCGGGGGGCACTTCGGGTGGCGTTGCGGGGGGCGTTGCGGGTTCTGCTTCTGGCTTTTCAGCGTCGGCGGTTTTGGTTTCGCGCTTCAGGCGTGCCCAGCGTCCGAGAAAGTTTTCATCGCTCATCGTTAATGTCCCCGGTCGTTGTCGTTTTGCCAGTCGGTCAGGCGGCGTTTTTTCTTTTTTTCTGGCGCGTAATGTTCCAGCACGTAGGCTTCTGTCCAGCGGTAGAGTTCGGGTGGAATCGGTACGGCGTACACTTCCGCGCTGCCTTGCAGGTAGGAATTGGCTTCGTCGAAACTGAGGGTGACGATGTATGGGGAGGGCGTGCCGTCAGCCGCGAGGTTGGCGATGATGTAGCAGCCCGGTTGCGGCGATTGCAGGTTGTGGTAGTAACCGTCGCATTCGTCGCGGTGCAGGCTGACACTGAGGCCGGGGTAAAGGTATTGCTGGATGCCGTCCTGTTCATGCAACAGGGTAACGGTGTGGTGTTCATTGGTACCGACCACCACGCCGGTGGCTGTCCAATAGGCATCAGCCCAGCGGCTGATCGACGGACGTTTTTCCAGAATGACGGATACCGCCAGCCGTTGGGGTAAAAGGGGCGCATCTTGCAGGGTTGATGGATTCACGGTTTTCCTCCGAAAGCGTTCTTTAAAGACTTGAGCAAGTTACGTGCCAGCGGGCGAAGGGGGGAATAAGTCGGTTTGGTGGTGTTTAATGCGGGGGTGTTGGGTCATTTTGTCCGGTTCAGTCGCTTGACATGGGTCAATTTGTTACGCCCGGTACTTGGGGTATAAAGTATTCCCTTGGATTTGAATGGCCTGTTACAGTCGGTATGGTTCTTGCTAGGAACAATACACCAGACGGAGAAAATTGAATGAGCAGCACTGCCCACCCTACCCAACTGGTTGACCGTTTTGGTCGCCAAATCACTTATGTCAGGCTGTCGGTCACTGACCGCTGTGACCTGCGCTGCGTGTATTGCATGTCAGAAGACATGACCTTTGTGCCGCGCGAGCAATTGCTGACGCTGGAGGAAATGGCGCGTCTGGGCAAAGCCTTCGTCGCTCTCGGCGTGCATAAACTTCGCATTACCGGCGGTGAACCGCTGGTACGCCGCAATATCCTCAAGCTGTTTGAGGACTTGGGGCAACTGGAGGGCTTGCGTGACCTGACCCTGACTACTAACGGTACGCAGTTGACCCGTTACGCCAAAGACTTGAAAGTGGCGGGCGTGACCCGCGTCAATATCAGCCTCGATACGCTGGATGCGGAACGTTTCCACAAACTCACCCGCCTCGGCGACATCAACAAGGTGCTGGCGGGGATTGATGCGGCACTGGAAGCCGGTTTCCAGCGGGTCAAGCTGAATGCGGTAGTGCTGAAGCACCGTAACCACGATGAAGTCACCGATCTGGTCAATTTTGCCCACCAACGCGGCATGGACATCAGTTTCATCGAAGAAATGCCGCTGGGCGTGATCGGCGATCATGACCGTGCCGAAGCTTATTATTCCAGCGATGAAATCCTCCGTGATTTGCGCACCGGGATGGAGCTGCATGGAGTGGATGAGAATACCGGCGGGCCAGCCCGCTATTTCCAGCGCGGCAGTACGGATAGCCGGGTGGGGTTCATTTCGCCGCATAGCCATAATTTCTGCGATACCTGCAACCGGGTGCGGGTCACGGCGGAAGGGCGTTTGCTGCTGTGCCTAGGGCAGGAACATTCGCTGGATTTACGCCGCGTATTGCGTGCCAACCCCGGTGATGATGCCAAGCTGCGTGAAGCCTTGCTGGCGTCGATGGCGCTCAAACCCGAGGGTCACGATTTCGACTTGAAAGCCCAACCGGTTATTTTCCGCCACATGAGTGCTACAGGAGGTTAGTCATGTCTGAGCCACCCGCTACGCCGTATCCACAGTTGAGCAATGCTTCGCTGGATACCACTATCTGTGTGCAGCCGGTGGACGAATACGGGCAAGCGCGGGAAGGCTACATTTCTGCGGAACGCCCGCTGACGATTTACCTCGACAAGCGCGAAATCCTCACCCTGATGACCATGGGCAGTCAGCCAGAATTGCTGGTATTAGGCTGGTTACGCAACCAGAACCTGATTACCGAACTCGCCCAGCTCAAGGCCATTCAGGTGGATTGGGAAACCGAATCAGTCGCCGTCACCACCTTTCAGGGTGTGGAGGGGTTGGATGAAAAACTGGGTCGCAAAACCGTCACCACCGGCTGCGGACAGGGAACCATGTTTGGCAACCTGATGGACAGGCTGGATCAGTTGCAACTGCCCGCCGTCACGGTGCAGCAGTCGCAGCTTTATGACACCTTGCACGCGCTCACCGAATACAACGAAATCTACCGGCGGGCGGGGGCGGTGCATGGTTGTGCGCTGTGTGCGGGCACTGACATCCTCAGTTTTGTGGAAGACGTGGGCAGGCACAATGCGGTCGATACCATCGCCGGGCACATGTGGCTGCACGGTATCGTGGGTGGCGACAAGCTGTTTTACACCAC
Source organism: Thiothrix litoralis (assembly GCF_017901135.1). Lineage (NCBI taxonomy): Bacteria > Pseudomonadati > Pseudomonadota > Gammaproteobacteria > Thiotrichales > Thiotrichaceae > Thiothrix > Thiothrix litoralis. The sequence continues at coordinate 2,817,267 of NZ_CP072801.1, read as the reverse complement.
CGGGCGGCTGACTTCGGAAATGGTCATCAAGGTGGCGCAAATGGGTGTGCCGGTGTTGTTATCGCGTTCCGGCGTGACTGAAATGGGCTTGGCGCTGGCGAAAAAGTTGGGAGTAATCCTCATCGCCCGTGCCAAGGGGCGGCATTTTCTGGTGTACAACGGGGTGGAACGGGTGGTGTTTGATGCCATGCCTCGGCGTGTGGAAGCGGATGCATGAACCAGACGACTTACATGAGCGTCAAGCAGGTCGCTGATTACTTGCATCTGAATGAAAAGAAAGTCTACGAATTGGTGCGCGATAATCAGATTCCAGCCACCAAGGTGACCGGCAAATGGCTGTTTCCGCGTACTTTGGTGGATCGTTGGCTGACGGAATCGTCCTATAACGGTTTGCTTAGCGACCGGCTTTCCATTGTGGGTAGTGACGATCCGTTGTTGTATCGGGTGGCAATGGCTTACACCAATGCGGTGGGACCCAATGCGCTGGTCAGCTATTTTCCGACCGGCACTAGCATGGGCTTGAAGCTGTTGCACATGCGCCGCGCGGATGCTTGTTGCTTGCACTGGGGGCCGAATGAGGAAAGTGGTTTGCGTCACCCGGCCTTGTTGCGCCAGTTCCGGCAGGCGGATTTGTGGGTGTTGGTGCATTTGTACCGGCGCGAACAGGGCTTGATGATTCACCCCGAGGCGCTGGAGCGGGTTGGGGATGATAAGCAGCAGATTTTTCGCCAGCCGCTGCGCTGGGTGGAACGCCAGCAGGGGGCAGGTTCGCAACGTTTCCTGATGGAAGTGCTGAGCCGCGAAAACCTGAATGTCGACGATCTGGATATGCGCCAGATAGCCTATTCCGAACGCGAGGCAGCGGCGCTGGTGTCGATGCGCGAGGCTGATATTGCCCCGGGGGCGAAGGCGGCGGCACAGGAAAACGGGCTGGCTTTCATTAGCTATGGGTGGGAGTCGTTCGATATTGCCTTGCCGCGCAATATCTGGTTCCGGCATTTGTTTCAGGGGCTGTTGCAGCGGTTGCGCTCGGATGTGACCCAGCGCATGGTGCTGACGTATGAGGGCTATGATTTGAGCGAGACGGGGAAGCTGTTGTGGGGGGAAGATTGATTTTAACGTTGGAGGTGCTTGAATGGCAGCATTGGCTTCCACACGCCGAGGCATGGCATCAAACACCACCTGCTTCACCCCGACGGTTCAGGATGACACCTACAATTAGTTTAAATCAAAGGGGGAAGATTCGATTGATCAGGTTGCGCGGCAAACCCCGTCCTTCAAGTCGGGGAGGATAGCGCGGGTGGCGAAGCCGCCCTATGTTCGGTAGTTTTGTCGGATAATCCGCGCAGTTTAACGCAGAATACCCACTCAAGCCGCTCTTGTTTAGCTACACTCCGAAGATGCAACGACTACAAGCCTTCAAATACGAACTCATGCCCAATGGTGAAACACAGCGTCAACTACGCCGTTTTGCTGGGTCATGTCGCTTCGTGTACAACAGGGCGTTAGCGTTGCAGCAAGCCAATCATGAAGCAGGTGAAAAATTCATCGGTTACGTCGCAATGGCCAAGCACCTGACCGCATGGCGCAACGGTGTGGAAACCCCGTGGCTGAAAGATGCCCCTGTTCATCCCCTGCAACACGCGCTCAAAGACCTCGACAAGGCTTACCAAAACTTCTTCGCCAAACGTGCCGACTTCCCCCGTTTCAAGCGCAAAGGCAGCGGTGACAGTTTCCGTTATCCTGACCCCAAACAAATCAAGCTCGACCCAGGCAATAGCCGACTTTTCTTGCCGAAACTGGGCTGGATACGCTACCGCAATAGCCGCGATGTGTTGGGAGAACTACGCAATGTCACGGTTTCCAGCAAAAGCGGGAAATGGTTTGTCAGCATCCAAACCCAGCGCGAAGTGGAAAAAATCGCTTCTCAAGCCACGACAGCCATCGGCATCGACCTTGGTATAGCCCGTTTTGCCACGTTCTCCGACGGTACGTACCTCGAACCGCGCAACAGCTTCAAAACCAAAGCCGCCAAACTCGCCAAATACCAACGGCGCATGGCGCACAAACAAAAGTTCAGCAACAACTGGAAAAAGGCCAAAGCCAACGTTCAAAAAATTCACATGCAAATTGCCAACGCCCGCCGCGATTTCCTGCACAAGGCGACGACCACGCTCAGCCAAAACCACGCGCTCGTGTTCATCGAAGATTTGCAGGTCGGTAATATGTCGAAGTCAGCGGCAGGCACGGCAGAAAACCCCGGCAAGAACGTTGCCCAAAAGTCCGGCTTAAACAAAGCCATTCTCGACCAAGGCTGGGGTGAATTTCGACGGCAACTCGACTACAAGCTGGCATGGAAAGGCGGCATGTTGTTCGCTGTGCCACCGCATTACACCAGTCAGGAATGCCCAGAATGTCATCATGTATCGGCAGATAACCGCCAGACGCAAGCACGGTTTGTGTGCGTGAAATGCCACTATGAAAATCATGCCGATCATGTCGGCGCGATCAATATCAAAGAGCGGGGATACCGCTTGTTAGCTTGTGGAGATGCGGCCTTAAGCCGCTCGATGAAGCAGGAACCCGCCGAAGTAAGTCAGCTATCTAGCTGAATGCAGTAGGAATCCCCTTCCTTTAGGGAGGGGAGGATGTCAAGAAAGATTCAAATTCTACTGCGTACATAATCGTTTACCTATTAAGGGTGTCAGATGATGATACTACGCTGGTTGGTTTGCGGCTATCTACCACCACGCTGTTTGGGTTTCCCCGTTGGCTTCGGCTTCCCGCCCATATCCGCCCGCGCCTTCGGTGGCAACCCCGTATGCTGCGTCAACATTTTCCCACCCTGCGGCTTCGTATTCGGTTTCCCCACCCGCTTCTGATGCTCTCCACCCTTATTCTTGCGCCGATGCGCCTCATACACCAACTGTTCCTCACCCGCTTTGTAATGTGGGATCAACTGGTTCTCGCCATCGCCGATCAGTTCCTGCCGCCCCATCTCCGCCATTGCTTTGCGCAGCAGCGGCCAGTTTTTCGGGTCGTGCCAGCGCAGGAACGCTTTGTGCAGCTTGCGCTGTTCCGGTGATTTCGCGGTTGCCACTTTTTCGCTCTTGTAGGTGACTTTGTGCAGCGGGTTTTTGTCGGTGTGGTACATGGTGGTGGCGGAGGCCATCGGTGAGGGGTAAAACGCTTGCACTTGGTCGGCGCGAAAGCCGTTTTTCTTCAGCCACAGCGCGAGGTTGAGCATGTCTTCGTCGGACGTGCCGGGGTGCGCGGCGATGAAATACGGGATCAGGTATTGTTCCTTACCCCCTTTATCCTTGTTGCCTACGCTGGATGCTTGCCCGCCATACAGAGCACACGCCGCATATTCACCAAGCCCATACGATTGAGTTTTAACGCTGCTACGGTTGCTCGCCCGATTGCTGTCAAACCAATCATTTGCGTGTAATCATCCGTCCAACCAAAATGGGCTTCCCATTGTTGCTGGCGCGGATTAAACAGCTCAACCCTATCACCTGTCGCAGGATCAGTGCCTTGCACTTTATTGGATTTGTGGCGATTACAGCCACCGCAGGCTAAGGCTAGATTTTCGAGCGATGTTTCGCCCGCACGGCTGATAGGGGCGATATGATCAAACTCGAACGATTGCCCCGAATATTCCATCTGGCTTTGGCAATACTCGCAACGTCCACCCGCACGCTCAATAATCGCGCTTTGTTCCGCGCTGGAAAGATGGCGTTTAGACATAAGGTGCTGGTGTCTGAATCCCTAACTGTTGCATTAGCGTATCCAGTGGTACGTTGCGCAGTTGGGCAAGCTCAAATAAATGCTGCATCCGTTCGGCATCTGCCAGTTCGACAACATCCACCAAGGTTAGTAAGTGAGCATGTTCGGCTGGCGTAATATTCTCATCGCGCAATTTTTGGCTGAGATCCTGATAGTCTGCCAGCGTTTGCGCGGGCAACGGCGTATTGATTTGTTGCAGCAATACCGCTTCCCGTTGCGGGATACTGGGTGCTTTGCGGCGTGCCAACAGGATACCGACTTGCGAAAAGAAACGTTCCAACTCTGGCGTGTCGAGCATTTCAACACCGCGCAACACCTGATCCAGTTCAATAGCTGAATTGACTTGCAATGTGGTCATGGCATGGGGTCATCCTACGGTTAAGAAGCTGATAGCGAGAACTTTAAAACAAGATGACAGGTGTTGTCGAATAATGAAAGTCGTTTACTCTCAATAGTTTCCTCAAATACATTCAAGTGCTGGATTGGGGTGAAGAGCAATCGCAATAGGCGGCGTTGGTGCGCTGTGAATTAATGCAGTTGGGGCAACCGATTGGGCATTATGATACGTTGATTGCTGCTCATGTCCGCTCGTTGAAAGCGATATTGGTGACGCACAATGTCCGTGAGTTTGAGAGAGTGCAGGGGTTGTTGTTGGAGGATTGGGTGTAGTTACTCACCAGTCAGTAATTTTATTCTTGGAAGCATCGAAATAAGGCTTTAAAAATAGCATCAATGCCCGACCAGTCATAGTTATTGATTTTCGTATGATCTTTTTCGCATATGCTAAGTTTTTCTTGCATTTTTTTGAAAAGTTGCTTTTTTTTATTTTTTTGGAAATTTCCTTGATCTTTTTTTTCAGTCCACTGAATTGGAATTAAATTATTTTCTTCTGTTAAAATATCATTTCCATAGTAAATTTCAATACTAGCAGCTTTGCCATTGATATTACACATGGTTGTTGACGGTTGGTCATTGGTCTGTTTATCGTGTGCTGGATACTCATTTGCTAGAGAAATATCAGGATAATGAATTAGTTTTATATTGGAGGGTAAATTTTTTTTATTTATTTTGCTCTCTGCTTCTATTCCTGCTTTATCATTGTCCAATAAGCCAATTACTCGATTATTTATACAACAAGCTACAAAGCTTTCTATTCTTTTAACCAGAAGAGAAGCTGAACTCTCAATTTCATGTTTTTCATCAAGCTCACCAAAATGAAAAGGCATAAATAAATAATAATCTACTAAGTGTGGATATCGTAAGCGCAATGATCTCTCTAGAATTTCTTTATCTGTTTTTCCTTCGGTTAATATGAGTATTTTAGAGTTCTCGGCAATATTTTTATTTAGTTCGTTGATGCTATCATTTCTAATCTCACCTTTGCAATCAAGAGTTTCAGCCAGATCTAGCCATGTTAAATCTAAGCTAATAACATCGCTAGGGTCAAAAGCTTCTAGAATGCATCTCAAATAACAACGTTGATTATTATCTGGATAGTCAAATGTTTCTTTTCCGCTACTGTATGCTAATATATAATTGGCAAGGAATGAAATTCCTTTATTAGGAATTCTTGAGTTCTTCAAAGCTATTAAATCAATTTGATTTTCCTTTAGTTGCTTAAAGGCTTCTATAAAATCATCCACTGTTAAGTCTTTGAGTTTTTTCCTTATCTTTCCTTCTTCTAGTATTTCATTTAATGTTTTTGAAAGAGTGGAGTGAAATCTCTTTTCTAAGAATTTATCTATTGAATCAGTGTAAGAAATTTTATAAGATTTTTTTATTTTATCTAGTGTGTAGCCGATAATTTCTAGCCTATCTATAGCTTTGGCTACGGAAGTTATATATTTCCAAGTTATTATTTCTTCAACAGGTTCATCATCAAAGATATTTTTATCTTTTTCTATAGAGCGCAGCTTTTCAGATTCGACAAAAATTATCATTAAATAAGGGTTTATATTATTTTTTGAAGACGAAATAGTGTATTCATTAATGCTTATATTGGCATAAGTATCCATATTCACTATTTCCCTATTTAGTGTTTCTTTTTTGTAAATGGCTTCGGCGGCAACCCCGTATGCTGCGTCAACATTTTCCCACCCTGCGGCTTACCCGCATTCGATTTACTCGCTGCTGCTTGCGCGGGTTTGCCAGTATTGGGTTTACCAGTCGCTACACTTTGCGCAGGTTTACCATAATTCGGTTTGCCAGTCGTTGCAGCCGCGACAGGTTTCCCCACCCGCTTCTGATGCTCCCCGCCCTTATTCTTGCGCCGATGCGCCTCATACACCAACTGTTCCTCACCCGCCTTGTAATGCGGGATCAACTGGTTGTCGCCATCGCCGATCAGTTCCTGCCGCCCCATCTCCGCTATCGCTTTGCGCAGCAACGGCCAGTTTTTCGGGTCGTGCCAGCGCAAAAACGCTTTGTGCAGCTTGCGCTGTTCCGGTGATTTCGCCGTTTCTACCTTTTCGCTTTTGTAGGTGACTTTGTGCAGCGGGTTTTTGTCGGTGTGGTACATGGTGGTGGCGGAGGCCATCGGTGAGGGGTAAAACGCCTGCACCTGATCAGCACGGAAGCAGTTTTTCTTTAGCCACAGTGCGAGGTTGAGCATGTCTTCGTCGGACGTGCCGGGGTGCGCGGCGATGAAGTACGGGATCAGGTATTGTTCCTTGCCCGCCTCCTTGGTGTATTTCTCGAACAGGCGTTTGAATTCGTCATACGCGCCGATGCCGGGTTTCATCATTTTGGAGAGCGGCGCATCTTCGGTGTGTTCCGGGGCAATCTTGAGGTAGCCGCCGACGTGGTGCGTGACCAGTTCCTTGACGTATTCGGGGTCAAGTACAGCCAAGTCGTAGCGCAGGCCGGAGCTGATTAAGACCTTTTTCACGCCGGGTAAGGCGCGGGCTTCGCGGTAGAGTTCTTTTAAGGCGCTATGGTCAGTGTTGAGATTTTGGCACACGCCGGGGTAAACGCAACTCGGCTTGCGGCAGGAAGCTTCTACCTTCGGGTCTTTGCAGGCGAGGCGGTACATATTCGCAGTCGGCCCGCCAAGGTCAGAAATGACGCCAGTGAAACCGGGCACTTTGTCACGGATGTCTTCCACTTCGCGGATGATGGATTCCTTGGAACGGTTTTGGATAATGCGGCCTTCGTGTTCGGTGATCGAGCAGAAGGTACAGCCACCAAAGCAGCCGCGCATGATGTTCACCGAGAAACGGATCATTTCATAGGCGGGGATGCGTTCGCCGCCGTAAGCCGGGTGCGGTTGGCGAGCGTAGGGCAGGCCGAACACGAAATCCATTTCCGGCGTGGTCAGTGGAATCGGTGGTGGCGTGATCCAGATGTCTTGCGTGCCGTGTTTTTGCACCAGTGCACGGGCGTTGCCGGGGTTGGTTTCCAAGTGCAGCACGCGGTTGGCGTGGGCGTACAGCACCTTGTCTTTGCTGACTTTTTCAAACGAGGGCAGGCGGATCACGGTCATGTCGCGATCCAAACGGGCACGCGGGTGGAAGGTCAGTTTGTGTTCGTCGGGGCGTTTGCTGCGCGGGTCTTCGTATTCAAACCACTGCACATTGCGTTTTTCGACTTCGCATTCCGACAGTTCGGTGGTGTTGATGTAGGGGTTGATGATGCGGTCGATTTTGCCCGGTTGGTCGACGCGGCTGGAGTCGATTTCCATCCAGCCTGCCGGGGTGTTGCGGCGGATGAAGGCCGTGCCGCGCACGTCGGTGATGGTTTCCACCGCTTCGCCGCGTGACAGTCGGTGGGCGACTTCGATCACGGCGCGTTCGGCGTTGCCGTAGAGCAGCAGGTCAGCGGCTGCGTCCACCAGAATCGAGTGGCGGACTTTTTCCTGCCAGTAATCGAAGTGGGCGATGCGGCGTAACGAGGCTTCGATGCCGCCCAGAATGATCGGTACATTGGGGTAGGCTTCTTTGCAGCGTTGCGAGTACACCAGCGAGGCGCGGTCGGGGCGTTTGCCTGCCGCTAAGCTGAAGAACAGGGTAGCTACAAAAGCTACCCTGAACTAATGATCTCTCACCGCTACTTTTTCTTTAATCCCATCCGTTCAGCACATGCCAACACCATTACTTGATTCCAATGTACTGCATAATTACCAAAAGCCTCCCCAAGTTGAGGCCATCCTTGAGTATGTTTGCTCGGACAACCACTTAATATTTTGCTTAAAAGTGATTGATCTTCCAATTCTGCAACCTCTTTGTCATCAGTTAGCCGCTCCAAAGAATTTGGAGGGGGTTGATAACCAAGGGGATACCCAACCCGACCAAATGGTGGATAACGGAGTACTGCCTCGTCACTGGATGCACCATTATACAAAATATAATATTCTCCTTTGGCAGCAGTTGCCTTGGCATCAGCCTTGGCATCCCGGTTCTGCAATAAGGTTATTAACCGTGGATATTCCTCCTCGGAGATGTAGTCCGCCCGCAGTTTTGGGTCAAGGTAGGCGACATACCCGATCACTATGAAAGGGGAACTTCCTTGCGTGACGGATATTGGTGGCTTTGCCTGTGGTTGTTGGGACTCAGATTTTACAGGTATCAGATTGCTGTCCTGTGGTGTTGGATAGGTAGTACAAGCATTCAATACCAATGTGCCAAGCAAGAGTAGAGGAAAAGCATAAGTTTTCATGGTTAACGTCCTGTTATTTAGGTTTGGCCACGTGTGGCGTGGTGGCGGAAAGGCTGAAGAAAATGTTGTTGTTGCACTTCACCCTAATGTGGCTTTTGGTTCCAATGGTTTGGGGTAGTGTTACCTGTGCTGAACCATTATTGGCCACTCTAGACAGCAGGGTTGTGAAGCTTTTGCCATCATCGCTGGTGACCGCAATATCTACAGCTTGACAGTTGATATTTTTGGCATTGTTAGTCCCTGCTACATCCCACGTGACGGTTTGTTTACCACCGGGGGTCAACTTTGTAGTATTGGGTGCAGTGACCTTGAATGGTCTGCTGGCAGATGGTGCAAGTGGATTTACGGTATTGACTACTACTACTCTTCCGGCAAGACCGCCGTAACCATCACGTGCATTTAACACGAAAGTCAGTGATCTTTCCGTGATGGGCAGAACTTCGCCTGCACTCTTCGTGCCAGCCATTAGATCAGCCATTTGGGGGATTGTGCGTATGGGGCTTGCTTGGGGGAGGCGAGCGCGGATCAGGGCATTATTGCCAGTGACAACATTACCGCCAAGGTCAACATTGGCTGTTGATGCAACACCTGTATCCTCCTGTTCCCAAGAATATTTCAGGGTGTCAAGGTCCGCATCGCTTCCAAGTCCAGCATCCAGAACGAAGGGTGTCTGAGGGGGAATTCGGTAGGATGTGTTGCTGAGGGTTATTGTTGGATTTCTATTCTGGCTATTCGTGCGCTTGTTGAGTATCTGATATGACGTGGCGCAGGCGCGGTCGATGCCGTAGTGAGTCGCAGTGAGTATTTCGGCGATGGATTTGTTGTGGTACATGGCATCGGCATTCTGGACAATGATGTCTGATGGGTTGCACCTTCCAGCATAAGACATGATCGTACTACCGCTGCCAGGTTCAACGGCCGTTTTTGCTTCCCGTGAAGAACAGCCATTAGTATTGAATGTGTGGTTTGCCCCCAACTGATGTCCTAATTCATGTGCCACTACATCAAGTGATACGGTGGCATCAATCTCTCCCTTACCTATGCCACTGAACCCACGGGCTTTCAGATGTGGTCTTAATATTGAGCTGTCACATACACTCCCAACATCCGCCAAGCCCCCGATATTGATACCCCCAAACAAATGCCCAATGTCATAGCTACTGGATGGTATACCTGCTGCTTTAAATGCCGCTTCATTTTGATCAAGTAGCTGCTTAAGATGGGTAAGACTTGTATCATTGCTATCTGAATACCCGTCTTTTCCTGTGCCATCTGCGACCATTCTACCATCACCCACAAGTCTCAGTTGGATAGAAAGGTCAGTTTTCATCACCAAATTCACACGGTCAATAGTCCGTCTGATTTGTTCGAGTGCTGCATTCCTTGACCCGCCATGTGACTTAGTGTATTCGTCGGTAGCAGCAACAATTAGGTCGTAGATGAGGACATTTTCTCCGTGTGGTTGGCTGCTTGCGGCGGCAGCCCGGTAAGTAGATGTGGTGGTGGTGTCTATTGTGTCTAACGAGGTTGTTAAAGCTGGTACGGTGGTTGAAAAACTGGCGGTTTGGGTATCAGGTGTCCCACATGTCCAATTGAGATGTTCAAACATTTTTGTGTTGCTTTGCTTGCTGAAGCTGGCGTATTGCCTTTGTCCCGTTGATGTAGTTGGGTCAATGAATGTGGTGTCACCATTAGACAGGTTCAGCATTGCATGGAATCCAGTATTGCTAACGTCGATAATGCCATCAATGATTTTTCCATCAGTACCCTTGACTGTCCAAGCACGATAGTTAGGGGTTAGTTTGGCAATTTCTGGGGAGGCATTCTCTATCGGTGTAATTTCTACGTTTGCAAAGGTGTTATCTGGCAGTGGTAAGCTGATAACTGTGCCGGGGACTACATTTGCAGCCGAGCCTGCCAACAGTAATTGTAATTTGACACGATTCTCATCTAATGTCAGTGAACGGTATTTTTCCAATTGGGCTGTAATTGTATCAGAAACTAACATGCTGCGTATTGTGCTGGTCGATGCGGCAATGTCTGCTTGAGGAACATCTTGCCAAACAGTTTCATCTGCATGGAGGATGGATACACTTGTCATGAGCAAAACGGTAGCTGCTCCCACGAATTTGTGGGAGATTTTTTGTGTTGTTGGCATGATTTAGCCCCTTGTGATTGTTGGTTAGTAAACTATTTTATCCACAATCAGTTTTTTTTTTCAATGTAAATTATTAATTATTTTTATGGATAGGGGGCTATGGGCGTGGCCGGTGTTTATTTTTAGTTGATAGTGTGTGATTACTTCTGGGTTTTTCATTTTTTATTAATGGCTTCGGTGGCAACCCCGTATGCTGCGTCAATACCTTCCCACCCTGCGGCTTACCCGCATTCGGTTTACTCGCTGCCGTTTGCGCAGGTTTCCCCACCCGCTTCTGATGCTCCCCGCCCTTATTCTTCCGCCGATGCGCCTCATACACCAACTGTTCCTCCCCCGCTTTGTAATGCGGGATCAACTGGTTGTCGCCATCGCCAATCAGTTCCTGCCGCCCCATCTCCGCCATTGCTTTGCGCAGCAGCGGCCAGTTTTTGGGGTCATGCCAGCGCAAAAACGCTTTGTGCAGCTTGCGCTGTTCCGGTGATTTCGCCGTTTCCACCTTTTCGCTTTTGTAGGTGACTTTGTGCAGCGGGTTTTTGTCGGTGTGGTACATGGTGGTGGCGGATGCCATCGGCGAGGGGTAAAACGCTTGCACTTGGTCGGCGCGGAAGCCGTTTTTCTTCAGCCACAGCGCGAGGTTGAGCATGTCTTCGTCGGACGTGCCGGGGTGCGCGGCGATGAAATACGGGATCAAATATTGTTCTTTGCCCGCTTCCCTGGTGTATTTCTCGAACAGGCGTTTGAATTCGTCATACGCGCCGATGCCGGGTTTCATCATTTTGGAGAGCGGCGCATCTTCGGTGTGTTCCGGGGCAATCTTGAGGTAGCCGCCGACGTGGTGCGTGACCAGTTCCTTGACGTATTCGGGGTCGCGGATGGCGAGGTCGTAACGCAGGCCGGAACCGATCAGCACTTTCTTGATACCGGGCAAGTTGCGGGCGGTGCGGTACAGCTCTTTCAGCGCGGTGTGGTCGGTGTTGAGGTTCTGGCAAATGCCGGGGTAAACGCAGCTTGGTTTGCGGCAGGAAGCTTCCACCTTCGGGTCTTTGCAGGCGAGGCGGTACATGTTCGCGGTGGGGCCGCCGAGGTCGGAAATGACCCCGGTAAATCCCGGTACTTTGTCGCGGATGTCCTCGACTTCACGGATGATGGATTCCTGCGAACGGTTCTGGATAATGCGGCCTTCGTGTTCGGTGATCGAGCAGAAAGTGCAGCCGCCAAAGCAGCCGCGCATGATGTTGATCGAGAAACGGATCATTTCATAGGCGGGGATGCGTTCGCCGCCGTAAGCCGGGTGCGGTTGACGAGCGTAGGGCAGGCCGAACACGAAATCCATTTCCGGCGTGGTCAGTGGAATCGGTGGCGGGTTAATCCAGATGTCCTGCGTGCCGTGTTTTTGCACCAAGGCGCGGGCGTTGCCGGGGTTGGTTTCCAGGTGCAGCACGCGGTTGGCGTGGGCGTACAGCACCTTGTCTTTGCTGACTTTTTCAAACGAGGGCAGGCGGATCACGGTCAGGTCGCGATCCAAACGGGCACGCGGGTGGAAGGTCAGTTTGTGTTCGTCGGGGCGTTTACTGCGCGGGTCTTCGTATTCAAACCACTGCACATTGCGCTTTTCAACTTCGCATTCCGACAGTTCGGTGGTGTTGATGTAGGGGTTGATGATGCGGTCGATTTTGCCCGGTTGGTCGACGCGGCTGGAGTCGATTTCCATCCAGCCTGCTGGGGTGTCGCGGCGGATGAAGGCCGTGCCGCGCACGTCGGTAATGTTGGCAACGGGTTCGCCGGAAGCGATGCGGTGGGCGATTTCGACCACGGCGCGTTCGGCATTGCCGTACAGCAGCAGGTCGGCGGCGGCATCCATCAGGATCGATCGGCGTACTTTTTCCTGCCAGTAATCGAAATGCGCAATGCGGCGCAATGAAGCTTCGATCCCGCCCAGAATGATCGGTACGTCGGGGTAGGCTTCCTTACAGCGTTGTGAATACACCAAGGAGGCGCGGTCGGGGCGTTTGCCGCCAACATTGCCGGGGGTGTAAGCGTCGTCGGAGCGCATCTTGCGGTCGGCGGTGTAGCGGTTGATCATCGAGTCCATATTGCCCGCCGCGACGCCGAAGAACAGGTTGGGTTCGCCCAGTGCCATGAATGGGTCTTTGGAATGCCAATCCGGTTGCGCAATGATGCCGACGCGAAAACCTTGTGCTTCTAACATCCGCCCGATCACTGCCATGCCAAAGGAAGGGTGGTCGACGTAAGCATCCCCGGTAACGATAATAATGTCGCAGGAATCCCAGCCCAGCGCGTCCATTTCCGCACGACTCATGGGGAGATAGGGCGAGGTGTCATAGCATTCTGCCCAGTATTTGGGGTGCTCGAACAGGGCGAGAGGTACGTGGGGATTGGCGTTGGGCGACATGGTATCCGGGGGCGTAAACAATTAATGCGTTAGTGTATCCTATTCTTTGTTGCGTTGCTTTCGCCCTTATACACTTTAGGGTCAGGACTCCCCATGTAGTTTGCGCTACCTTTCGGGGAACAGCCCAGGCATCCAACGTGCCGCCAACATCGCCGGGAAATTCAAGCGCAGCGGTGCGCGTGTCGATTCCGTAGCCAGTACACCCCGCTCCATTGCTGGACAGCGATATGGGCTTTGGCCTCCAGTTGCAGGTCACGCTTTCTGGAGTCGGTGCTATAGTCCTCGTTGAGCGCCCGTTCGATGTCAATCGGGTGGGTGTCATGCCCTTCAATCAGGTTGCTGTAATAGCAGTTCATGGAGCGCACCAGATCAGACAACGCACGTGCAATGCCTACCGGTAGGCTTTTACGCAGTGCGGTAGATTTGGCGGTCAGTTCCAAAGCCAAGTCAGCCAGTTCAGGGCGAAAACGGGATGTCCCTGAAACCAGTAGCGGCTCCATCATGCCGATGGATTCGCCTCGGTCTTCCGCGATATTGTCCGCTTCCATGTCCGGTTCTTTAGTGCTAATTAAGTAATATTTATCAGTGGGTTGCTGTTTTGAAATAATCTATTCTACACGTTTGCATGACCGCTTTGTATGCCTGTCATTGGCTATGCCATAGAATGCGTCATTCTGAACAACAAGGATGTTCCCATGCTAGAAATCTTCCTAAAAGGCGCGATGATCGCCATCGGCCTGATCATCGCCATTGGCGCACAAAACGCCTTCGTCCTTAAACAGGGCTTGGCGCGTCACCATATTTTCTGGGTGGCCTTGACCTGCTTCCTGTGTGATGCAGTGTTAATGAGTGCCGGGGTGCTGGGGTTGGGTTCGTTGATCAGCGCCAATCGCATGGCGACGTTTGGCCTTGCGTTGGTTGGGGCGCTGTTCCTGTTCTGGTATGGCTTCAAGGCATTCCGCAGTGCGTATCAGGGGACAGGTTATCTGGAAGCCGCAGCGGGCAATGCAGCAAAAACCAGCCTGCAAACCGTGCTCATGGCGACTTTAGCCATTACCTTGCTTAACCCGCATGTCTATCTCGATACCGTGGTCGTGCTGGGCGGTGTGGCAGGCACGTTGGCAGCCAGTGAAAAATTGCCCTTTTTGCTGGGGGCGATCAGCATTTCCGGCCTGTGGTTTTTCGGCTTGGGTTACGGCGCAAGGCTGTTGTCACCCTTGTTCAAAAAGCCGGGGACATGGCAAGCCCTCGACTTGTTGATTGGCGTCATCATGTGGTGGATTGCCGCAGAACTGGTGTTATACGGGGCGACGCTGATAGGCGTTTAAACGCTTTTCCAGCAGCCGGAAGCCATACACCAGCACATAGGTCATGATCAGATACAGCACCGCCGCCGTCAGGTACATTTCATACACCGCAAAGGTTTTGGAACGGATCAAATCCGCTGCGCCGGTCAGGTCAATCACGGTAATGGTGCTCACCAGTGAGGTGGCTTGCAGCAAAAACACCACCTCATTCCCGTAAGCGGGTAGGGCAATGCGGAAGGCTTTCGGCAAAGTCACGCGCCGAAACAATAACCAGCCCGACATACCAAACGCTTTACCCGCCTCGATTTCGCCACGCGGCACGGCTTGAATCGCACCCCGGAAAATTTCCGCTGAATACGCAGCCGTATTCAAGGTCAGGGTCAGCACCGCGCAAAACCACGCATTACGGAAATACGTCCACAAGCCCAGATCGCTAAACAGCTCGCGGAATTGCCCGCTGCCGTAATAGATCAGGAACAGTTGCACCAGCAACGGCGTGCCCCGGAAATAAAACACAAACCCCGTGGCAGGCCAGTTCAACAGCTTGTTGGATGAGAGCCGCGCCAACGCCAGCGGCACAGCCAGCAGCAAACCGATGGCAATGCTGAACAGGGTTATTTGCACGGTAACGCCCGCGCCCTCCAGCAATTTCGGCAGGCTTTCCCAGATCAGTTCCCAATTCATGTACGCACCCCGCGTTTCGCCCAGGTTTCGGCACGTTTCAGCACCAGCATCGACACCAGCGTAATCGCCAGAAACAGTAAGGAGGCGAGGAAATAAAAGGTAAACGGCTGGTGAGTGGCGGTGGCGGCGAGTTTGGCCTTACGCATCAATTCATCCAATTGGATCAATGAAATCAGCGCAGTGGCCTTGATCAGCACCATCCACACATTGCCCAGCCCGGGCAAGGCCATGCGCATCGCCAGCGGCAATTGCACCCGGCGGAACGCAAGGGTACGGCTCATGCCAATTGCTCGCGCCGCTTCCATCTGCCCACGCGGGACGGCTAAAAACGCCCCGCGCAGCACTTCGGTACAAAATGCGCCGTAGATGAAACCGATGGTCAGAAAGCCCGCCACAAACGGGTTCAGGTCAAGGCGCATGTCATAGCCTAGAGCGGCAGCCCCATCCTGAATCAGCTTGGGCACGCCGTAATACACCAGCAACAGCAGGATCAGTTCCGGCACGCCGCGCACCACGGTGGTGTACGTATCCGCCGCCCAATTCGCCAGCCGTGAGTGCGAGAACTTGCCCCACGTGCCCAGCAAACCGAACAGGATAGCCACCAACATGGCGCACAACCCCACCAGCACGGTCATTTGCAGACCTTGCAACAGCATCCAGCCGTAACCTTGTAAATCCAGCAAGGCTTATTCCCCGTACAGGTCGAAGTCGAAGTATTTCTTGTTGATTTCGGCGTAAGTGCCATCCTCCCGGATTTTGGCAATCGCCTTGTTCAGCTTTTCAGCCAGCGCGGTGTCGCCTTTGCGCACGCCAATACCGACGCCATCACCGATGAATTTTTTGTCGTCGAAATCGCCGCCGACGAATTCGACCTTACCGGCGTTTTTCTCATCCTTGACGAAGGGGGCGAGTACCACGGAATCCGCACACACCAAATCGACACGCCCGGAAAGCAGATCCATATTGGCTTCGTCTTGGGTTTTGTAGGCGGTGATTTCAGCAATGTCTTTAAAGGTTGCCCGTGCAAAATTATCCGAGACAACGCCGCTTTGCACGCCGATCATTTTGCCCTTGAGAGTATCGGTTTGGGTCGGGTCAACCGTTTTGCCGGTTTCGCGGGCGCACTTGATCGGGGTGGAATAGTATTTGCCGCTGAAGTCGATCTTTTCCTTACGCTCGTCCGTGATCGACATGGAGGCAACGATGGCGTCAAATTTTTTCGCATCCAGCGCGGGGATCAGGCCGTCCCAGTCGGAGGTGACCCATTCGCATTCGGTCTCCATCGCCTTGCACAGTGCGTTGCCGATGTCGATGTCAAAGCCTGCCAGCTTGCCGTCTTTATCCACGGTATTGAACGGAGCATACGCGCCTTCGGTGCCGAGTCGCAGTTTGTCGGCGGCTTGTGCAGTACCGGCAACAGCCAAAGCCAGTACGGTACTGGACAGTAGAAGGGTAAGTTTTTTCATGGAATTCTCCTGTGATTGGGTGGCAAGTAGGGAAGGGTGATTCATGACGTTATTTGAGCTGGCTGGCGAGGAATTGCTGGCAGCGTTCGGATATCGGGTTGCCGAATACTTGTTCGGGGCTACCTTGCTCCTCGATTTGCCCTTGGTGCAAAAAGATGACTTGTGAGGAGACTTCCCGCGCAAAACCCATTTCGTGGGTGACGACCAACATGGTCATGCCTTCGTCGGCCAGTTGGCGCATCACGCGCAGCACTTCGCCCACCAATTCCGGGTCGAGGGCGGAAGTGGGTTCGTCAAACAGCATCACGGCGGGTTTCATCGCCAGAGCGCGGGCAATGGCAACGCGCTGTTGCTGCCCACCGGACAAGTGATCGGGGTAACTGTCGGCTTTGCTGGCAATACCGACCTTGTGCAGCAATTCCAATGCGTATTCCTTGGCTTCGGCTTTGGGGATGCCGAGAACATGCACCGGCGCTTCGATAATATTGTCCAGAATGGTGCGGTGGCTCCACAAGTTGAAGCCTTGGAACACCATGCCCAAACGGGTGCGGATGTGGTCAACCTGCTTCTGGCTTTTGGGAATGGTTTTGCCGTGGCGGTCATGGGTCATTTCAATGCGTTCACCCGTGACGTAAACCTCGCCTTCATCCGGGGTTTCCAGCAAGTTGATGCAACGGAGTAGGGTGCTCTTGCCAGAACCGCTAGAACCCAGCAGGGAGATGACATCGCCCTTGTGTGCGGTCAGCGAGATACCATTGAGGACGGCTAAATCACCGAAGCGTTTTTTGATGTTGTTGACGACGAGGGCATGTTCCGGGGGCATTCAGGCGTTTTCTCGCTAACAGAAGGAATGAATAGATCAAGCAATAAAACAATCAGGGCAAGAAAGCAAGCAATAGCTTGATCCCCATCATGAAATCACTTGAATTCACTGCTGGTAAGCGGGCATAACGTTCTGACGTTAATTTGTTGCTTAACGGTAAGCCCGCAGTGCCATCAGGTTATGCGGGGTAGGCTCTTCTTCGTTTTCTTTGACGGGGCGCAGATTGCCGATGTCAGCCAGTTTGCTGACTTCTGCATCTTGAGTTGGTGTGGCGGAGGCTACCATTTCTTCAACTTCGGCAACGATTTCGGCGGCATCATCGGAGTTGGAAGCTTCGAGCGTTTCCTGCATCAACGGTAGTGCCTCGGATTCGTCTGCGTGTGCAGGTGCTGCGGCGGGTTGTTTGGCGTCCAGGCTGGTAGTGACGTTTTGCACGGCTACTTCCAGTGAGAACAGCAGATCACGCGCATTTTCCATGCCTTTGTGCAAGTCGCTGGACATTTGTTCGGTCAGATCCAGCGTTTTGGCAATACGTTCCACGCGGATGTGGTCGATCTGCTCGAATTGCTGGTGGATGCGGCGGCTCAGGTCGTTGCTTTGCTCTTCGCGGCGGCGCATGGTTTCGACATGTTTGCGGCTTTCTTCCAGACCAGATGTCAGCTCGTGGCGTGCCAGATCGGTGCTTTGGGACAGGGTGCTGAAATGCTCGCTGGCTTGTGATTCCAGTCCTTCCATTTCGGTATTGAATTTCAGGAACACGGTATCGGCATCCTGCTGGTAACGCTGCATTTGTTCCAGCAAGTGGCTGGACTCCTTGAGCATGGCTTCCAGACGGTTGTGGACTTCAGCGGACATGCGAGCATTTTCCTGCTGGTTGTGCGCTTGTTCCTGATGATGGTTGAGCAGGCGGCGGGTGAACCCTTGCGCCATTTTTTCCTGTTCGCGCAAACGGATCAGACTGTCGTCAACCTGTGTCAGCCCTTCGTGCAATTTGCTGCGGATGCGTTTGACGCTTTCGACAGAATCGCCGAGTTGTTCATCCCAATAGCCTTGCAGGTGTTGCAGACGGTCGCCGAGTTGGCTGGAAATGTCGCGGATTTCCTGTTCGGCCGTGGTTACCCGTTCAATAATGCGTTCGGCTTGTTCGGCTCGCGCCTGACTGGCTTCGTAGCTGCGGGTGGTTTGTTCGACTTGGGCTTTGAGTTTACTGAGTAGACTCTCAGCATCCTGTGCGCCGTGTTGAGTCACTTCCAGTACATCAGCAACCCGTTTGCGGTCGGCTTCGGCTTGCAAGCGAACCACGCGCAGCCCTTGGGTTTCCTTGCTATTGGTTTGCGGTAACAGCAGTAATACGGCTCCTATCGCAGCCATTAGTGCAACCAGAATGATGATCCAGTCAATATAACCCAGCATAAATGAAAACCCTGTGTCTAAACCAATAATTTATTCTATCTAGTATAGCTTTCGATACCAGAATTGCCCGTCCAGTTCAATCCTGTAGCAGACATTATGAGCCAGTTCGTAGAATGAATGCCCTGCCTGCCGGGAAAAAGTGTTGTGCTGCTGCACGGCCTTCGTCGCCTTCCCCAGTATAGATACCGATTCGGGTGACGCCCCTGTCATCCGATCTACGGTCTGTTGCCAGCAACAAGCGCCACTCATGTTGCACGATTTTGCCGTTATTGTCACGCAAAGCCAGCTCAGCAAGTAGGATGGAACCCAGCGGGATCAGACTGGTATCGACCGAGACCGTATGCCCGGCAACCACCGGCAGGCCGGAGGAACTGCGTACCACATCGCTGACAGGGTGAAAAAATACGAAGGATTGGCTGGCATTCAAGACTTCATCCAGCTTATCGGGGTTTAGTTTCAGCCATTCGCTGACGGCTGTGTTCGACAGGTTATTGGTGCGCAAATAGCCTTTCTGCTGCATGTAACGCCCAATACTGGCGTAGGGATAGCTGTTTTTACCGGCAAAGCCCAGCAGTTGGGTGTGCCCATCCGGGTAGCGGATCAGGCCGGAACCTTGCACTTGCATGAAATAATAACCCACCGGGTCGTTTGTCCAGGCAATTTCCAGCCCCTTGCCGTGCAATGCGCCTTGCATGATGGTGCGTCGTGAGGGTAGCAGGCCGCTGGCTGGCTTGTCATAAATCGGGTATTGATACGTGTCCGTTGGGGTGGCGCTGACTTCTAGCATGGGGGTGTAATACCCACCGTACTGTACCGGGCGTTTTGCGGTGGTGTTGCCCAGTGCCTGTAGGCTGAATTGTTTTTCCAATGGGAGTCTGGCGTCCGGGGCACTGTCTAGCCAGTGGATGAGTTGTGTGGCGGTATCCTGAAGTTGGCTGACATCGAGCTTTCCCTGATATTCCGGTGCAATCAGCCGTGAGGGTGTTGTGGTTTGCAGGTAAACCGCCAGATCCACCAGCCCCTCGCGCAAGGCCGGGGTTTTACGGATACAGTTTTCCGTGGGCGTTACGACTTTCCCCTGAGGCTGTACGTTGCACGCTGGCGGAAGGGGCGTGGTGGTGGTTTGGGCATTGGTGTGGCTGGCAAACAGGCAGATGCCTGCAAGCCATGCATATTTTAACAGCATTGGATCCCCTCGCATGGATAATTTTTTTTTATTATCGGCGGATCAGCTTGGAATTCCAAGCGGTATTACAAGGCGTTTAGCCCGGTTTGCGCACCAGCATGAAAACACGATGCAGACCCGTGACGGAATAGGCGGCTGATTCGGCATCCCCGCCAACGCCAGTATACAAATCGAAACGCCCGTTACCCTTGATGGCACGTCCGTGATCCTGTGCGAACAAGATACGCCACTCCGTGCCGCCCTGACGCTTGCCGAGTGCATCGAGCCGGGGTAATTCCGCCAATAATACCGAGCCGTGGGGAATGTAACGGCTATCCACCGCGATGGTGTGACCGGGGATGACCCCATGACCAGAAGCGGTTTGCGGAGACTCTTGGGTTTCATTGAAAAAAATGTAACGCGGGTTACTCAGGAGTGCATCAGGAAGGATTGCCGGGTGGTCAAGCAGCCAACGGTTAATATTGTTATGCGATAACGCGCCAATTTTGTAACCTTTTGCCGCTAGGTAGGTGGAGATTGCTTTGAATTCCCGTCCGTTGTCACTTGCATAATCCAGTGTGCTGACGCTGCCGTCGGTAAAATAGATGCGGGCGGCACCTTGTACCTGTGCGATGTATAGCAAGTAGGCATTATTCACCCACGCCACCTCCAGCCCTTTACCGGTCAGTGCGCCATGGGCAATCTCATTGTGCGACAAGCGCCTGAGGTTACTGGGTGGGGTACGGTATACCGGTATGTTGAACTGTGCGGTACGGGTACGACTGCCTTGCAGAACCGGCGTGTAATAGCCGGTAAACTGTGCTTTGCTATCGGCTTTGGAAGAAACAGACACCAGGTCAAATTGGCGTTCTAGCGCGGCAGGCTCTAGGCTGTCTTGCCAGGTAAGCAGGCGCTTTACGGTTTCCATCAGGGTTTTGTTGGCAATGTTGTTACCGAGTGGCGCGGCACGTTCCCACTGGCTTTTGCCTTCCAGAGAGTGTGCCAGGTCGAGCAAACCTTGTTGGATGGGATTGCTCAGTGGCGCAGGGGCTGAATAAGTCGCGAGTTGCAGGCGTGGCTGTAATGTACCTTGGCGACTGGGGGCAAATTCCCCACGTTGCGGATAAGGTTGCGACCACGATTCCCATAGTGGGGCATCTGCCCATGAGGGTGCAGCAGAGCCTGTAATCGTGCCTGCCAGTAAGACAGTCGCCAGATGACGTTGGAGCATGTTGACACCCTTGAGTTGTTATCGTTATGTGATGAGGTATGTGTGATTGTCAGCATTATGGCGGGAGGGGGATGGGGCGAAAAGCCATGAACGGTATATTCAGATAAGCGGATAACGAATGATAGAATAAATAATTTTTATGAGTTATGCTTTGTTATAACAAGTTACGTATCCGACTTGATTAAAATAATGATAAAAATGCTTGGGGCGCTAAGGCTATGAAACCAATGAGTTACAATGCAGTAACACCGTTAGGTGTTATCTTGCTTTTTTTGTGGGCGACGGTTGTGCAGGCAGCACCTGCCTATAATGCTAATGTCAGCCCTTCGCAGATGTCAGCTATTCTTGATGGCCCTGGCTTGTCAGTCAGGAATTTGTCGGTAACACAGGGTGCTAACCAGCAATACGGTATCTTTAGCAGTGGCGGGGATGTGCTGGGTGTCAGTACCGGCGTATTCCTGAATACGGGTAATCTGGGGAGTATTCAAGCCCCGAACAGCAGCGCTGCGTATTCCAGTAACACCAAAGTACAATACCTTGACCCCGATCTGGCGACGATCAGTGCCAATGCTAAATATGACCCCTCCATTATTGAGTTCGATATTACCCCGGAAGGTGACCGGCTTAACTTCGTGTTTGCGTTTGGTTCGGAAGAGTACCCGGAGTATGTGTGTAGCCGTTTCAATGATGCCTTTGGGTTGTTTGTTTCCGGGCCGGGGCTAAGTGGTGTCAGGAATGCGGCTTTCATGCCGGATACGGGCGATGCAATAGCGGTCAACAACGTCAATGCCGGGGCTAAGGGCGTGAATGCCGATGGGGCGGCCTGTAATCTGGGGAATACTGCTTACTTTGTGGATAACGGCAATGGCAGCGGTAGCAGTTCAAGCCAACTGGATGGCTATACGCGTCCGATAACCGCTTCAATGGGGGGCTTGACGCCGGGGCAGAGCTATCATGTCAAGCTGGCGTTGGCGGATGCAGGCGACCCGGCCTACGATTCCGGGGCGTTTTTCAAATGGCTGACCAGTACCCAGTCAACCCCGGTGGATTTGTCCTTGCAGGCAGCAGCCAGCAGCCTTAGCCCCGCCTGGAACAGTGAGGTGGAAATCAGTTACACCCTTAAAAATGCTTCATCTATCTCCACCAGTCTGGTGCAGGTAGGGCTGGAATGGCCCGCAGGGCTGGAGTGGGTCAGCGATGATTCGGCAGGCAGTTATAACGCCAGCACCGGCGAGTGGAATGCGGATGTGCTTCCAGCGAATGGCGCGAAAACCCTCAAAATCCGCGCACGGGTTGGCACAGCCAGCAGCTACCGGGTGGATGGTGAAATTACCTTTGCTTTCAATGAAGACCCTGATTCCACCGCATTTAACCGTCGCAGCTTTCCTAATGAAGACGATACTGCTGGCCTTACCTTGAACCCGGTGGATAAGCCCGTGAACTTGTCGCCCGTGATTAACAGTAACGGCGGTAATGCCACGGCGACTTTGCCGATACCGGAAGGCCAAACGGCAGTGACGGCAGTTAAGGCGGTTGACCCGGAGGGGGTGGGCATTACCTATAGCATTAGCGGCGGATCGGATGCGGCACGTTTCAGCATCAATACCGCCACGGGCGCGTTGAGTTTCAAGGTAGCGCCGGATTATGAAGTGCCAACCGATGTCGATTTGAATAATACCTATGAAGTTCAGGTGACAGCGAGTGATGGTACGCTGGCCAATACCCAGATGATCACGGTGCAGGTTACCAATATTACCGAGAATGTAGCGCCCACTATTACCAGTAATGGCGCTGGCGTAGTAGCTTACATGAATGCGGAAGAGAATCAGGTCGAGGTCACTTATGTTGAGGCTACCGATGCCAACAATGATGACTTGGTTTACAGCATTACCGGTGGGGCGGATGCGGCGTTATTTAAAATAATTGCTAGCTCTGGTCGATTACGTTTCATGACAGCGCCTGATTACGAAAAGCCGCTGGATGCTGACCGCAACAACCGTTACGACGTGCAGGTTACCGTGAGTGATGGCAGTTTGACCGACCAGCAGATGATTTACGTGAGTATTGTGAACTTGCCGGATGAAAACTTACCGCCGGATATAGTGAGTAATGGCGGTGCGGCGAGTGCTGCGGTTGCGATCAATGAAAATCAGACGCTGGTAACGGTGGTGATAGCGACAGATGGTAACGGTGACAAGCCGGTTTACAGCATTAGCGGTGGGGTAGATGCCGCAACGTTTACCATCAATACCAGCACGGGTGTGTTGAGTTTTGTGACGGATCCTGATTACGAACTCCCCACTGACAGCGACAAAAACAATGTATATGAAGTGAAAGTGACCGCGAGTGATGGCAGCCTGAGCGACACCCAAACCTTGGAGGTTGCGGTTGCCGATGTTGTCGAAAACCAGGCACCGAGCATTATCAATCCCAGCGCGGTTCTTTACCCTGAAAATGCCAGTGCTATTGTCATGGATATTAATGCTACCCATAAAACCGAGTCGGAAGGTCATGGTTTGGTTTACAGTTTTGCGGGGCAATTGGATGACGTGCTGTTTCAGGTAGACTCGATGACCGGGGTCTTGTCTTTCAATAAACTACCCGATTATGAAAAGCCGTTGGATGCTAATAAGGATAATGCCTACATTGTTAGTGTCCGTGTGTGTGACTCCTTGGCAAGCTGTGCCGATCGGGTGGTGATTGTTAGCGTACAGGATGTGGACGAGGATAGTGACAGCGACGGCTTGATGGATTCAGTCGAAAAAATAATCGGAACTGATCCGTGGAAAGCCGATACCGATGGCGATGGTATTGGCGATTTGCAAGAAGTACATGATTTTACCGTCCCGTTGGATCACGACAAGGATGGCCTTATTGATGCGCTGGATGCGGATGATGATGACGATGGTATTCCAACCCGTTACGAAATGCCCGACCCCAATGGTGATGGCAATCCGGTAGATGCCCGTGATTCCGATAAGGATGGCCAACCCGATTATCTGGATACGGATGACGACGGCGATACGGTGCTGACCCGTTACGAAGCACCTGACCCGAATGGTGATGGCAATCCGGCAGATGCACGGGATACTGACGGTGATGGTAAGCCGGATTATCTGGATGCGGATGACGACAATGATGGTTCACCCACTGCCACAGAGAAGCCTGACCCGAATGGTGATGGTAATCCGGCTGATGCGGTTGATAACAACGCCAATGGTCTTGCTACTTACCTCGATGTTGAAGAAGATTTTCTGGTCACGCTACAACTGCGGGTAGCTTTGCAAGGGCCATACGATAAATCCACCGGTTTGATGAACAATGAGTTGTTCAGCCAGGGGCTGGTGCCGCTCTTGCAGCCCTATGGTGAGTTGAAATCAGCATTTGGCTATGTGGATTCGGGTAGTACGATATCCCCGTTTGATTATCATGGCACCGAAACAGCAGCATCGGGGGTGTGGAAGGCTACAGGTAAGGATGCCCCTGTCGATTGGGTATTGATTGAGCTACGCGATAAGTTTGACCCTACAGTGCGGGTTGCCGCAATAGCTGCGCTGTTGCAACGTGATGGCGATGTCGTGGACGCGGTAACTGGCTCGAAGACGCTGCAACTGTTCAATGTAACGGATGGTGATTATTATGTGGTGGTGCGTCACCGCAACCATTTAGGGGTTATGACCAATGCCCCTATTGCCTTGAAAACATCCGCTGAACTGATTGATTTTACCCACCTAGGAACCAAGGTTTACGGTGGTGTCAATACCCGTTTGCTGAGTTCCTCCGTCGCCTTGTTATGGGCGGGGGATACCAATAACAGCAGTACCATTATCATCAGTGGGCCGGGCAGTGACAGCAATGTAATTTTGGGGGCGATTCTGGTTTCACCTGATAACAAGCTGGTTAACACCGCTTTCCGTTTGGTGGGGTATTATGCCACTGACCTGAATATGGATGGTGCAGCGGTGTACACGGGGCCCCAAAATGATACTAACGTGTTGTTGGGGAATGTATTGCTGCATCCGGGTAACCTGACATTTAGCAGTAATTACATCATTCAAGGAAGCTTGCCGCGTTAGTCGGATGGTTTGTGCTGGTTGCCAGCAACAAGCGGCTTACACTATAGTAAGCCGCTTATCGCAAGACTATAAGCCGCAAGAACGGAGAAACCATGTCGCAGGCTGATTCCATCCATACCCTATCTTTGAAGGGCATTCACGACGGGGTGCATACGGGCAAATTTTCTGTCATGGAAGCCACGGATGCCTACCTTGATCGTATCGAACGCTTCAATCCTGAATTGAACGCCTACATTACCGTGACCCGCGACGCTGCCAAAACGCAAGCCGTGGACATTGACAACCGCATCCGCAAAGGTGAACTCACCGGGGCGCTGGCGGGCGTGCCGTATGCGCTCAAAGATTTGTTCTGTTCGGAAGGGGTGTTGACCACCTGTGCTTCCAACATGCTCGCTAACTTCATTTCGCCTTACGATGCGCATGTGGCTGAAAAGCTCAAAGCGGCGGGCGGTGTCTTGCTGGGCAAGAACAATATGGATGAGTTTGCGATGGGGTCTTCCAATGAAACCTCGGCCTTCGGCAGTGTGTGTAACCCGTGGGATGTGGGCAAAGTACCGGGCGGCAGTTCCGGCGGTGGCGCGGCAACGATTGCGGCACGGCTTGCGCCGATGACGTTGGGCACGGATACCGGCGGCTCGATCCGTCAACCTGCTTCGTTCTGTAATATCACTGGGATTAAACCGACTTACGGGCGCATTTCGCGTTACGGCATGATTGCGTTTGCTTCCAGTCTTGACCAGTGTGGGCCAATGGCTGCGTCGGCGGAAGATTGTGCGCTGACCCTGAATATCATTGCCGGGCTGGATGGGCGCGATTCCACCTGCATGGATTTACCCGTGCCGGATTACACCGCCACCCTCAACGGTTCTATCGAAGGCTTGCGGATTGGCTTGCCGAAAGAGTTCTTCGCAGAAGGCTTGGATGCGCAAGTGGCTGATGTGATTGACCGTGCGATCAAGCAGTTTCAAGCCAAGGGCGCGATCATCAAGGAAGTGACCTTGCCGAATAGCCATCTGGCGGTTCCGGTGTATTACGTGGTGGCTCCGGCGGAATGTTCCTCCAACCTGTCGCGTTTTGACGGGGTGCGTTTCGGGCATCGTTGCGAGAATCCCAAGGATTTGATGGATCTGTACGAGCGCAGCCGTTGGGAAGGTTTCGGTGATGAGGTGAAACGCCGCATCATGATCGGTACTTACGCGCTGTCAGCAGGCTATTACGACGCTTATTACCTGAAAGCCCAACAAGTACGCCGCTTGATCAAACAGGACTTTGAAGCAGCCTTCAAAGATGTGGATGTGATCATGGGACCTTCTTGCCCGACAACCGCTTTCGGTATCGGCGAGAAAAAAGATGACCCGATTTCGATGTACCTTGAAGATTTGTACACCATCCCGGTCAGTTTGGCAGGTTTGCCGGGGATGACCTTCCCGATTGGCTTTGCGGCTGACGGTTTACCGGTCGGGATGCAATTGGTCGGTAATTATTTCGAGGAAGCGCGGATGTTGAACATTGCGCATCAGTACCAACAATGGACAGACTGGCATACGCAAGTGCCAGCCCGTTTCGCCTAAGGAGGCAAGCTCATGGAATGGGAAACCGTTATTGGTCTGGAAATTCACGCCCAGCTTTCCACCAATTCAAAAATTTTTTCGGGTTCATCCACGGCTTACGGGGCAGAAGCCAATACGCAGGCCAATCTGGTCGATTTGGGGATGCCGGGTGTTTTGCCGGTCTTGAACAAAAAGGCGGTGGAACTGGCGATTCGTTTGGGGCTGGCCATTGATGCTGAAATTACCCAACGTTCGATTTTCGCGCGTAAAAACTACTTTTACCCGGATTCACCCAAAGGCTACCAAATCAGCCAGTATGAGCTGCCCATCGTTGGCTTAGGCCACATGGACATCCAACTGGAAAATGGTGAAACCAAGCGTATCGGCATTACCCGCGCCCATCTGGAAGAAGATGCGGGCAAGTCGCTGCACGAAGATTTCCAAGGGCAAACCGGGATCGACTTGAACCGGGCAGGCACGCCATTGCTGGAAATCGTCTCCGAACCTGATATGCGCAATGCCAAAGAAGCCGTGGCTTACATGAAAAAGCTGCACGCGCTAGTGCGTTACCTCGGTGTCGGCGATGGCAATATGCAAGAAGGTTCGTTCCGTTGCGATGCCAACGTCTCGGTACGCCGCCCCGGTCAGCCGTTTGGTACGCGCGCTGAAATCAAGAACCTGAACTCGTTCAAGTTCATTGAACGCGCCATCAACCACGAAGTAGAACGCCAGATCGACATTGTCGAGTCCGGCGGCACGGTGGTACAGGAAACCCGTTTGTTCGACCCGGATCGCGACGAAACCCGTTCGATGCGCAGTAAGGAAGATGCCAACGACTACCGTTACTTCCCCGACCCTGATTTGCTGCCGGTGGTGATTACCCCGGAAGACATTGAAGCCGTGCGGGCGACGCTGCCGGAATTGCCGGATGCCAAAAAACAGCGTTTCATGAGCGAATATGCGCTGACCGACTATGACGCCAGCCTGCTGACGCAAAGCCGTGAAGTGGCGGATTATTTCGAGGCAGTCGCGCAAGGGTGCGGTGACGCCAAGCTCGCCGCCAACTGGGTGAATGGCGAAGTCAGCAAAACCTTGGCAGATCACGATCTGGATATTACCGCAGCGCCAGTCAGCAGTGCGGCTTTGGTGGAATTGCTCCAGCGCATTCAAGACAACACCGTGTCCAACAAGATTGCTCGCGAAGTGTTCGAGGCGATGTGGAAAGGTGAAGGTTCTGCCGATGCGGTCATCGACCAGAAAGGCTTGAAGCAAATCACCGATACCAGCGCGATTGAAGCGATGATTGACGAAATCATTGCCAAAAATCCGGGGCAGGTAGCGGAATACCGCAGCGGTAAAGACAAGCTGTTTGGTTTCTTTGTGGGACAAGCGATGCGTGCTTCCAAAGGCAAGGCTAACCCCAACACCTTGAACGACATCCTCAAACAAAAGCTGGAGGGCTGAGCATGGCCATTTCTGAAGATGAAGTGAAAAAAGTAGCCCGTCTGGCGCGTCTGGCCGTGCCAGAGGAACGGCTGGCGGCTTATACCCAAAGCCTTTCCAATATCCTCAATCTGGTGGATCAGTTGAGTGCGGTGGATACCACGGGTGTTGAACCAATGGCGCATCCGCTGGACATGGTGCAACGCTTGCGTGAAGACGTGGTGACGGAAACCGATCACCGCGCACAGTATCAGGCCATCGCGCCAGAGGTGGAGAAGGGGCTGTATCTGGTACCAAAAGTGATTGAGTAACGCTGGATTATTACACTCGCAGTCTCCCCCAAAAGCCCGCTTTCTGCGGGTTTTTTGTTATTTATCTCAATAAGATAAACTAATTAAGCATAGGTAAAGTTGTTCTAGATTATTAATACGCGGCAATTATTCAAATTAAATGCTGATAATAACAAGGGGCTAACGACATGCGCATTCAAGCGTGGGGGACACTGATGGCAATTGCTGTCACGATTGGGGTATCGGGGTGCAGCACACAGACTATCCACTCAGCACAGCAAGATGAAACGGATGAACTGCTGTTCGGGGCCAAGAAAAAAGTTTCCGTTGCGAAAAAAACCACTGGAACACGTCCCAAAGTTGCGCAATACGGCGGTAGCCAAGGTGCGCGTACCCCAGCTTATACGCCTGCGCCTACGGGGAGTGCTGGAGGCCTTGTATTACCGCAAATGTCCAGTAACGAACTCATGATGATTGCTGATCGTATTTTCAAAAATGAAAGCGGTAGCGACCCGGACAAGCTGGTGCATTGGAATGACGGCGAAAACTTCGCGTCGATGGGTTTGGGTCACTTTACTTGGTATCCAGCGGGTCGGCAGGCGCGTTTTGGCAATACCTTCCCGGACTTGCTGGGGCATTTGCAGTCCAGCGGTGTGGCATTACCTGTTTGGGTACAGCAAGCACGTTATCAAGGCGCACCGTGGCGCACCAAGGCGGAGCTGATGCACGCCAAACAAACCGGGCAAGTGCAAGAATTACAGAACCTGTTGTATCAAACGCGCTTATTGCAAGCTGCTTATATCGTGGAACGCGCTCGCCGCGCCATGCCGAAACTGGTGAATGCTGCCCCGGCGGCTTCCCGTACTCGTGTTGCACAAAACCTGAATGCGATTGCCAATACGCCGGGTGGCTGGTATGCACTGGTGGATTACGTCAATTTCAAGGGCGAAGGCTTGAATAACGCCGGTGGCTATAACGGTCAAAACTGGGGTTTGTTACAGGTGCTGGATGATATGCAGCCTAGTCAACCGGGCCAGCAAGCCTTGCATTCTTTTGCCGATGCAGCCAGTCGGGTGCTGGTACGACGGATACGGAATTCGCCGCCAGCCCGCAATGAAGCCCGCTGGTTGGCAGGTTGGTCTAACCGGGTGAATACTTATCGCTACCCTGGCGTGTAATTGTCCTTTGTATCGCTCGTCGGGTTAATGCATCGTGACGGGCAATTTTCCCTTATAGTTCCCTAAAAATAATAATAAGAGGGAATCAGTCATGAATACAAAAACGGTGATGGCGCTTGCCGCCCTTGCTAGTCTCGGCCTGTCTGCGTGCAGCCCCCACTCCCAAATGACACGGGGCGGGGGTAAGACCGCAGTCCCACAAGCCAGTACTGTATCCCCCGCCTTCAGTGTACAAAATCCGGCAGCGCAAAATACTTCTCATTATAGTTCGCAAAACACTAGCCCCCCTCGCCAATATGCGAGCAACGGTATGCCGGGGCTTTCCCCGGTGGAATTACGGGTGATTGGTGAGCAAATCTTCAAGAATGAAGGTGGCGGTAATGTCGATAATCTGGTGCATTGGAATGATGGTGAAAACTTCGCTTCAATGGGTATCGGGCATTTTACCTGGTATCCGGCTGACGGTCGTCGGCAGCGCTTTGGTAGCACTTTCCCCGAATTGTTGGCTTATATGCAGGCACGCGGTGTGCAGCCGCCCGCATGGTTGTCCGTGACAGGTGGTGCACCGTGGCGGAGCAAGGGTGAGTTGATGCAGGCCAAGCAAACTGGACAGGTGCAGGAATTGCAGAATTTCTTGTTCCAAACCCGTGATTTGCAAACCCAGTTCATCGTTGATCGTACCCGTCGTGCCATGCCTAAGCTGGTGAATAATACCCCTGAGCACCTGCGTCCACAGATTGTCAATAACCTCAATGCTGTTGCCAATACACCGGGTGGGTGGTATGCGCTGATTGATTACACCAATTTCAAGGGCGAAGGCTTGAACCGCAGCGGTGGCTATAACGGCCAGAACTGGGGTTTATTGCAGGTATTGGAGGAAATGCGTCCCTCACGCCCCGGTGAGCAGGCATTACACGCATTTGCCGATGCTGCCATGCGCGTTTTGGAACGTCGGGTACGGAATTCCCCGCCTGCAAACGGTGAAAGCCGCTGGCTGGCTGGTTGGTCTAATCGTGTGAATACTTACCGTCGTTTGTTGGTCTAGTTCAGAAATGTATCGACCAACGCGGTAAATTCAACGGGTGTTTGCACATGCGGCAAATGCCCGGCGGCTTCGATGCTGATCAGCTTGGCTGCTGGAAAGGCTTGTCGGATCAGCGCCAAATCTTCGTCTGCCACATAATCCGATTGTCCGCCCCGTATGAAGAGTGCGGGGGCAGGGCAGCTCGCCGTACTTGCCGGGAAACCGGAAATTTTCAGGTAATGCCGGGCGATTTCCGGCAGATTGCATTGCCAGTAAAAGCTACCATCGGACTTACGCCCCAGATTCTTCAACAGAAAGCCACGCTCGAAGGGGTGTTTGACGGTGGTGCTCAGCCATTCATCCGCCTGTTTGCGGCTGCTCAAACTTGCTAAGGGCATGGATACCATCGCCTGCAACAAGGCTTGGTGGCGCGGCGGATAGGCTTTGGGAGCAATATCCACCACCAGTAAGCGCTGGATGCGTTCGGGGTGTTGCAAGGCCAGACTCATGGCGACTTTGCCACCCATCGAATGCCCCATCAGGTCACAGGTTGGAATCGCTAGCACATCCAGTACCGCCAGCACATCACTCACCATTTGCTGGTAAGACATGCCTTCGACGTGTGGCGAGTCGCCATGATTGCGTAAATCCAGCGCCAGTACCGGGCGCTTACCTGCTTGACCACGCGCAAAGGTTTGCCAGTTATCCAGCGACCCCAGCAAGCCGTGTAGCACCACCAGCGGGGTTACACCGCTATCACTTTCTCCAAACCAGCGGTAATTCAGCACGCGAATTGTCGCCCCATCGTGGCAATGTCTTCCAGAATGGTGCTGCGTTCTTCAGCACTCAAGGCGGGGACATTGTAGTAGATGCTATGGCGCACATCCTTGATGCCGCAGAATGCCAGTGTGCCATCCGTAACCGGGCGGTAGATCAGGTGTTCTGCGTCGGTTTGGCGGAAATAATCTTCTGTGCCGCCTGCGGTGATCAGTACCAAAGCCCGTTGATGTTTCAGCAAGCCTTTCACACCTTCCTGCGAATATTCAAATGCGGTGCCATTGGTCAACACATGGTCGAACCAGCCTTTGAGGATGGCAGGGCGGTCGAACCACCACAGCGGGTAAATGAATACCAAACCATCTGCCCACAACAGGTCTTGCTGTTCACGGCTGATTTTGTCGGGGATAGTGCCGGTTTGCAGCACGGCCAGATCCGAGGCACGCAGTACTGGGTTGAAATCTTCCGCGTACAGGTCTTTGACCCGTACTTCGTGACCGCCTTCCAGCAAGCCTTTGCGGCAATAATCCAGCATCGCATGGTTGAAGCTGCTGGGGTTGGGGTGGGCGTAAACGATCAGAACGCGCATGAGGTTTCCAGTGTTAAAGTGAGTTGTGAGTTAGTGCAGGGTGTCATTCGTGGGCATCGCAGGCTTGAAGAGCAAGCTGGTATCCACTGCATCCAGTGTATAGTTGGCATTGCAGAATTCACAAATGATCTCAATTTTTCCCTGTTCTTCCAGAATGGTTTCGGCTTCCGCCTGACCGAGGGAGCGTAGCATGGTTTCGACCCGTTCCCGGCTGCAACCACAGTGGAAGCTGATGTCTTTGGCGTCAAACAGGCGCACGTCTTCTTCGTGGAACAGGCGATACAGCACTTCTTCCGGTTCCAGATGCACCAGTTCTTCGCGGGTCAGGGTATCGAGCAATACCGAGGTGCGCTGCCAGTCTTCCGGGTTCACCTCTTCCAGCGGCAGGCGTTGCAACAGGATGCCTGCGGCGGCGGTATCATCCGACATCAGCCACAAGCGGGTTGGCAACTGTTCGGAACGCTCGAAATAAGCCTCCAGCGCTGCACTCAGGGTGTCACCTTCCAACGGAATCAGGCTCTGGTAGCGTTCGTTGCTGTTACGTGATTCCAGCGTAATGGCCAGTTGAGCATCACCAAACAGCGCAGACAGGGTCAGGTCGTCGGCATCGCGGCTCCACTGCGCCAACCCGCGTACCGTACCTTCTGCCGTCGCCTGAATAACCAGTAAGTGAATGGGGCCGTCGCCGCGAATTTGCAAAGTAAGCGAGCCATCATGTTTGATGGTGGCAGCGAGTAATACCGCAGCGGTGAGGGCTTCCCCCAGGATCGTTTTGACGAAGGCGGGGTAGGCGGCGCGTGACAGCATTTCCTGCCAAGTGTTGTCCAGGTGCAGCCATTCGCCGCGCACATGCGCATTCTCTAACATAAAACGTCTTAATGTATCTGCTGACATATCGTCCATTAACCCCAGGGGTTGATAATTACTTTCTAATTGCTGGCTAATCTGCTAAAAAGCACCCATTTTAGCCGGAACGTGAACTTATCACACAACGCGGCTTGCCCAAAGTAGTGGCGATTGTTACATTTAGCGAATTATTTTTTGGGGCTTCCAAAAGGTTAGCCTGTTCGCGGAAAAACGACAACCACACGGAATGTGTTCAAGTACTCCATTTTTTAGCTTTAAGCCGGATTGATTAGATTATGTTCAGAGCCTTATCAGGTTTGTTTTCCAATGATATTTCCATTGACCTCGGCACTGCCAATACCCTGATTTACATGCGTGGTAAGGGCATCGTGCTGGATGAGCCATCGGTTGTTGCCATCCGTCAAGACCGTGGCCCAGGTGGCCCCAAGTCGATTGAGGCTGTGGGGACTGAAGCTAAAAAGATGCTTGGTCGTACCCCGGAAAATATTACGGCCATTCGCCCGATGAAGGATGGCGTGATTGCCGATTTCACCTATACCGAAAAAATGTTGCAACATTTCATCCGTAAAGTGGATGCGGGTCGTATCTTGCGCCCTAGCCCACGCGTGGTCATTTGTGTGCCATGTGGTGCAACACAAGTAGAACGTCGTGCGATTAAAGATTCTGCCCTCGGTGCGGGCGCACGTAAAGTGTACTTGATCGAAGAGCCAATGGCTGCGGCAATCGGTGCTGGCATTCCGGTCGATGAGGCGATTGGCTCAATGGTGCTGGACATCGGTGGCGGTACCTCTGAAGTGGCCATCATGTCATTACGCGGCATTGTTTACTCGGCGTCTGTGCGTATCGGTGGCGACCGTTTGGATGACGCGATCATCAGTTATGTGCGCCGTAACTACGGGATGCTGATCGGTGAAGCGACGGCTGAACGCATCAAATGCGAAATCGGTTCCGCTTACCCCGGCAAGGAATTGCTGGAAATCGAAGTGAAAGGTCGTAACTTGTCGGAAGGTGTGCCGCGTAGCTTCACCCTGACCAGCAATGAAATCCTCGAAGCCTTGCAAGAACCGCTGTTCGGTATTGTCAGTGCGGTGAAAACGGCATTGGAACAAACCCCACCAGAGCTGGCTGCTGACGTGGCAGATCGAGGGATTGTGTTGACCGGCGGTGGTGCGTTGTTGCGTGACCTTGACCGCCTGTTGATGGAAGAGACCGGTATTCCAGTCGTTATTGCTGATGATCCGCTGACTTGTGTGGCGCGTGGTGGCGGCAAGATTCTGGAAATCATGGAAGAAGAAGGCGTCAACTTCCTCGCTACCGACTGATCATAAAGCTGGACGACAGCAGCGGAGGCGACCATTAACGACGTAAACTATCATGCCACGCCGGGGTTTTCCTTCCGGTTTATGGTGCTTATTCTTGGTGCATTGGTGCTGATGGCGGTGGATAACCGCAATGCAGCAGCGCTTGCACCTGTGCGCACGATTGCCACCATGATGGTCTATCCGTTGCTGTATAGCGTCGATTTTCCGCAACGTGCTTACCAACGTTCCAGTGGCTTCTTTTCAGCACAAAGCCAGTTGTCAGAGGAAAACCTTGTCCTCAAGCAGGAAGTGCAAGTCTATTCGGCACAACAACAAGACCTGAATGTGGTACAGGCGGAAAATCAGCGCTTGCGTGCCATGTTGAATGCTGCCCCTCGTGATGGCTACACCTTCTCGATGGCGGAAGTCCTGCAAGTGGCACAAGACCCGGTGCGGGGGCTGGTGACCTTGAACAAAGGTTCCCGCGATGGCGTCAAGGAAAGCCAGGTGGTGCTGGATGGCAATAATATCTACGGTCAGGTGGTCACCGTTACCCCCTTCGATTCTACCGTCATGCAATTGATTGACCGTGAGCATTCCATTCCGGTACAAAACCAGCGTACTGGGGAGCGGGGGCTGGCAGATGGTTATGGTCGTGGAATGCCGATGGAAATCAAGAATCTGGCTGCCCTCAGTACGGTAAAAGAAGGCGATGTTTTCATCTCTTCCGGTCTGGGGGGCTTGTTTCCGGCAGGCTTTCAGGTAGCCAAGGTGTTTCGGGTAGAATTCAAACAAGGGAATATGACTATTTTGGCCATGCCATTGGTTGATTATGAAGCGGTACGTGAAGTGTTGCTGGTCTGGAAAAAAGCTGGTGGTGAAGTAGATGCCCGTTAAAGACCCCCGTTTTCCCGGTGCTGTACTGCTGACCCTGATCTTGGCGATGGTACTGGCGATCATTCCACTCGGCGAGTCCTTTGCTTTTTGGCGTCCTGAATGGATTGCCCTGACCTTGGTGCATTGGGCGCTGGTTATCCGTGACCGCATCAGCTTGGTGATGGTGTTCATCATCGGCTTGGTGGTGGATACCTTGTACGGCTCTTTGCTGGGGCAACACGCACTCGGTTATGTGCTGGTGACGTATCTGGCAGTACGCCTGAGTTTGCGAATGACCCCTGAAGCCTTTCTGCAACAGTTGGCGTTATTGTTCGTCATTTTGGGTTTGTACATGCTGGCAAATTTGTGGATGCAGCGGGTAACAGGTAATAGTAGCCCTATCGGTTGGCTGTATTGGGCCTCCTTGCTCAGCAGTATTGTTATCTGGCCAGTGTATCACTCTCTGCTGGGGTATTTTCATATGCAGCGTAAAGCCCTTTAATGGTGCTTTAATCAATGTCTGGTCTAGGTAAATTATCGCAGTGCCCGCCGTTTTGTTACTGTGGTAGCCAGAAAGCCAAGCCCTGATCAAGAGGAATTCACATGATGTCTACAAATGCCTGCCAGGAACTGCCGTGTGCCGTGATGCCGGACGTTGCCAAGCAACCGCTCGCAGGTGCCAAAGGTACACTTGACTGGGTAGGAATGAGCCAGATTGAGTTGCCCGTATTTTTACGCAGCCCCAACGGTGACCGGGTACAGACGCTGGCACGGGTTCAGGCTTACGTTAACCTGACTGACGCCAACAGCAAGGGCATTCATATGTCGCGCCTCTACGTCGCGCTGGACACTATTCTGGGTATGAATGACCTAACGCCGGAGGTGTTGCGTGAAACGATTACCCAGTTTGTGGATACCCATGTTGGCCTGAGTGATGCCGCTTATCTGGAATGCCGTTTTGACTACTTCGAGCGCCGCAATTCCCTGTTGAGTGATAACAGCGGTTGGAAAAATTACCCGGTGAAAGTGGCAGCGACGTTGCGCAACGGCCAGATCGACACCGAAGTCAGCGTCGAAGTGCCTTACTCCTCGACCTGCCCTTGTTCGGCTGCACTCGCTCGTCAGTTGATTCAGGAAGGTTTCCGCGAAACTTTTGGTCAGGATACCACTGCGGTGGATGCGAACAGCGTTTACGACTGGTTGGGAACCGCTAACGGCATCAGCGCGACACCGCACAGCCAGCGCAGCATTGCGCAGGTACGGGTCAAGCTGGCAGAAAAAGTTCGCACCTTACCAATCACTAGCCTGATCGATCGCGTGGAAGATGCCCTGAAAACACCCGTACAAGCCACTGTCAAACGTGAAGATGAGCAGGAGTTCGCGCGTTTGAATGCTGCCAACTTGATGTTCTGCGAAGATGCTGCTCGCCGTTTAAAGACCGCCCTGAATGATGATATTTCCGTGCGTGACTTCTGGTTGCGGGTGAATCACATGGAAAGTTTGCACGCTCACGATGCGGTATCCGTGGTGGTGAAAGGCGTGGAAGGCGGCTACCGCGACGACCCCCGCGAATACGTGCACCCGACCTGAAACCGTTGCATGGAACACGTTGTTCTGGTCGATCAGCAGAATGCAGTGCTTGGCACGCTGCCTAAAGCTGAGGTTCACACACTGGAAACCCCGTTACACAGGGGTTTCTCAGTTTTTATTTTCAATGCGTTGGGTGAATTGCTGCTGCAACAGCGCAGTTTTGGCAAGGTGACATGGCCGGGGTTCTGGTCTAATTCTTGTTGCGGGCATCCGGCCTTGGGCGAAACGGTGGCTGAGGCCATCCAGCGCCGCGTCCGTGTTGAGCTGGGGATGCAGGTCTATGATTTGTTTGAGGCTTTGCCGTATTTTCAATATCGCTGCGAATACGGTGGTGTCGTCGAAAACGAAATCTGCCCGGTGTGGCTTGCGCGTACTCTGGATGAGCCCGTCCCCAATCCGCTAGAAGTTGCCGCTACCCGCTGGATTCCCTGGAAAGATTTCAAACAAGTGTTGGACGCTGATGCCGCTGGGCGTTACTCGCCGTGGTGCAAGCTGGAAACGTCGTTGCTTGAGGAAAAAGTCGCTGATTTTCTCTCACACGTTGGCGGTTAGATCCCGATCCAGTTCTGCCAGCCGTTCTGGCGTGCCGATGTCGCGCCAGTCGCCTGCAAACGATTCCCCACTGACTTGCCCTGCGTCCATCGCTGCCCGCAGCAGTGGCGCGAGCGGGTGCTTGCCCGCTGATAACCCAGCAAACAATGCCGGGTGGTAATAACCAATACCGCTGAAGGTGTAACGGGGTTCGCCTGTGTTGGCGACACGCCCGTTGCTGAGGGCGAAATCACCTTGTGGGTTATGTGCCGGGTTGTTAACCAGTACCAGATGGGCGAGATCATGTTCAGGCAAGGCATAAGGCAGGCAAGGGTAATCACACCACACATCCCCATTGACCACCAAAAACGGTGCGTTGCCCAATAAAGGCAATGCTTTGAGGATGCCGCCTGCGGTTTCCAGTGCACCTTCGCTTTGTTCGTCGGAATAGTGCAGGGTAACGTTCCAGCGTGAACCATCACCGAGTGCTGCGGGGATTTTCCAACCTAGCCAAGCGAGATTGATGATGATGTCGCGGAATCCGGCGCGAGCCAGTTTTTCGATATGCCAAACAATCAGGGGTTTACCGCCTGCTTGTAGCAGTGGCTTGGGGGTGTGATCCGTCAGAGGGCGCATCCGTGTGCCGTGTCCGGCGGCAAGAATCATGGCTTTCATGGGTATTGTCGTGCTCAATAGTGCGTTTAGTCAGGAATGTCGACAGTACCAATGCGCTCAGGAATTCCCGCGCTACGCATCCATTCAATCAGCTCACTGGTTTCGGGGTAACGTGAGCCGATTTCCAGTACGTAGCTCAAGACCCGTGGCAGGTCATCCAGATAGCCGGGCTTGCCGTCGCGGTGATTGAGGCGGGCAAAGATACCGAGTACCTTTAGATGGCGCTGTAAACCCATCAGGTCAAACCATTGACGGTAAGTTTGCTGATCAACAGGCGGCAAAATACCGAGGGCGATGGCTTCTTTGCGGTATGAATTGACCCACCATTCAACCTGCGCTTGCGGCCAAACGATATAGCAGTCGCGCAGCAGGGAAACCAGATCGTAAGTCGCAGGACCGAGCAGGGCATCCTGATAGTCGATAATGCCAGGGTTATTTTCAGTCGTTACCATCAGGTTGCGGCTGTGGTAGTCACGGTGGACAAAGGCGACAGGTTGACCGATGGCGGATTCAATCAGGTGTTCAAAGGTTTGCTTGATCAGTTCGTGGGGGATTTCCGCGTCACGGAACCCCAGATGGGTTTTCAAGAACCATTCGGGCATGAGTTCCATTTCACGCCGCAGGGTTTTTTCGTTATAAGCAGGCAGGTTGTCACAGTCTGCTTGTTGCAAATGTAGCAGGGCTTGCAAAGCGTCGGCGTACAGGTTTTTGGCAGTTGCTTCGCTAAGCTGGCTGAGGTAGCTGGTATTGCCGAGGTCTTCCAGTAGCAGGAAGCCGTCCAGCAGGTTTTGCGCTAATAATTGCGGTACGTGTACCTCGGTGGCGGCTAACAGGCGGGTAACTTCCACAAAGGGGTGGATGTCTTCCTTGTCGGGTGGTGCATCCATGCAGATGGCGGTACCTTCCGTGCCACGCACGCGGAAATAGCGCCGGAAACTGGCATCAGCCGAGGCTGGTTCCAGTACGCTGTATTCCCATCCCGGAAGACTATTGACCCACTGGGTTAATTGCTCAAGACGTGTATCCTGTGTCATAAGCCTCGGCTTTTCCTGTCTCGTTAATAGGCTATAAAAGAGTGTATCCTAACATGGCAGGCTTTCTGGAAATTTAACAAAAAACGGCAGTTTTTATGAGTAATGAAGAAGTGTTGTGGCCTTCCGCCGCTTACCACCAGCAAGTAGAGCAGTTACGTTGCTTGATTGGGCAGCCGGTTTATGTGGTGGAAATTAACTCGACCGAGATCAATGCGGGCGTACATTTTTCGGGTAAGCCGTTGGTGTTGCTGGCAATTGTGGATTTTCCTCGGCCTGACCCGTATCGGCAGCTTTGCCCGCATCTGCTGGTGCTGGAAGATGGGCGTGGGTTAAATCTGGGGCGGGTAGCGCGGATCAGCCGCCGCAGTGCTTACGCGCCTGCGCAGGAAGATATTGCGTTTATCAATCAGGAATTTGTGGAAAATGTCTTGCTGGCGCCACGGCGCTTTAGCCGCGAACGGGTGGCAGACACTACACGCTTAGCGCTTGGTGAGATGCTGGGGAGGAGTCCTTCCCCCCCAGCACTAGAGAACTAGCCTTACTTGTTTTCGCGGAAGTCGATCAGGTTGTCGACAACGCTTGGATCAGCCAGCGTAGAGGTATCGCCCAGACCGTCGATTTCGTTGGCGGCAATCTTACGCAGGATACGGCGCATGATTTTACCGGAACGGGTTTTCGGCAGGCCAGGTGACCACTGGATAATGTTGATCTTGGCAATCGGGCCGATTTCCTTACGTACCAGCGTGTTCAGCTCGTTTTTCAGGTCGTCGGTGCCTTCTTCGCCTGCCATCAGGGTGACATAAGCGTAAATGCCTTGGCCGGTGAGCTCGTGCGGGTAGCCAACGACAGCCGCTTCAGCGACTTTCGGGTGCAGTACCAGCGCGGATTCGATTTCGGCAGTGCCTAAACGGTGGCCAGAGATGTTGAGTACGTCATCGACGCGCCCGGTGATCCAGTAGTAACCGTCTTCGTCACGACGTGCGCCGTCGCCAGTGAAGTAGTAACCCTTGAACATGGCGAAATAGGCTTCGTAGAAACGCTTATGGTCACCGTACAGGCTGCGCATCATGGAAGGCCATGGGCGTTTGATCGCAAGGTTACCCACGGCTGGGTTGCCTTCGATTTCATTGCCTTGATCATCCAGCAAGCAAGGTTCTACGCCGAAGAATGGGTTGGTGGCAGAACCCGGTTTCAGCGGGGTTGCACCCGGTAACGGCGTCAGCATGTGTGCGCCGGTTTCAGTCTGCCACCACGTGTCAACGATTGGGCAACGGTTTTTGCCGACAACACGGTGATACCATTCCCACGCTTCTGGGTTGATCGGTTCACCTACTGAACCCAACAGACGCAGGCTGCTCAGTTTGGCTCTTTCGACGAATTGGTCGCCAGCACCCATCAGCATACGGATAGCGGTTGGAGCTGTGTAGAAAGTGGCTACGTTATGCTTGTCACAAACATCCCAGAAACGGCCTGCATCCGGGTAAGTCGGGATGCCTTCAAACATCAAGGAGGTCGCGCCATTCGCCAGTGGGCCGTAAACGATGTAGGAGTGGCCTGTTACCCAGCCCACGTCAGCGGTACACCAGTAAACTTCGCCATCTTTGTAGTCGAACACGGTTTTGTGGGTCATCGCTGCTTGCAGCAGGTAGCCACCCGTGGTGTGCAATACGCCTTTGGGTTTGCCCGTGGAGCCGGAGGTGTAGAGGATGAAGAGTGGGTCATCCGCTTCCATCGGTTCTGCCGGGCACTCAGCATCGGCTGCTGCGATGGCGTCGTGATACCAGATGTCACGGCTGTCATTCCACTTGACCGGATCGCCACCCCGTTGCACCACGATACAGGTGTGGACGGATGGGCATTGATCCATCGCTTTGTCAGCATTGCCTTTCAAGGGGACTTTTTTGCCGCCGCGCATGGATTGGTCGGAGGTAATGACCACGCCGCATTCAGAATCTTGAATCCGGTCACGCAGGGCATCCGGGGAGAAGCCACCAAACACGATGGAGTGGATCGCACCGATACGGGTACAAGCCAGCATGGCAACCGCCGCTTCAGGGATCATCGGCAGATACAGGGAAACACGGTCGCCACGCTTGACGCCACGCGCTTTCAGCACATTGGCGAGTTTGCTGACTTCAGCGTGCAACTCGCGGTAAGTAATTTTGCGGTCTTCGTTAGGGTTGTCGCCTTCCCAGATGATGGCAACCTGGTCACCACGGGTGTCAAGGTGACGGTCAAGGCAGTTGTAGGAGACATTCAGTGTGCCGCCGGTAAACCAGT
Organism: Thiothrix litoralis; assembly: GCF_017901135.1. Classification (NCBI taxonomy): domain Bacteria; kingdom Pseudomonadati; phylum Pseudomonadota; class Gammaproteobacteria; order Thiotrichales; family Thiotrichaceae; genus Thiothrix; species Thiothrix litoralis. The sequence continues at coordinate 2,776,084 of NZ_CP072801.1, read as the reverse complement.
TGATGTGTAGGTCATCCTGATCGAAGCTCCAGTCTTGTACCTTGTCCCATTTCTGGAACCATGTCAGGTATTGCTCGGCCTGTTCGCCCCAAAAAGTATCCGGGTCGTTGATGGATTGCGCATACATGCTGGCATATTGCTCGGCATTAATATTGGCTTGCGCAGCAAACTCGGCGGGGACAGGGTAGGTTTTGACATCGGACATTATTGTTGACTCCTCGTTCTAGCTAATCGGTACGTGAGAACTGACGTGGTGCTGTTTTGGGGTTTAACCCCGTTATTATTCGGCTCTATCTTTATACAATCTGTTGCCAGTGTCCAGCAATGCCGCTGGAAAAAACCAAGATTGTCGACACTTTAGGTTTTTTCGATGCCATCACGAATCAATGGCTGCATCGCTGTTAATAAACTTTTGAACATTGTCGGGTTTTTTTGCTCCTCGCTGGCGAGTAATTCCTTCATGTGCTGCCGTTGGGTGGGCATGTCGAAACACATCGGGCAATTTTCCACAATCACCGGCAATTCGGCAGCTTTAGCAAAATCAGCGGTTTGGCGTTCACGCGCCATCACTAGCGGGCGGATGACGCGCAAGTCCCCGGCGTCTATCCGGTAGTGTGCCTTCATGGTTTTCAATTTGCCACCGTGGAAGGCCGACATCAGAAAACTTTCTGCCAAATCATCCAAATGTTGCGCCAATGCCAGCACATTGTAACCGTTTTCGCGGGCGGTGCGGTACATCAAGCCACGTTTCATGCGCGAGCAGAAGGCGCAGTAGGAATCGTTGTCCATGTGCGTTTCCGCCAGTTTCACTATCGGTTCGCGCACGTAGTGATAGGGAATGCCAAGACTTTCCATGTAAGGAATCATGGGCGATGGGTCGAAAGTATCGGCTTGCGGGTCGATGGTGACCGCCGCAAACTCGAAACGGATCGGCGCATGGCGCTGGAAATGGTTAAGCAGGTGCAGCAGCGCGAGCGAATCCTTGCCACCGGAAAGGCCGAGCAGGATGCGGTCGCCTTCGCGGATCAGCTTGTATTCACCGATGGCTTTGCCGACTTTACTCAGCAGGGATTTAGGAGGCTTGACGAATTGATTCATTCCAGAAACATAAACGATTGAGGGGGAATATGCTATAGCGGGGAAGTGGGCAAGCCGTAAATAGCCCGCCCACCCAGTTTGGGTTGTACAGCCGAAGACTCGAAGACTTACGGTTGTAGCGGTGCGCTAACGGTGGTGATGTCGTTAGCATCCAAACTGCCCAGCGTGCTGCCGGAGACATTGGCGCGAACCATTCTGCCTTTGGTCAAATCACCACTGGTGAGGGCAATCAGCATGTACTTGGTGCCTACGCTGAATTTGATGAGATTTGTCGTACCCGCAACATTTTCGACCGTACCAACCGCCTCTGAATATTGCCCACCGCATTTGTCACGCAAGGTAGCGGTTGCACCGCTGAAGGACATGGTCATTGCAGTACAGGAAGTACCCGTCATATCAAAACTGAGGTGTTTGCCGTTCAGTGCCGCGAGCGTCAGCGGTTTGGCTTTGTGGAGCTCAGACAAATCACCATCAGCAGCATCGGTTGTACTTTCAGAAAACGTATCAATGACATCACCGTCTTGGCTGATTTTATGGACTTTATATTGCAGGCTTTTGCCATCTTCGGTGAAACTTACCAGTGCCTGTCCATTGCTCATTTGCCAAGTGCCAAGCAGTTGATTGGGAGCGGGATCACCGAAGTCTTGGGCAAGGATTGTGAATGTCCCATCGGTATTGAAAATGGATATTTCGCTGTCGTCAGCATTCACCATCCCAGATATTTCGCTGGTCTGCCACGGGGTAGAGCCAACGGCTTTAAAGACGTGCGCTCCTGCCACTTCGCTTGCCACTACTTTCTGATTGACCAACGCAACTTGGCTGGATGTCTGGATTTCAGTCAAGACTTTGGGAGTAAGTAGACCGTCCAGCATCTGACCATACATATTATCTTTTTCGAGTATCCGCCCTGTTTTCAATACATCTGCCAGTTTGGTTTTGAAGTTGGCAATGGTTGTGCCATCCAGTTTGATCTTGGAAACGTCGATCAAATCAGGATTGGCGTCGGTATCCATCGTTTGCAGGAACTGCGCAACATAGCCTTCGGTTGAGATCAGGGTGACGGGCAGTTTGGCTTGCGCCTTGCCAGAACCGAGTTCTACGCCGTCGAGGCTGAAAGTGACGGTTTCGCCCGTGATGTAGTTGAATTCGCCCTTGTCGTTGGTCACGCCGCTTTGGGTGGCGGTTTTGTAGGTGTCAAGCCCTTGACGGGTGCGTCAATGAATACGCCGGTTTTGACGCTGGTGTCAGCGATAGTTGTGCCGCCAGTCGTGTCGGGCGTAGTGGTAGCCGCCGTGCCGGAGCTACCGCCGCCGCAAGCGGTCAGCAGCACAAGGCTGGAAGCCAGCAGGGTAGTGGAGGCAATAGTTGCAAAACGTGATTTGATTTGAGTCATGATGAATATTCCCCATAGTGTGGTGTAAAAACGGCGGGTAGCAGCGCAGTAAGCCCAATTTGCCTATGAACCTGTTCGGCTAATAAGCAAATTCACCTGAGGTTAACAGAAAAGATGTAAACAGCGGTTCGCACATGCGAAATTTTTTATGATTTTTATCAAATTTTTTATGAGTAAGGTTGTTGAGGGTGAGGCTTGAGAAAAGCTCAAAACCCAAACTCAACCCCCAATGTCACCGCCCGCTTGCGCCCCTGCACGATAAAATCAGCACCTTCCGACGCAGCCACGTAATCTTCATCCAGCAAATTGCGCACGCTGGCTTTGAGGGTGGTGCGCTTGTCCAGCTTCCATTCTGCCCCGGCATCGAGGCGCGTATAAGCGGGGGCATCAAAGCTGTTGGCATCATTCCCGGCGCGTTTGCCCACATGCACAGCGCCCAATGTCAGGTGAGTACGGGCATCCGGCGCATAATCCAGCATCAGTGAACCGCTGTGGCGCGGGGCATTGTGCAAGCGGTTGCCAGTATTGCCGTCGTTATTCTCGGTAATGCGGCTGTCGTTGTATTGATAGCCTGCTTGCAAATCCAGCTTCGGGGTAAGCGGCAATTTGAGGTTGGCCTCAATGCCTTGGGAACGGGTTTTGCCGGTCAGGATTTGTGCGCCCGGTTCGGTCGGGTCGCGGGTGGTCACGTTTTCCTGTTCAATTTGGTAAGTGCTCAGGCTGCCGCGTTTGCTGCGCACGCCGATTTCATGTTGTACCCCTTGGAGCGGGTCGAAAAAGTGGTCGTTTTTATCCATGCCGAGATTGGGGGCGAAGGATTCGTTGCGGCTGGCAAACGCCTGCCATTGCGGGTTTAGCTGCCACGTTGCGCCAAGGGATACCGAGGTATCGGCACTGGTCACTTCCTTGAACGACAGAGTTGGCGAGGTGTAATCAGCGTCGTAGTGGCTGCGGCGTATGCCTGCGGTAAGCCCGAGTTTGTCGCCAATATCGGCTTGGTGTCGCCAATACCAAGCGCGTTCCTCACGCAGGGTAGTCGCTTCACGCTTGGTCAGCTTGCTGGCATCTGGTAGAGCAAAGTCAAAACTTGGCTGGAAAATATCCAGTTGGAACAGCCCGGTGCGGTATTGGCGTTGCAGGTCGATTTCCACCGACTGCTGGCTGATGCCGAAACGGGTGTGGTGGCGGGTCGTGCCAAGGGCGTACTGGCGCGATAATTCCGCACGTAAGCCTTGCTGGGACTGCTCATATTGCGCATCACGGTAATACCCCGGCAAGCGGCTACCCGTGTCAGGCAGGTAGGCGAAACCGATCCAACGTTCATCGCGTTTGGCATCCACTTGGCTGGCTTGCAGCGAGGCTTCCCAGCCCTTGCCCAAGTCGCGGGTATAGGTCGTGCCGAAGCGCGTGACCCGGCGATCGGCAAACGAGCGCGGGTCAACATACGACACGTTGTACACGGGTGCGCCTTGGTAAAATACCGTGTCGAAATCGTATTCGCGATTTTGCCAGCCGTATTCCATCTCCAGTAGCAGGGATTGTTGCTCGGTTTGCCACAGCAGCGAAGGCATTAGGGTAAAACGGTCATCCCCCACATTGGCACGCCCGGTCTCGGCTTGTTGCCCCGCCATCACCAAACGCCCCGCCCAGTCTGGATTCGATAAGGGCTGATTGATGTCGAGCAGGGTATGGAATTGCTGGGGGGAGCCCGCGCTGAGGCTAATGCTACGCTGTTGTTTAAAGCTGGGTTTTTTGGTGAGGTAATTCACCGATCCGCCGGGTGAACCTGCGCCAAACAGCACCGAATCGCGCCCCTTACTAACTTCAATGCTGTCAAGCGTGGCGGGGTCACGCAGGTAAAAGCCTTGCACATCCAGCAAGCCATCCAGTGTCATAGCGCCATCCAGCGAATAGCCGCGCAGGTAAACGCTGCTACCAATACCCGCCTGATTGCGCCCGATTTGCACGCCGGGCAGGTAGTCGGCGACATCTTCCAGGCGGTCGCTGCCGATTTTGCTGGCATCGTCGGTTTTTAGCGTGGTGGTGTTGGGTGGCTGCTTGTGGGTAGGGCGGACGTTAACCGTCAAAGTATCCTTGCGCGTTTCCTCCCGCTTGTCGGCAGCTTCGCCGTAGCCGTTCACACAAAGCCCAGCGCTGATGCAGAGCAATGGGAGTGTGTAAGTGTTCTGTTTCACAAGGCAACGACTTTGACCAGACAGTACAGCCCGGTTAAGTTAGGAAATAGGATTTCACCCGCTTCATTGACACTTTTCCAGTGCGAAATGGTGGTACAGGCGAAATCCGGGGCGCGGAATATCACATGCAGGCGTACTTTCTCACCCGGTTCGGTGGTGGGGATGGGAATACTGTTTTCCAGTGGTTGTAAGCCGTATTGGAGTTTTTTCCCCTGATACTGCTCCGAGCCATTAAGCGCTTGGACACTAAGGTGTTCGTCCACGCATTGCAACCGCCAGTTCACCCACGGTTGTGAACCCAGATTGGCGACCTCCCAGACTTTCTCGAAGGTTTGCCCGACTTGGACGATGCTGTTATCGGGGTAGGTAATATCGGCAATAAATCCGCTGGCAATGGCCTGAGTATCGCCCACTTTGCTATGGCGACTGGGCAGGGCATTACCGTGGAAATAAAGGCGTAACATGCTGAGCGGGTGGGTTTCCAGCGTTTCTGCAATCTTGACCAAGGTGGAAAGCCGTGCTTCGGCAATATCGGCACACAATAATTTGTGCCATGTCTGTCGGGAAATGCCAGAATGCTTGGCAGCCGCAACCAACGTCATCTCTAACGTTTTTAGCCTTTCTTTCATATAGTTAGCTAAATCCAGTGCTGACATGGTGCCTTTCCCTTAACCCTTATCCTTTGCTGGTAATCTAGCACATCTAAACATCAAAGCCATACAGGGTATTTGGGATAAGGAGATAAGCAGGGATATGACAAAAGTCATGTTTTGATCATAAGTTCCTCAATTCTTTGCGTAAAATTTTACCAACATTGCTCTTCGGCAACGATGCTACAAACACCATTTTTTTCGGGCATTTGTAAGCGGAAAGCTCGTGGCGGCAATAAGCCCGCAATTCCTCTAATGTCAGGCTATCATCCTTTTTCACCACAAAAGCCTTGACGATTTCGCCGGAGTGTTCATCCGGCACGCCGATCACGCCAGCCTCCAGCACTTTGGGGTAGCTGGCGAGCACGTCTTCCACCTCATTCGGGTACACATTGAAACCGGACACCAGCACCATATCCTTGAGGCGATCCACCAGTTTGATGAACCCTTGTTCGTTGATGATTGCCACATCACCGGTGCGTAACCAGCCGTCACCTGCCATAACGTTGGCGGTTTCATCCGGGCGTTGCCAGTAACCTTGCATGACTTGTGGGCCACGCACCCACAATTCGCCTGCTTCGCCCACGTCCAGTTCATTGCCATCAACATCATGGATGGAAACCTCGGTGGAAGGAATCGGCAGCCCGATCATGCCGTTATAGTCGTGCAAGTCCACCGGGTTGATGGCTACAGCCGGGGACGTTTCGGTCAGGCCATAGGCTTCCAGCAAGGTCACACCGGTCAGGGCTTTCCAGCGTTCTGCCACGGCTTTTTGCACCGCCATGCCGCCGCCGAGGGAAATTTTCAGGCGTGAGAAGTCCACCTTGCCAATGTCAGCATGGTTCAGCAGGGCGTTGTACAGCGTGTTGACGCCAGTAATGTAGGTAAACGGTTCGTGCGCCAGATCCTTGATAAATGCGGGCAGGTCGCGAGGATTGGTGATCAGCACGTTTTTCGCCCCCATCTTCAGCGCAAACATGGCGTTCGCGGTCAGTGCAAACACGTGGTAAAGGGGGAGAGCGGTGATGACAATTTCTTTACCAGCGACCAAATCAGCCGTTGTCCACGCTTCTGCTTGCAGCATGTTGGCGATGATATTGCGGTGAGTCAGTGCCGCGCCTTTGGCAATGCCGGTCGTGCCGCCGGTGTATTGCAGGAAAGCAATGTCTTCATGCCCCGGTTCGGCATCCTTGAAGCGTGTGGCGTACTGCTTGCCTAGCGTCAGTGCTTGATTAAATTTGATGGCAGTTGGCAGCTTGAAGGCAGGTACCATCTTTTTTACGTATTTGACGACCAGATTCACCAGCAGCGACTTGGGAAAGCCAAACAGGTCGCCAATTTCAGTGGTGATGATGGTTTTGATCGGAACTTTATCCAGCACGTCTTGCAGCGTGTGAGCGAAGTTAGCCGTGATGACGATGGCCGTTGCGCCAGAATCCTTCAACTGATGTTCGAGTTCGCGGTCGGTATACAGCGGGTTGGTGTTGACGACCACCAGCCCTGCCCGCAACGCGCCGAACAGGGCAATCGGGTATTGCAACAGGTTGGGCATCATCAAGGCGATGCGCTCGCCCGGCTTCAGCCCCGCCCCGTGGATCAGGTAGGCGGCAAACTGGCGGGTGAGTTCATCCACTTGGTTATAGGTCAGCACCTTGCCCATATTGCTGAAGGCAGGAAGCGAGCCGTACTGTTTCACACTGCGTTGGAACAGGTCGACGAGTGAATGGTATTGATGGGTGTCAATCTCTGCCGGGACGTGTTTTGGGTAACTTTGTAACCATAGTTTGTCCATCTCCTCCTCCTTAATTTCTCAATGGCTTGCCAGTTTCCAACATGTGGCCGACTCGCGCCAGTGTTTCCGGTTTGCGCACCAGTTGGGTGAATTGCGCGTATTCCAGCGCCAGCAGGTCGTCTTCGCTCAGGGTATCGGTCATGTCCGTGTCGCCGCCGCTGAGGACGCTTGCCAGTGCTTGCGCAACGACGGCATCGTAAGGGGTGGCTTTGCCTTGGGCGCGGAAGTCGTTGACCGCCATTTCCATGGCTACGCGGGCAGTTGTGCCGGGCAGGTGAAACACGGGTGGCTCGGGTGGCTGGTAGCCTTCGACCATCGACAGAGCGCGGGCTTTGGCATCCGCCAGCAGGCGGTCGCGGTTCATGGTGATGCCGTCGGTGTGGCGCAGGAACAGGTAGTCTTTGGCTTCAAACGCGGATTTGGCGACGGTGGCGACGCTGATGATTTCAAAGCATTTCAGCACGGGCGGTAAAGGGCCACGCGGCATTCTGGGGTTGGTACTCCAGCGGTGCAGCATTTCCTTGCAGCCGCCCCAGCCGGGAATCAAACCGACGCCGGTTTCGACCAGCCCGACGTAGGTTTCGGCATGGGCTTGCAGGGCGTCGCAATGCAGCAGGATTTCACAGCCGCCACCCAGTGCCATGCCAAACGGTGCGCCGATGACCGGGAAGGGGGCGTATTTGAGGGTTTTGTAGGCTTGCTGACCGCCACTCACCATCTTGTCGACTTCATCCCAACCGCCGAGTTTGGCGGCGAACATGAGCAGGCCGAGGTTGGCACCTGCGGAGAAGTTGCTGCCTTCGTTGTAGATGACCAGCGCTTTGTGATTTTGCGGGATGAGTTCGACCGTTTCCTCGATCATTTCCAGAATCAGCGGGTCGAGGGAATTCATTTTGCTGTGGAATTCGAGGCAGGCGACGCCATCGCCGATGTCCCACAGGCTGGCGGCGTCGTTTTCTAGCAGCGGTTCGGCGTGGCGTTTGAGGTCGGCGAGGAGCAGGACACCGGGGGGGCGTTGGAGCGGTAGGTAAGAGCCGTCGGGTTGCAGGTAGAGGGTTTCGTTTTCGTTATGGCGATAGAAGCCATGTTCCCGCGCCATTGTCAGCAACGGTGGAACATCCTGCCCATCCGTCGCTAGTCGTTGTGCGAAATCATCCGCGCCCAACTGATCAATCAGTTCAAATGGTCCAAATTTCCAGTTGTAACCCAATTTCATGGCGGTGTTGACGGCGCAAATATCGTCAGCAATTTCTGGCACGAGTGCGGCGGCGTAGCGCAAGGTTTGCGACAGCACCCGCCACGCATATTGCCCGCCCTTGTCGGGGTGGGCAATGAGCGCTTGTAAACCGCCATCGCGGGCGGCTTTCACGCTGTCGAGTTTGGCGGGTTGGGAAGGGCTGTATTCGCCGGTTTGCAGGTCGATGGATTCTTTGATCTTTTGCCCGCTGTCGCGGTTGAGGCGGTAGAAACCGCCCTTGCCTTTGCGCCCGGTGTAGCCGGTGTCGATCATATTCTGGATCAATGGTGGAATCGTGGCTTTTTCGCGTAAGGGATCATCGGTTGGCAAACTGCGGTTCATGCTGCGCATCAAGTGCGGCATCAGGTCGATGCCCACCAGATCGGAAAGGCCGAACACGCCAGTTTTGGGAATACCCATCGGCCTGCCAACCACAGCATCGGCTTCTTCCACCGTTAGCCCCATGTCGATGGCTTCCTGAATCGCGGTTTGTATCCAGAAAATGCCGATGCGGTTGGCGATGAATCCGGGGGTGTCCTTGCACGGCACGACGCCTTTGCCGAGTTTGAAATCGCAGAATTGGCTGATTTTTTCTACCGCGTCCTGATCGGTTTGCTCGCTGGTGACGATTTCCAGCAGGCGCATGTAGCGCGGCGGGTTGAAGAAATGGGTGATCATGAAGTGCGCGGCGAAGTCTTCCGGCAAGCCTGCTACCAGTTCGTGCAGCGGGATGGAGGAGGTGTTGGAGGAAACGATCGCGTCAGCTTTACGCACAGCCGCCAGCTTGCGGTACAAGTCTTGCTTGATGGCGAGGCGTTCGACGATGGCTTCGATGATCCAGTCGCAGTCGGCGAGTTGCGGCAAGTCGTCTTCGATATTGCCGGGGGTGACGAGGCGGGCGTTCTTTTTGTGCATGAACGGCGCGGGGTCGGCCTTGAGCAGCTTGGCGAGGGCGGTGTTGGCAATTTGGCTGCGGTCGCTTGCGCCTTCTGGCACGATGTCGAGCAGCAGGACGGGGATTCCAGCGTTGGCGATGTGGGCGGCGATGCCTGCACCCATGACGCCTGCGCCAATCACGGCAACGTTGTGGATGTTCATGACACAGCCTCCAGAATGGTGGCGATGCCTTGCCCGCCGCCGATGCATTGGGTGGCTAGGGCGAATTGTTTGCCTTCACGTTTGAGCAGGGCGGCGGCTTTGCCGGTGATGCGTGCGCCGGTTGCGCCGAGCGGGTGGCCGAGGGCGATAGCGCCGCCGTCGAGGTTGATTTTCGTGATGTCGAGGTCGAGGTCGCGGATGCAGGCGATGGATTGCGAGGCAAAGGCTTCGTTAAGTTCGATGATGTCGAGGTCGGCGACACTTAGCCCGGCGCGTTGCAGGGCTTTCTGGGTGGAAAGGATTGGCCCTAGCCCCATGGTTTCGGGGGCGCAGCCGGAAATGGCGATGCTGCGAATGCGGGCGAGGATGGGTAAGCCGTGGGCGTTGGCGAAGTCTTCGCTGCATACTAGCGTGGCGGATGCGCCGTCGGTGAGTGGGGAGGCGGTTCCGGCGGTGACAGTGCCGTGTTCGTCGAAGGCCAGTCGTAAGCCCGCCAGCCCTTCCAACGAGGTGTCGGGGCGCAGGCAGCCGTCTTGCGTGACCTTGGCGACGGGGATGATTTCGTCGGCAAGTTTGCCAGCAGCTTGGGCGGCAGCGGCTTTTTGTTGGCTGGTGACGGCGAAGGCTTCCTGTTCCACACGGGAAATGGCGTATTGTTTCGCTACGATTTCGGCGGTTTGTCCCATGCCGATGTAGGCGGCGGGCAGTTTCTCGTAGAGGTGCGGATTGGGTGAAGGGTTGAAGCCAGTCATGGGGATGCGGGTCATGGATTCGACCCCGGCGCAGATGAAGGCGTTTCCGGCGTTCATCTGGATAGCTCCGGCGGCTTGGTGGATGGCTTGCATGGAGGAGCCGCAGAAGCGGTTGACGGTGACGCCGCCGACAGCTTGCGGCAAGCCTGCCATTAGCACGATCAGCCGTGCCATGTTGAAACCTTGCTCGCCTTCGGGGAAAGCGCAACCGAGGATCAGGTCTTCGATTTCAGTGCCATCGACGCCGGTTTTCGCCAGCAGGCCGAGGACGGCGGCAGTCGCCAGATCGTCGGGGCGGACTTTGGTAAACGCGCCCTTGTGGGCGAGGGTAAACGGGGTGCGGGTGTACCCGGCAATGACGACGTTTTTCATAAGACTCCTCCTTAGGTGGGCATTTCGGAGTCGGGCAGATGCGATAGGCATTCCGTTTCGATGCGGGTTAGCTCTTGCAAGGTTTGCGCCAGATCTTCCTGTTGCTGGCGTAGCACCTTGACTTTTGCTTGTACCTTGTCCAACAGGTAGCGCAACTGGCTGGCGTGGGCGGGGTCGCATTCGGCGTGGTAGAGGGCGAGAAATTCGCCGATGTCTTCCAGCGAAAAGCCGAGGCGTTTGCCGCGCAGGATGAGGATCAACCGCGCTTTGTCCTGATAGTTGTAGACGCGGTTTGCACCGACCCGCTGGGGCTGGAGTAGCCCTTTGTCTTCGTAAAACCGGATCGTGCGGGTGGTGACGCCACATTCATCTGCCAGTTCGGAGATGCTCCACAGTTTCTGCTCCATAATCACTCCTTTGGATGAATACTAGAACTGCTTAACGTTAACGTCAAATGCCTGACGTTTTGTGGTGTTAACGGGCAGATGGACGCAGCATTTGGATGTGGGGAATGCCTTCTTCGAGGTATTCGTCGCCGATGATGGTGAAGCCGAGGTTTTCGTAAAAGGATTGAAGGTAGGATTGGGCGCTGATGCGGATGGACTGGCCGGGGTAGATGTCGGCGATGGTGTCGATGGCGACTTGCATGATGCGCTTGCCGAGTCCGGTGCGGCGGTAGGCTTGGGTGGTCAGGACTCTGCCGATGGCGGGTTCGGGGTACTTTTCGCCGGGGTCGACGACGCGCAGGTAAGCGGCGACTTTGCCATCATGCAGAGCCGTCAGGTGCCAGGAATGGGTGTCGTGTTCGTCAGCGTCCGGGCAGCAGATGTGTTGCTCGGCGATGAAGACGGTTTGGCGGGCGAGTGTGATGGCGTGGAGTTCGAGGCTGGAAAGGGTTTCCAGTCGGCTCCAGTGGAAGTTGATGTTGTTCATGAGGTTGAGTCCAGACATTAGTTACGCTTTCACCAAACGTGATTCCAGCCATTTAGCACGCTTGTTCACAAATTTGGTAATACTGGCCATCAGGGGATTGCCTTCTGCCCCCAATGTTTTTGCTACGGGCTGAATCGTGTCCAATACCCGTTTGCCCAGTATCAAACTGCGTTTTTGCAACAGAGAAAAATTGATACCAGCTTCATCAGCAAACCGCTGCCAATGCCGATGCTGCACCCACTCAGGCCGGTATTCGCCGCCAATCGCCATCGCCATGCGCGTATCCAGTTGCGGATAAGCGCTGGTACACAGCAGGTCATACAAGGGCGCAAGCTGCAAACGGTTGCCCGCACCCACCAACATCGCCAGATTTTTGGCATGGGCATCAGCATTACCGATCAGGTAATTGAACACTACCCAATCCAGCACTTGTAGGCGGTCACGCCCCGGAACGCTGGCGTAATGGCAAAAGGCTTCGTTCAATACCGAATCGGGGAAAGTTTTCTGCGGCTGGATGGCGGGCTTGAGGATATGGGTGGAAGCTGCTCCATTCATCGGTAACTGAAACTGCCCATCGGCGTAATGTACCGGGATTTTGTCCTGCGCTCCAGCTAGCGACAGGCGCAATTCCCCATGTTGAAACAGTAGCGGCAAATGATCCGCCAAGCGTTCCAAATCAGCGTGGATATTTTCAACGGGATAGGGCTGGTAAGCAGGCTGGCGTTGACGGATGTTACCTTCTGGCACGATGGAAAATGCGCCTGCGGTGTCTTCACCGAAGGCGGTTAATTGCGCGAATATATCACCTCGCGGCAGGCGTTTGAGTTTCAGGATCGCATCCAGCACCGCTCCTTCCGGCAACAGGTTGCTGAAGAAAAACAGCACATCATCGCCGCGCCGTATTTGCAGGCCGAGTGACAGGTGTGGGGTGAGAGGAAAGGCATTGGGCGATTGCGCCCAGCTTGCGGCGTATTGGAAGCATAATTCTCGCGATTCGCTCCATAGTTGCCCGACTGTTGCGTTGCCGTAGAGCACTTGCAGCATATCAGCGCTCCTGTGCGGTGAGTTGTAACCCCAGTGCCATCAGCACGCGGCACGCCTTGCCCAGTGTTACGCCCGGTTTGCCGTTTTCAAGCTGGATCACCAGTTCGCGCCCAACGCCGGAAACCAGCGCCAGTTCTTCCTGCGTCATGCCGTTGGCAAGGCGGGTATGGCGAATGTGGTCGCCCAAGGATAGCAAGGCAGGGTCATTGCCAGTGCTGGCGTGGCTGCGGCGCTTGGTTTGGATGTCGCTGATGTCCGACATTGTAGTTTTCCAGAATGCTGAAAACAGGAAAGTCTGTTATCGCCAACTTTCAAGGAAAAGTGGCATTAAGTCAAGAGGATGTCTGTTATCGGCGACATAGCATTGTAATCATGCGCAACCCGCCGAATCTTCCCATCCCGCTGCAAAAACAGCGACGGAAAACTGTTCCCGCCAATTCTCCGCGCCAGCGCCATCTCTGCCAGCAACGCTTGCTGGGTGGTTTCTGCATTCAGGTCACGGGCGAAAGCCGCCACATCCAACCCAATTTGCTGCGCCAGTGCGCACAAGGTGTCGGTGTCAGATGGATTCTGCGCGTGCCGGTAGTAAGCATCCTGAATCGCGTGGATCATGGCGATTTCGCCATCCTGCCCCTGTTCACGTGCCAACAGCACTGCACGGCAAGCCGGGTAAGTAGAGCGGCGCGGTTGGCATTGTTCCCAAAAAGCGAAGTTGAACACCGTGCCGGGAACACTCTGGATGATTTTGTGCCATTGGCTTTGCACATAAGCGCGAGTTTCCGGCGGCATTGGCTGGTCGGAATCAGGTGCAAGTCCGCCGAGCACGTATTGCACGCGGATAGTGGCAGGCAATTGCTGCTGGATTTGCATCCATATCGGGCGGAAGGCATAACACCAACTGCACATGGGGTCGTGAACGTAATAGAGGATGGTTTCGGGTGACATACTACAAACCTGCTGGGCAATTTTCCTTTATACTATTTTTCCAAGAATAATGTTTTTAGGGAGAACCATGCGTGAGTGCACTTTACCCACCCATTCGTGACAATGGAAATTTCTATCTGCGCGTCGATGATGTACATGAGCTTTATGTGGAAGAGTGCGGCGTGCCGGATGGCTTGCCCGTCGTGTTTCTGCATGGCGGCCCCGGTTCGGGGTGTGAGCCGTGGCATCGGCAATTTTTTGACCCTAACCGTTACCGCATTATCCTGTTTGACCAGCGCGGTTGCGGGCGTTCGCGGCCTCATGCCTCGTTAGAGCGCAATACGACGTGGGATTTGGTGGCGGATATGGAGCTGATCCGTGAACATCTAGGCATTGATCAGTGGGTGTTGTTTGGGGGGTCGTGGGGTTCGACGCTGGCACTGGCGTATGCGGAAACCCATCCAGAAAGGGTTGCTGGGATGATTTTGCGCGGTATTTTTCTGTGCCGCCAGCAGGATATTGATTGGTTTTACCAGTTGGGGCAGGGCATTGAGCGGATTTACCCCGATTACTGGCAGGATTACCTTGCGCCGATTCCCGAAGCAGAGCGCGGCGATATGGTGAAGGCGTATTACCAGCGCTTGATTGGTGAAAACGAGATTGCGCGGATGCAGGCGGCGAAAGCCTGGTCAACGTGGGAAGCACGTTGCGCTAATTTGCAACAAAAGGAAGCGGTGCTGTCGCATTTTACTGACCCGTACACGGCGATGAGTGTGGCGCGACTTGAGGCGCACTATTTCATCAATAAAGGCTTTTTGGCGCCTGACCAGCTTTTGAAAAATGCGGCGCGGATTGCGCATTTGCCGGGCAGCATTATCCACGGGCGTTACGACATGATTTGCCCACTGGAACAGGCCGTGGCTTTGCATGAGGTGTGGCCGAATGCGGATTTCCACATTATTCCTGACAGTGGCCATGCGGCGAGTGAGGCGGGCATCCAGCAAGCCTTGGTGCAGGCTACTGATGCTTTGGTGGAACATCTGGAATGATTGGGCTGATCCAGCGCGTTTCCCGCGCACAGGTGGATATTGAGGGCGTGAGCGTTGCTCAGATTGGGCGGGGTATTACGCTGTTGTTGGGGGTGGAAAAGGCTGATACGCCTGCAACGGCTGAGCGTTTGCTGGAGCGAGTGCTGGGCTACCGTATTTTCCCCGATGCGCAGGGCAAGATGAATTTGTCGTTACGGGAAGTGGCGGGCGGTTTGTTGATTGTGCCGCAATTTACCTTGCCTGCGGATACCCGCAAGGGGACGCGCCCGAGTTTTACCCCCGCCGCGCCGCCGGATCAGGGACGTGCGCTGTTTGAGTATTTTACCGATAAAGCGCGATGCCAGCTTGAAGGGGTGCAAACCGGAGTGTTTTCAGCCGATATGCAGGTTTCCTTGACCAATGATGGCCCGGTGACATTCTGGTTGCAGGTGTAAAAATAACGTCTATCCTCTGTAGGTTGATGATGAGGGTGGCGGCATTTATAATAAACAATCAGCATTTGTCAATAAAGCCCCTTATTGCAGTTGATCGGGTCATCCTGTCGCTACATCCTGACAATCAGGTAAGGTGCGCGGGTGTATGTTAAAAAGTGTCAGTGCTTTATGGAAATTGTCTGGAGCGGCATGTAATGTCTTCTGAAATGTCTTCTACTATCAAACGGATGGAAGGGCAGCCGGTGTTGTTTACAGCACGCCCTACCCGTTTGTCATTACAACAACTGAACTTTGGTGAAGACCACTATCGGGCGGTCACGGTAAATGTTTGGCGCAACCATGCGCTGGAGTCTATCATTAGTTTGGCGAACCCGTATTTTGCGTTTGGGCGTTGGCAAGTGGCCTTCAATTTTGGGGATTACGATGATTCCCTGATGTTTGCTGGGCACGCCCCGGCCGATATTGAACTGTTATGGCTGGATAGCAGCCGCTATCTGGAAAATACCGATTTTGCGTCGTGGAGCGAATGGCTGTTGACCCGTTTGGGTGTACTGCGTTCTACCTCGACCGCGCCGATTATTGTGGCCACTTGGTTGCAAAACCCTGAGCAGCGCCAGCAGATGCAGGCATTGGTTGATACCTTGCCAGACATTTACTTTGCTGATATTGGTAGCGCTTGTCGTGAGGTGGGTGTTGCGTTGCTGGATATGCGGATTGCAGTTGCGACAGGTTCGCCAGTCAGCAATGCTGCCCAAGCAGTATTGGCACGCAAGCTGGCTTGCCATTGGCTTCCGGCAGCAATTTCCCCGCCGATTAAAGCCTTGGCGCTGGATCTGGATAATACCTTGCACAAAGGGATTCTGGGCGAAGATGGGGTTCAGGGTGTGGAATTGACCCCACAGCACATTGCTTTGCAAGCCTCCATTAAAGCTTTGCAGCAGAAAGGTATCTTTCTGGCGTTGGTATCACGCAATGAGCGTGTCGACGTGGAGGAACTGTTTGCCAAACGTGATGATTTTCCGCTGAAATGGGATGATTTTGCGGCAACAGAAGTGTCATGGGGCGACAAGGCCAGTGCGATTGCCCGGGTGGCGCAAGCTTTGCGGATTGCCCCGGATGCGGTGCTGTTCGTGGATGATAACCTTGGTGAGTTGGTGGCTGTTACCAGTCAGTTGCCTACCGTTCACGCGATTCATGCTCACGACAATGCCGAGCTGACCCAGCGGGCGCTGGAATATTACCCCGGTTTGTGGCGCTGGAAAGTCACTGCCGATGACGTGAAGCGTAATCAGGATATGAAGGCGAATGCCTTGCGTGAATCCTTGCTCACTGAGGTAACTGACCCGGAAGAATATTTACGTAACCTGCAAGTGTCGTTGACCTTCAATCATTCCCCACAGGAACATTTGTCGCGTCTGGCTGATTTGTGCAAAAAGACTAATCAGTTTAATCTGGCGATGCGGCGATTTAGCCTGTCGGAAATCACCGAGCGTCACCAGAGTGATAATGCTTGTGTCGCTTGCGTGCAATTGAAAGACCGCCTGTCAGATAGTGGTATTATCGCTGTCATGGTTGCCGAACGTCACGGTGATTTGCTGGTTATTGAGGAACTGTGCATCAGTTGCCGCGCATTAGGGCGTCAATTGGAAGACACGTTGGTGTTATGGACTATCCGCCAGATGCCACAATTCCAGACCTGTCAGCAGGTTGCTTTCCGTGTCCAGCATGGCCCACGTAACCAGCCCGCCGTTGCGTGGTTGGCCGGGCATCTGGAAATGGCACCTGATGCCGTTCAAGAAGGGCTGAACGGTATCCCGAAACACAAACTTGAACAGTTTACGCCTGTACAAAGCGTCAAATTAACCGAGGAATAACAAAATATGGATGCAGATAAAGTTAAGGCTACCTTACAGGCAGCTATTGTTGCTGTATTGGGCAAGCCTTTACCCAGTGGTGAAGAGGCATGGCTGACAATGAATGGTCGCCGCGACTGGGATTCCCTCAAGCAGGTCGAAATCCTGTTGATGCTGGAAGAGGAGTTTGGTATCCGTTATACCGAAGAAGAATTCGCGCAATTGGATACGGCGGCTGACATCGTGGCATTGACCGTGTGTAAATGTAACGAGGATTCTTCAGCCCCTAACCCTGACGATGACTTATTTAGTTATTATTAAAACCCAGTGCACTGTATGAATTACCTAAGGGGCAAGCATGGCTCGTTTTGATGAAATACTGGTTGGGCAAGTGGCCGAACTGGAACACGTCGTCACCGAAAAAGATTTGGAACGCTTTGTTGAGTTGAGCGGCGATGATAACCGCCTGCACGTGGATGCTGATTATGCAGCCCGCACCAGCTTCAAGAAGCCGGTGGCGCATGGCATGTTAGGGGTGTCATTCATCTCGACCATTATTGGGACACGTTTGCCGGGTGACGGGGCGCTGTGGTTCTCCCAGAGTCTTGAGTTTTTGCTGCCCGTTAGGGTCGGTGACACCTTGTTGGTGCGTGCCGAAGTGCTGAGCAAGGCGGATCGTACCCAGGTTATTGAACTGCAAACCGATATTTTCAACCAGAACCGCCAGAAAGTGACCACGGGTATCGCCAAGGTCAAAGTGGTGGAGTTTGAAGAGGATGTGTCGATTGAGCCAGAACCACCGCGCCCGGTTGCTTTGGTGGTGGGTGGCTCAGGTGGCATGGGCAGTGCGGTATGCCGTAGCCTTGCAGCCGCCGGGTTTGATGTGGCCGTACATGGCTTTACCCAAATGGATAAAGCTGCTGCCATTGCGCGTGAAGTCGAAACGGCAGGGCAAAAAACGGTAATCGTGAGTGCGGATATTCGTGACGAGGCCGCTGTTGCCAATATGGTGCATCACGTCAAACGTCACTTGGGTAATATTACGGTGCTGGTGAATTGCACGACAGCTTCCATGGCTCCTATCCGTTGGACGGATGTGTTGTGGAAAGATTTTGACGCGCATTTGCAAACGGCATTGCAAGGGGCTTTCCATTTGGTGCGTCATGTCACGCCACAAATGGAAGCGGTGGGTTACGGTAAAATCATCCATATCAGTGCGCAAATGCTGGATACCCCGATGGGGAATCAGTTGCCGTTTATTACCGCGAAAGCCGCTTTGGAAGGTTTTAGCCATGCGTTGGCGATTGAATTGGCTTCCAGTGGTATCCGCGTGAATATGGTTGCCCCCGGCATGACCGATACCGCGCAAATGTCAGAAGTGCCTGAGCGTATTCGCTTGATGGCTGCTGCACGTGTGCCGTTACGCCGTTTGGCTAAACCGGACGATATTGCCGGTGTCGTTACCTTCCTCGCTTCGCGCCAATCAGATTACCTGACGGGCGAAACTATCCGCGTTAACGGCGGACAGGTTATGTCCTGATTTTTAGTAAAGGATTTCTCATGTTTAAGTCCATCGTACTGTTTTTTGATAACGTACTTAGAAGTCTCATCCGCAATTTGGGCGGTTCTGTCGGGCGTTCGTTACGCTATATGTATTACAGTCGCCGTTTGGGGAGTTGCGGTAAAAACGTCATTATTGATGAAGGCGTCATTATTCAAGGTTCGCGTGATATTCACTTGGGCGATGATGTTTGGATTGACCGTTATTGCATCCTGATGGCAGGTAAAGTGCCGTTGGAAGAGGGCGCAAAAGTGCTGACTAACCCGAATTATCAGCACGACATCGGTGAATTGCATATCGGCAATAATGTCCATATTACCCCGTATTCCTTGATTCAGGCGCATGGTGGTGTCCAGATCGGTAATGATTGTGGCACGGGTTCCGGCGCAAAAATTTACTCGCTGACCAATCTGCCGACGGATTCTGGGAAACCTGATCGCCGCGTTTGTTATAGTTGGGGTGGAGAATTGGCACAACTGTCAGCACCGATTGTGATTGGTAATAACGTTGGGATCGGTCTGGGTGCAGTGATTTTGCCTGCGGTGACCATCGAAAACGAATGTTTTGTGGCACCTTATTCCATCGTTATGAGTCCGATTAAAGAAAATAGTTTTGTTTCCGGGAATCCTGCCCGTAAGATTAAAGAGCGTTTTCCTGTGGCGGAGGCTGAAGCCGCTAAAGCAGAATAAATAGTTTGAAAACTGGAGGATTGTTATGAATGTTACTCAATTGATGAATATTGCGTTATTGGCTGCTGGTTTGAGTGTTTCTAGTGCGGCTTTTGCGGCTGATGAAGCGAAACCTGTTGGTATTACCGCCGACAAAATGAGCATTACCGTCAAACATGGTGGTGCTGATGTTGAAATCAAACGTAATCAGGATAACACTGCGGTCGTGTCGGAAGATTTTGCTAAGACCTCGCGCCCTTGTCCGCCATTCTGCATCCAGCCAGATAAGGTCGCTGACGGTGTTGATACTATTGCCGAACTGGGTATGCTGGATTATCTGGAAAAAATGAATGGTGGTGATAGCAGCATTCTGGTGATCGACTCCCGTACCGCTGACTGGGTGGAAAAAGGTACCATTCCCAGTGCAGTGAATATTTCGTGGGAAAGCTTAGCTCCCGACCGGGGTGCAACCACTGATGGCATCATCAAAGTGCTGACCGAGCAGTTCGGCGTTAAACTGGCAGAGAGTGCTGACGCCATGTCGGTTGACGAGGCCGTTGCGACAGGTGGCGATGCCGTCAGCAAGGTGTTTGATTATTCCGATGCAAAAACACTGGTCATGTTCTGTAATGGTATGTGGTGTGGTCAGTCACCGATCAATATCAAGACACTGCTGAAGTTCGGCTACCCGGCTGACAAGATCAAGTGGTACCGTGGCGGGATGCAAGATTGGGAAATTCTCGGTCTGACAACGGCTAAACCAGCGGCTGTCAAGGCAGAAGAAAAGAAGTAATGCCATTGTTGGAGTATACAGGAAAGGCCAGTTGATCTGGCCTTTTTTGTGTGCGCGATTAACGTTCCTGTACCAATACCCACGGCGCAATCACCACTGCCCACAGGTTATCGGGTTGTTGGGCTGCCCATTGTAGGGCGGTATCGTCATTTAATTGGCCTACCTGCTGGTTATCTATCCAGTTTTTTAGCTGGGTGGCCTCGTCTTCTGCGATGCACGCAGCAACGTCGATCAGATCCAGTTCCGGGGTAACCTGTATGACCTTGCCGCCCGCGAAATACCGTTCCAGTTCAGGCCAGGTAATGCGGGCGGTTTCCAGATTCAAGCGGTCACGCAGGGGCAGTAGTTCTTCCATTGGCAAGCTATCCATTATTGCAGCACAGGCTGACATTTTACGTCAGCAGGCGGCTGGAATATACCCGTCAGTTCCGGCGCAGTTTGTCGACGGCGTAGTCCAGATTTGCCTGAATCCGGGTACGGGCGGCCTCCGGTAAGTTCGGGTTCGACAGCATCTGGTCACACAAGTTGGCGCATTGCTGATAACGGCCTATCCAGTACGCGGCGATGGCGAGCTCATCCTTGGCCTGCCATTCGTAAACATTGCGGGCAACGAACAGTAAATCATCTGTCATCGGGATGTCGCTGGCTGCCAGTGCGTACAGGTAGGCTTGGGCAAAACGCTCTTTTTGCCGCAAGTAGCGGGCGAGGTGATGCAGGGATTCTGCCCGCAGTGGGCGGTTTTCGTAAGCATCCAGATACGCGCGGATGACTTCCTCCTCCGGGTCGCCGAGCCGTTCCTTGAGGCGGGCAATCTCGAACAGCGAATACCAGACTTCTTCTTCCCAGCCACCCATTTGCGCCCGTTGCTGGTAAGCGCTGATGGCTTGTCTGGCGTTCTCGTTGTCACGCCAGGTCTTGGCTAGATAGAAGGTGCTGCGGCTAATCAGGTTGGGGGCGTGCCGCAGTATGCCGCTTTGGTGGGCAGCTTCGCGTTCGGCGGGGCTGGCGGTTTCGAGGGCTTGCAGTTGTGCAATTTGTTCCTGCAATAAATGGGCATCCCGTTCGTATTTGTCGCTTTTTGCACCACCATCCGCGAAATCCAGCATTAAAATGCCGTTATGACGCTCGCGAGTGGCGAGAAAGGGTTCAATGGAATCGCAGTATTCGTGGGTTGCGCC
Source organism: Thiothrix litoralis (assembly GCF_017901135.1). Classification (NCBI taxonomy): domain Bacteria; kingdom Pseudomonadati; phylum Pseudomonadota; class Gammaproteobacteria; order Thiotrichales; family Thiotrichaceae; genus Thiothrix; species Thiothrix litoralis. Next base: position 2,755,060 of record NZ_CP072801.1, on the reverse strand, counting down.
CCAGTAGCGGAAGCGACGGTCGCCTTCTAAGCGTCCATTGACGAGGCGGATATTGGGGTAGACGAGTAGCCCGCCGTGGGCACGTTGATTGACGAGGTAGGCGTCGGCTTCGAGGTGCTGTTTCCAGTGTTGGTCGTGGACTTCCAGCGCCATGTCGGCATCGCAAAACAGGATGTAATCGGCCTTGTTTTCGGCGAGTTCGAGGGCTTCGCTGCGGTTGAGGGAGAAGTTTTTCCAGGGGCGCTCAATGAGTTCGCCGGGAACGCCGTGTTGCGCCATGAAGTTGCGGATGATGTCTTGCGTTCCGTCAGTGGAGCCGGTGTCGACGACGACCCAGTAGTCCAGTTCATCGACCATGGACGCCATACAGCGTTCGATAATGCGGGATTCGTTCTTGACGATAGCGTTCCAGCAGACGCTTTTCGGTGTTGTGTGCATGATGTGTCACCAATGAGTTTGTGTTTACGGGTGTTTACTCATTCATTACAAAAACCTGCCAAAGGGCGGGCTTTCAGGTAAGTCGGGCGTGTGTTAGGCCAGACTTTGAGCGAAATGGAGATTGGCTTCGAGTCGGGGTTTTTCCTCCGTGGGTGTTAGTGGGGAGTTTAATAGGTGCTCCATCATTTGGGCTGCTTCCCGATGCTTATTGGTATACACAGCGCAGATGGAGAGTTCGTCAATAAATTGCCAGTCGTAAATGGATTTGTCCACAAACAGGGTGTCATCTGGCATTGAAATGCCTTTGGTTGTCCATCCCAGTTGGCAACCCAAGTGGTAATGCCCGTTGATCCGGCATATTTTTACGGCTTCATGGAGTGCTTCGAGGCGTTGCGGTCGGAAGGTGTGGGCGATGAGGAAGGCGTTAATGACATCCAGGTGGTTATGCCCTAACCAGTAGCGGTTTTTGGCGACTTCGAGCAGTGAGTAATAGACTTCTTCCGACCAGCCGCCCATGTCTGCACGCTTTTGGTAGTGTATGGCGGCTTGTTCGAGGTTGCGGTCGTCCCGGTAGCTTTGGGCGAGGTAAAACTGGTAACGGGTATTGTCAGGTTCTTCACGCAGGGCTGCTTCGAGTACTTTGATGTCATTTTTGTACTTGTCCGGGTTTTGGCTGCGTGCGCCTTCCGTGGTGGACTGGATCACGTAATCACCGGGCAGGTTGGCGCGGCTATACGGTGTTGGGCTGTGCAAGTATTCGTGCAGAACCCCATGCCACTGCCAAGGTAAGTTAGCGCGAATCAGTCTTTCGTTGTAATAGTCGATGCCATTGCGTTGCATTTTGAGCATGTAACTGTCGGCAGTCAGTTTATGAAAACGAAAGCTTTCAGATTTGGATAGGTAGTCATCGGCATCCATGATCAGGATGTAACCGTTGCGGCCTAAAGCTTGTTCGAGTGCCTGATTGCGGTTGTGGGAGAAGTTTTTCCACGCGTTTTCGAGGAGCAATCCGGGAATGTTGTGCTGTTTGAAGTAGTCCGTAATGATTTGTTGTGTACCATCGGTTGAGCCGGTATCACTGATCACCCAGTAGTCGATAAGGTCTTTGACGCTATCCAAACAGCGGGTAATGATTTCGCTTTCATTTTTGACAATCATGTTTAGGCAGATGCTTGATTTGATTGCTTTCATTGTTTGGTGTCCTCCTGTTGTCAAAGAAAAGCCCACCAAGGGCGGGCTTTTCTGTCAGGTGAAAAGCGGTGGTTTCCCGAAGGAAAGCCACCACTCGTTATCCGAAGATAACGTTAGGCTTAGGAAACCTTACCGGTCAGATCCATGCCTTTCTTCAGGTCGGCTTCAAACGTGAACTTGCCGTCAGCGCCTTGGGTGCTCAGAGTGAAGACTTTGCCGTCCCCGTCGTTGTCACACAGGTTGCCGTACCAGCCGTTGTAAGAGCCGGAGCCACCAGTGGCAGTCAGTGTGCCGTCAGCTTGCTTCTGTACACCGGTCAGGGTCATGTCGCCTTTGGAAGTCCACAGTGTTGCTGTAGTACCGCCATTCCAGGTGAGCTTCACATCAGAGTTGCAACCATCAGTGGTTTTACCCGTATGCATCCCTGGAGTGATCATGCCAGGCATAGAGCCAGTGCCGCCAGTTGCACCAGTAGCACCAGTTGCACCAGTTGCACCAGTTGCACCAGTTGCACCAGTTGCACCAGTTGCACCAGTTGCACCAGTTGCACCAGTTGCACCAGTTGCACCAGTTGCACCAGTTGCACCAGTTGCACCAGTTGCACCAGTTGCACCAGTTGCACCAGTTGCACCGGTTGCACCAGTGTTACCAGTGTTACCAGTGTTACCAGTAGCGCCGGTTGCGCCAGTGTCACCTTTAGCACCGGTTGCACCAGTGTTACCAGTAGCGCCGGTTGCACCAGTAGCGCCAGTAGCGCCAGTATCACCTTTCAACCATGATTGAACGTCAAATGCGTCTGTGGTTCCGTTTCCATCAACGTCACCGATGGTGTTAGAGAACCAGTCAAAGAAGCCTTGACCATTTGAGCCGCTTGAGCCAGTTGCACCAGTAGCGCCAGTGTCGCCTTTCGCGCCGTCAGCACCGTTAGTGCCTGCTGCGCCAGTGTCACCTTTAGCACCAGTAGCACCCGTGTCGCCTTTAGCACCATCAGCACCGTTTGTGCCGTTAGTACCTGCTGCGCCAGTGTCACCTTTCGCGCCAGTAGCACCAGTGTCGCCTTTGGCACCATCAGCACCGTTTGTGCCGTTAGTACCTGCTGCGCCGGTGTCACCTTTCGCACCAGTAGCGCCAGTGTCGCCTTTGGCACCATCAGCACCGTTTGTGCCGTTAGTACCTGCTGCGCCAGTGTCGCCTTTCGCGCCAGTAGCACCAGTGTCGCCTTTCGCACCATCAGTACCTGCTGCGCCAGTGTCACCTTTCGCGCCGGTAGCGCCAGTGTCGCCTTTCGCACCATCAGCACCGTTAGTACCTGCTGCGCCAGTGTCACCTTTCGCGCCGGTAGCGCCAGTGTCGCCTTTGGCACCATCAGCACCGTTAGTACCTGCTGCGCCAGTGTCACCTTTCGCGCCGGTAGCGCCAGTGTCGCCTTTGGCACCATCAGCACCGTTAGTACCTGCTGCACCAGTGTCACCTTTCGCGCCGTCTACACCGTTAGTACCATTGGTACCGTTAGTGCCTGCTGCGCCAGTGTCGCCTTTCGCGCCAGTAGCGCCAGTGTCGCCTTTGGCACCATCAGCACCGTTTGTGCCGTTAGTACCTGCTGCGCCAGTGTCACCTTTCGCGCCGGTAGCACCTGCTGCGCCGGTGTCACCTTTCGCACCATCAGCACCGTTAGTACCTGCTGCGCCAGTGTCACCTTTCGCGCCGGTAGCGCCAGTGTCGCCTTTGGCACCATCAGCACCGTTAGTACCTGCTGCACCAGTGTCACCTTTCGCGCCGGTAGCGCCAGTGTCGCCTTTGGCACCATCAGCACCGTTAGTACCTGCTGCACCAGTGTCACCTTTCGCGCCGTCTACACCGTTAGTACCATTGGTACCGTTAGTGCCTGCTGCGCCAGTGTCGCCTTTCGCGCCAGTAGCGCCAGTGTCGCCTTTGGCACCATCAGCACCGTTTGTGCCGTTAGTACCTGCTGCGCCAGTGTCACCTTTCGCGCCGGTAGCACCTGCTGCGCCGGTGTCACCTTTCGCACCATCAGCACCGTTAGTACCTGCTGCGCCAGTGTCACCTTTCGCGCCGTCTACACCGTTAGTACCATTGGTACCGTTAGTGCCTGCTGCGCCAGTGTCGCCTTTCGCGCCAGTGTCGCCTTTCGCGCCATCAGCACCGTTTGTGCCGTTAGTACCTGCTGCGCCAGTGTCGCCTTTCGCGCCGTTAGCACCTGCTGCGCCGGTGTCACCTTTCGCACCAGTAGCGCCAGTAGCGCCAGTGTCGCCTTTAGCACCATCAGCACCGTTTGTGCCGTTAGTACCTGCTGCGCCAGTGTCACCTTTCGCGCCAGTAGCACCAGTGTCGCCTTTGGCACCATCAGCACCGTTTGTGCCGTTAGTACCTGCTGCGCCGGTGTCACCTTTCGCACCAGTAGCGCCAGTGTCGCCTTTAGCACCATCAGCACCGTTTGTGCCGTTAGTACCTGCTGCGCCGGTGTCGCCTTTCGCGCCAGTAGCACCAGTGTCGCCTTTGGCACCATCAGCACCGTTAGCACCTGCTGCGCCAGTGTCACCTTTCGCGCCGTTAGCACCTGCTGCGCCAGTGTCACCTTTAGCACCAGTAGCGCCAGTGTCGCCTTTGGCACCATCAGCACCGTTTGTGCCGTTAGTACCTGCTGCGCCAGTGTCGCCTTTCGCGCCAGTAGCACCCGTGTCGCCTTTCGCGCCGTTAGTACCTGCTGCGCCAGTGTCGCCTTTCGCGCCAGTAGCACCCGTGTCGCCTTTGGCACCATCAGCACCTGCTGCGCCAGTGTCACCTTTCGCGCCGTTAGCACCTGCTGCGCCAGTGTCACCTTTAGCACCAGTAGCGCCAGTGTCGCCTTTAGCACCATCAGCACCGTTAGTGCCGTTAGTACCTGCTGCGCCGGTGTCACCTTTCGCGCCAGTAGCGCCAGTGTCGCCTTTGGCACCATCAGCACCGTTAGTGCCGTTAGTGCCGTTAGTGCCGTTAGTGCCGTTAGTGCCGTTAGTGCCGTTAGTGCCGTTAGTGCCGTTAGTGCCGTTAGTGCCGTTAGTGCCGTTAGTGCCGTTAGTGCCGTTAGTGCCGTTAGTGCCGTTAGTGCCGTTAGTACCTGCTGCGCCAGTGTCACCTTTCGCGCCGTTAGCACCTGCTGCGCCGGTGTCACCTTTCGCACCAGTAGCACCAGTGTCGCCTTTCGCACCGTTAGTACCTGCTGCGCCAGTGTCACCTTTGTCGCCTTTCGCGCCGTCTACACCGTTAGTACCATTGGTACCGTTAGTGCCTGCTGTGCCAGTGTCACCTTTCGCGCCAGTAGCGCCGGTGTCGCCTTTCGCACCGTTAGTACCTGCTGCGCCAGTGTCACCTTTGTCGCCTTTAGCACCGTCTACACCGTTAGTGCCGTTAGTGCCTGCTGCGCCAGTGTCACCTTTAGCACCAGTAGCGCCGGTATCACCTTTAGCACCGTTAGTGCCGTTAGTACCTGCTGCGCCAGTGTCACCTTTAGCACCAGTAGCGCCGGTATCACCTTTAGCACCGTTAGTGCCGTTAGTACCTGCTGCGCCAGTGTCACCTTTAGCACCATTTGTGCCGTTAGCACCTGCTGCACCAGTGTCACCCTTCATGCCGGTGTCGCCTTTAGCGCCAGTAGCGCCAGTAGCACCCGTGTCGCCTTTCGCGCCTGTTGCGCCAGTAGCGCCTGTTGCACCAGTGTCACCTTTAGGGCCAGTAGCGCCAGTAGCACCGCCGTTGTTATGACCATGAGAGCCGCTGTTGCCATGAGAACCGCTGTTGCCATGAGAACCGCTGTTGCCATGAGAACCGCCAGTGCCAGTGGAGCCGCCAGTGCCGGTGGAACCGCCAGTGCCGGTGGAGCTGCCAGTGCCGGTGGAGCTGCCAGTGCCAGTGCCAGTGGAGCTGCCAGTGCCAGTGCCAGTGCCAGTGGAGCTGCCAGTGCCAGTGCCAGTGCCAGTGCCAGTGCCAGTGCCAGTGCCAGTGCCAGTGCCAGTGCCAGTGCCAGTGCCGCAGTCGTCTTGGCTGCCAGTATTGCCTTGGCTGCCGCTACCATCTTGCATACTTTGCAGTAACTGCATGATCAGTTGCAGAAGGGTCATCATGAGGGTGGAACTGTCACCACTCATACCAGGCAGGCCACTGCTTGAGCTGCCCAGACTGGAGGTTGAACTTGTGTTGCTGCTGCCATAGTTGCCGCTGATGACAGAGTTGCTGCTTGTCGTATTAGGAAGATTGCCGATGTTGAGATTAAGCATTTCATGCTCCTTTGCTTTTTGACTCGTCGTGGCTGAAGTCATTTCAGCCGCTCTTTATTATTCCGTGGCTAACAGCCCATGCTTGGGCGTATGCAAACTTGCCAGAAAATCCATATCAGGCGTATCTGCACTCTGCGTCGCCAGGAACAAATTTCTCCACGCTGGGGTGAGGTTTGTTGTGCCTTGCGTGATGTTCCGAAGTATGTGTCAAGGCTTTTGAAATGGTGCGGGGAGGAAGGATGAAAGTTGCAAACTCACTTACGAGCGGTTAAGGCGGAGGTGTTTGTTGGGCGTTTACAACGGAGAACGATTCGCCGATGATGCTGTCTTGATCATTTATACATAACAAGCTAAGGGTATCTGCATCATGACTGAAACCTCTCCGCCGCAGCCGATGGGCTGGTCTGAATCGTTGCGGGCGTTCCTGCATCCTAGGGTTATCACTATGTTGTTTCTAGGTTTTTCGGCGGGGATTCCACTCCTGTTGATCTTTTCTTCGCTGTCGTTATGGCTGGGGGAGGCGGGGGTTGAGCGTAAAACCGTGACGTTTTTCAGTTGGGCGGCACTGGGGTATTCGTTCAAGTTTGTCTGGGCACCGTTGATCGACAAACTGCCGCTGCCAGTATTGACCCGCCTGTTGGGGAAGCGTCGGGCGTGGTTGTTAGTGGCGCAATTATTGATCATGCTGGCGATTGTGTTGATGGGCAGTATCGACCCGGTGCTGGGCGAAACGCAGTTAAAATGGATGGCGTGGGCGGCAGTTTTGTTGGGTTTTTCATCGGCGACGCAGGATGTTGTGATCGATGCTTACCGGATTGAGGCGGCGGAAACCCGTTTGCAGGCGATGATGTCGTCAACTTATATCGCCGGTTATCGGCTGGGGATGATCGTGGCGGGAGCAGGGGCGTTGTTCATGGCGTCGTGGCTGGGGTCGGAAAAGGCACATTATGTGTATGCCGCGTGGCAGTGGACGTATTGGGCGATGGCTGGAATGATGTTGGTAGGCGTGATTACCACGCTGCTGATCCCGGAGCCGGAGCATCAGCGGGCTGAACGGCATCATTACGCGGCAATGGATTACACTCGGTTGTTGCTGGTATTTGCCTTGGCGGTAGCGGGGTTTGTGACTACCTTTGCCATCAGTAGTGCCTTGTTTGAGGATTTGCAAACGGCTGTGGGTGGGGATGCTTTCGTCGGTTTTGGGCTGGAAACTTTGCATTTGTCCTTGTCGATTGCGGTGGCAGTGCTGATTGGCTGGGCATTGGTGCAGGTGGGCGCGGTGAATCAGGCGATGGCGCGGGATACCTGGATTGAGCCGATTGCGGAGTTTTTCCGCCGTTATGGGGTGAAAACGGCATTGTTGTTGCTGGCCTTGATTGGTTTGTACCGGATCACGGATATTGTGCCGGGGGTGATTTCCAATGTGTTCTATCAGGATTTGGGTTTCAGCAAGCCGGAAATTGCGACTGCTGTGAAGACCTTTGGGGTGGTGGTGAGTATTGCGGGTGGCTTCATGGGCGGGTTGTTCGCGACCCGTTATGGGGTGATGCGTACCCTTATGTTAGGGGCGGTGCTGACGGCTTTTACCAATCTGGTGTTCGTGTGGCTGGCGTATTCAGGGCATAACGTGCCGGTGATGTATACGGCCGTGACGGCGGATAATCTGGCGGCGGGCTTTGCGAGTGCGGCGTTTGTGGCCTTCCTGTCATCGCTGACCAGCGTGTCGTTTACGGCGGTGCAATACGCGATTTTCAGTTCCTTGATGACACTCTTGCCGAAAACCATTGGTGGGTATTCCGGCACGATTGTGGATAGCATTGGCTACCCCGGCTTTTTCACCTTCACCACCTTGATCGGGATTCCGGTGCTGTGGTTGGTGTGGGCAGCCGGTAAGCATCTGAAAGTGGAGTGATTATCCCGCCAGATTGAGCGCGGCGCTGCATTTCGGGTCGTTGGCGGCGGGTGTCGCATCCGGGTAAAAGGTGCGGATACCGTTGGCGCGGCGCACGAATACGGTGGTGAAATGAGCGCCATCATCGGTAATAGGTAACAAGCAAGCGGTACTTTCAGCGCTATTGGTGGGGTTGTCAGCAAAGGCACGGGTGGCAGCTTTGAGGATGTCTTCAGCATTCAAGGTCAGGCCGTAGCCTTTGATGGAAGAGCGGGCAATGCCGCCGTTGGCCGCCTTCATCGTTGCGCCCATTGAATACAGCACGCCGGGCACAACTTCATTCTGGCGGAAGTTGCTCATGCGACAGGCATCACCGCTGGCTTGCAATTGCACGTAGCGCCCGTAGAAATGCAGACCACCGATGGCGCTGCCTGCTTTGGGTTCGCCGCAGAAAATGTGGTCGAACGCTTTGAGGTTAAACCACGCATCACTCAAATCCTGCAAATAGGCTTCGCTGGAAGCAGGCGCGGGGCGGTTGGCGTACACCTGGTTTTGGGTGAAGGCTTGCAGGCGTTGCAATACATCGGGGTGTTTGCGTAACAGGGTTTGGAATTCGTTGACAGACACGACTTTGCCGGGTGCGCCACAGGTGTCGTTGACGGCAAGGTCGAAAGCGTTGAGTGCCGGAGCGGGCGGGGTGATGTCTGCATTGCCGCCGACGTTGATCTTCACCGGGTTGTCGATATTGTCGAAAAACGGCAAGCAGGCGGTATCGGTGTTGGCGGGGGTTTCTGGTGTAGGCGCGGCGGCAGCATGGGTGGCGTAATGCCCACAACTTAACGCGACCCATTTGTTTTCAGCACCCACCGTGATGGCGGCATGGGTGGCATCGGGCTGTTTGTTTTCAGCGGTGGCGCGGTAGGTTTTGCCCACTTCCAGCGTGACCGGATAGCTTTTTTTACGCAGTGAAGTGTAAGCCTCGCAAGGCTGCTCCACCACAAAGGCGCGGGGTTGCGGTAGTGTTACCTGTGCGAAAGCGGTTGTTAGCCCACTTAGGGTAAGAGTGATGCACACTGCGGTTTTCCAAAGAAGGTGTTTCATGTTGAAGCCTGTGTTGGTGGGTAAATTAATGTGGGTATGTCTATCCCTAAAGTAATAGATGGCATGGTATAATGAGTCGCCAATTTTTTATACCAGAGCTGCATCTTGTACAAAAAGCAGCCTGATTACCACCAAAGTAGGGAAACATAATGTCTGTGCAGAACCCAACAATTATCTATACCTTGACTGATGAAGCGCCTTTGCTGGCGACGTGTTCGTTATTGCCGATTATCAAGACGTTTACGGCAACGGCGGGCATTGAGGTGACCCAAAGTGATATTTCCGTGGCTACCCGTATTTTAGCAGAGTTCCCGGATTATTTGAGTGAAGCGCAACGTGTGCCGGATAATCTGGCGGAATTAGGGCATCTGACCCATGAGTCGGATACCAATATTATCAAATTGCCCAATATCAGCGCTTCTGTGCCGCAATTGAAAGCGGCTGTCAGCGAGTTGCGTGCCAAGGGTTTCATGATTCCCGAATACCCGGAAAACCCGCAAACCGAGGCTGAGCTGCAATTGGCTAGCCGTTACTCGAAAATCTTAGGGAGTGCGGTTAACCCGGTGTTACGTGAGGGCAATTCTGATCGGCGTGCGCCGCCTGCGGTTAAGCGTTATGCACAAAAGAACCCGCATTCAATGGGCAAATGGAGTCCTGCCTCACGTACTCACGTGTCCTACATGCGCCGTGGTGATTTCTATTCCAGTGAACAGTCTGTCGTGATGGAACAGGACGGCGCGGTGCGGATGGAATTGGTCACGCCGGATGGTGAAGTGCAAGTGCTCAAAACTATCCCGCTGCTGGCTGGCGAAATTATCGACAGCATGTACATGAGCAAGCAAGCCCTGTGCGCTTTCTATGCCGAGCAATTGGCCGATGCCAAGGATAGCGGGATTTTGTTCTCCCTGCACGTCAAGGCGACCATGATGAAGGTGTCGCATCCGATTGTATTTGGTCACGCGGTCAAGGTGTTTTTCAAGGACTTGTTTGCCAAGTACGGCGAGTTGTTTGAACAGTTGGGGGTGAATCCGAACAACGGCATGAGCAGTGTGCTCGAAAAGATTCAGAGCTTGCCCGCAGAGATTCGCGTCGAGATTGAGCAAGACATTGCCGATGGTTATGCCCAGCAGCCGGAATTGGCGATGGTGGATTCCGATAAGGGCATCACCAATTTGCACGCGCCGAATGATGTGATTGTGGATGCTTCCATGCCTGCGATGATTCGCAACGGCGGCAAAATGTGGGGTGTGGATGGCAAGCTCAAGGAAACCAAAGCGGTGATCCCGGAAAGTACCTTTGCGCGGATTTATCAGGAAATGATTGGTTTTTGCAAAACCAATGGGGCTTTCGACCCGACCACGATGGGCTCTGTCCCTAATGTGGGTTTGATGGCGCAGAAAGCCGAAGAATACGGTTCACACGACAAAACCTTTGAAATCACCACACCGGGCACGGCGCGGGTAGTGGATGAGCAAGGCAAAGTGCTGATGCAGCATCAGGTCGAAACCGGCGACATCTGGCGTACTTGCCAAACCAAGGATGCAGCGGTGCGTGACTGGGTGAAATTGGCGGTGAAACGTGCTCGCTTGTCGAATACGCCAGCGGTGTTCTGGCTTGACCCTTACCGTCCACACGAAGCGCAACTGATTCAGAAGGTCGAGCTATACCTGCAAGACCATGACCTGAACGGGGTGGAAATCCACATTATGTCGCAAGTGCGAGCCATGCGTTTCACGCTGGAGCGGATTATCCGGGGCATGGACACGATTTCTGTGACGGGCAATATTTTGCGTGATTACCTGACTGACCTGTTCCCGATCATGGAGCTGGGGACTAGTGCGAAAATGCTGTCCATCGTGCCGATGATGGAGGGCGGCAGCATGTTTGAAACCGGGGCAGGTGGTTCCGCCCCTAAACATGTGCAGCAATTGGTGGCAGAAAACCACTTGCGTTGGGATTCGTTGGGTGAGTTTCTGGCAATGGCTTCTTCACTGGAAGAGGTCAGTATCAAGACCGGCAACCCGCAAGCCCAGATTCTGGCGACTACGCTGGATCAGGCCACCGGCAAATTGCTGGATAACCGCAAATCGCCCGCCGCCAGAGTCGGGCAGTTGGATACACGCGGCAGCCATTTCTATCTGGCGCTGTATTGGGCGGAAGCACTGGCTGCACAGACGCAAGATGCTGGGTTGGCGGCACGTTTTGCGCCGCTGGCAAAAGCCCTTGCCGACAATGAGCAGGTGATTATTGCTGAGTTGAATGCGGTGCAAGGCCAGCCAGTGGATCTGGATGGGTATTACTGTGCTGACATGGATAAAATGACGGCAGTGATGCGGCCTAGTGCGACCTTTAATGCCACACTAGCGGCTGTGTAAGCTTGTTTCTGGACTCTCTTCTCGGTTTTGAGAGGAGAGTCTTTATAGCGTTTTAAACAACACCTGCGAGTTGCGCTGGTAGTTGTACAGCGATTTCTTGTTGGGTGGCAATTCATCGACGCTGCCTTTGATAAAGCCGCGTTCGCGAAACCAGTCGGTGGTCTGAGTCGTCAGCACCAGTAGGCGGGTTGTGCCTTGGGTTTTCGCCAGTTGGGCAATGTGTCGGAGCAGTTTGTCGCCGCGATTGCCGCCACGATAGTCGGTGTGTACCGCAAGGCAGGCAAGCTCGGCAATGTCGGGGTTGTCCGTATGGTAAAGCGCGACGCAGGCAATGATCTTCTGGTCACGCACGGTGACATGGAAGTTGCTGATTTCCAGTTCCAGTTGTTCCCGCGAACGTTTGATCAGCGTTCCTTTGCTTTCCAATGGGCGAATCAGGTCGAGGATGCCGCTGATGTCTTCTACAGTTGCTGCCCGCATTTGCTCGAATTGTTGGGCTGCAATCAAGCTGCCTACACCATCGCGGGTATACACTTCCAGCAGTAAGGCGCCGTCGGTGGCAGCATTCAGTAGGTGGACGCGTTCACTGTCGCCATCCAGCAGGATGCGGGCGATCTTTTTCAGGAAAGGTGAGGCGTTGGCATCGGCATCAATTTGCCCGGCGGTGATTTCGTGGGGCAGTTGTGCGTCGTTGTCGCTGAGGAAAATGATTTTGTCAGCATTCAAGGCTTTGGCGGTGCTGAGGGCGACGTGTTCGTAGTCGATGTTGTAGGTTTCGCCGCTGGGGGAGTAGCCGATAGGTGACATCAGTACAATATTGTGGCTGTCGAGTTGTTGCTGGATAAAGCGATGAGCAATGCGGCGGATTTTGCCGGTATGCCCGTAATCGACGCCATCAATGATGCCAAGCGGCTGCGCGGTGATGTAGTTGCCGGAGCTTACGCCGATGCTGGCGTTTTCCAGACCGGGTTGATTGAGGGCGTGGCTGAGCAGGCTTTCGATTTTGATGCGAAGGAACCCAACGGTTTCTTCTACCAGAGGAATATCATCCGGGTGCGTGACGCGGATATTGTGGTGGATGTGCGCGACACGCCCAGCCGCTGCAAGCCGTTGGTTGATTTGCGACCGAGTGCCGTGGACGATGACAATGCGGCTGCCCAAGGCGGAAACGGTGGCAATGTCCTGAATCAGGCGGTTAAACGTGGGCTGTTCTATTACTTCGCCGGGAAAGGCAATGACAAAGGTTCTATTGCGGTGATGCTGGATGTAGGGGCTGGCTTCGCGTAGCAGGCTGACGCTATTGCTGGGGTCATTCATGGTGTTTCGGTCAAGAGCATCTGGTCAACAAGGTCGCAAATGCAGTGAATTAACAGCAAATGGGTTTCCTGAATACGGGCGGTGCTGTCGGCGGGGACGCGTAGTTCTACATCGCCTGCTTGCAACAAGTCTTTCATGCTGCCGCCTACTTTGCCGCTGAGGGCAACGACCTTCATCCCGCAGTCGTGCGCGGTTTCAATGGCGCGGTTAACGTTGCCAGAATTGCCGCTGGTGGAAATCGCCAGTAATACGTCACCCTTACGCCCCAGTGCTTCGATCTGGCGGGCGAATATACGTTCGTAGCTGTAATCGTTGGCAATGGAGGTGAGGGTGGAAGTGTCCGTGGTCAATGCAATCGCGGGTAAGCCCCGCCGTTCCTGCTCGAAACGGTTGAGCATTTCGGAGGAAAAATGCTGGGCATCGCCTGCTGAGCCACCGTTGCCGCAACTGAGGATTTTGCCGTCGCGTTGGATGGCCTCGAAAACCAAACGAGCAGCAGTAAGGATGGGCTCTTGTAACAGCTCTAGTGCTTTTTGCTTGGTTGCAATGCTGGCGGCGAAATGTTGTTGGATGCGTGTTTGTAAATTCATGATGGGGTTAGCCCTTTAGCCCGATTCGAAAGCGTTCTTGATCCAGTTGATGGGATTGTTACCTTCTACCGCTACCACGTCGAAACGCGCTTGGGCGTCTGGGGCGCGGTATTGTAAATAGTGTTGTGCGGTGCGGATGATACGCGCTTGCTTGCGTGGGTCAATACTAAGCAATGCGCCGCCGTAACGTTGGGTTTTACGGTAGCGCACTTCGATAAACACGATGACATTGCCATCGCGCATGATTAGGTCGATTTCACCCATTTTCAGGCGGTAGTTTTGATGCAGCAGTTGCAAACCACTGGCCTGCAAGTATTCGCAGGCCAGTTGTTCGGTGCTGATGCCGCGTATCAGGTGCGGCGCTTGCGGCTGCTTATTGTCCAAGGGCTTGTGGAACGCCATTGACGAAAGTGGCAAACAGCAGGGTGCGCTGGATTTGGCGGTTGCCTGCCACGCGGATGTCGCCGGTTTTGCCGTTGACTTGCGCGTTGGGGTTGCCGCCAATGCTGGGCAGGTTTTTGGCGATCAGCAGCGCATCCATGCCCAGTGCAAACATGCGCGGGAAGGTGGAGTTGTTGAGGCTACCGTTTTGCAAACCTTCGATGACCCAAGGGATTTCGGTGTAACGGATACCGTCGAGGTCAGCGTCATTGCCGGGGTCAGTGCGCCCGGAGAAGATGTGCGAAGTGGCATACACGGGCAAGGAAGGTGCTTGCGCTGCCAATAGTGGGCGCATTAGACGCGCTTGGCTGGGGGAGGCGGCGAGGAATACCATGCTGGCACGCCCTTGGGTGGCTGCTAGAGCATTCTGCACGTTTTGCATATAGGCATTGGAGGCTGTGTCTGGGTATTGCTGGATATTGAGCACTTGCCCACCTTTGGCTTGATAGGCGCTACGGAATGCAGCGGCTATCCGGTCGCCCCAACTGGAGGCGGGCGCCATGACGATAGCCGTGCGTAAACCCCGTGCCGTGGTGGCTGTTGCCACCTGACGGGCTTCATCTTCTGGCAACAGGCCGAATTGGTAGAGTGCGCCCGGAATATTGCGGCTATTGGTCAGGTAATTAAGGCTCAGCAAAGGCTTGGAGAGCAGTTGGGGTTGCGCCAGCAATTGCGCCAGTGATTCCTTGTCGAGGGGGCCAACCACTACATCAGCACCTTCGGCGACCGCCCGCTGGTATTGGGCAACTGCACCACCTGCATTGACATCGTACAGTTGCACCGTGGTGTCGCTGGCGATGCTGTTACGGGCAGTTTCCATGCCTCGGTAGATTTCTTGCCCAACACTACGAAGTGCGCCGGATTGGGGAAGCAGAGCTGCGATGCGGTTAACGCTGCTGGGAACCATGGCTCGCTGCACGTTTTGCCCTACAGAGCCACCTTTGCCGCCTGCACTGGCTTGGGCGCGTTGCTGGATATGTTTGACTTTTGCACGCAAGGCCGGGGAAATATTATCCAGATTGCTGGGCAATGTGCGCAAGGCCAACGCGGGGTTTTTTTGTTGTAGCGCCAAGAGTGCTTTGACGTAGGCTTGGCGGGCACGGTTTTCACCATCCAGTACAGAGGCAGGGACGCGAGCCAGATAGGTATTGGTTAATTGGGCATCACCGATGGAGGCGGCGATTTCAGCTGCTTGCAAGATTATCCGTTCGCGCTGCGGGGTTGGGTAGCGAGCAGAGGCTGCATAATAAGCCTGAGCTGCTTCACGTTTTTTGCCTTGAGTAAACAGTGCATTGGCTTGTTCAATGCTGGCATTGCCTTGGGTGGCGCTGCCATCTGTACCGGGGATGCTCGTGGTTGGTGAGCACCCTTGCAGTAACAGTGGCACGACTATTAATAAGGATAGAGCGCAATATTTCAGGATGCTTTGGTGAAATCTTGGTTGCATGATGTGAGTCCTGGTACCTGTTTAGGAGGGTATGGTTGCTGAAATATAGCATTTTTTTTTCGGGATACTGAAGGTTTGATACGGCGAGTGGTATTTTATGGGGGTTGAGTCGGTAGATAAAGCTGATAAATATCCATAAAAGGCGGATAAACAATACGGTTAGATGCTGAAAATAGGGCTATGCTTGTTTACGAGCGCCTGATCTTGCTTGGCACTACAGACGGGTCGGGTGGTGTTCCGTTAGATAATAGAAATATGTGATGGAGGTACTTTGATGTCCACAGGTTTGGCCGTAGCTATTTTGTGTGCGCTTGCCGCGCTCATCTATGGTGTTGTCACGATTCGCTGGGTGTTGGCTCGCCCGCAAGGTGACGCGAAAATGCGTAGCATTGCGCAAGCTATTCAGGAAGGGGCGCAAGCCTACCTGAACCGCCAATACACCACCATTGCCGTGGTGGGTATTCTGCTGTTTGCAGTCATTTTCATGACTCTGGGTTGGAAAACCGCGATTGGTTTTGCGCTGGGTGCGCTGCTATCGGGTGCAACGGGGTATATCGGCATGAATGTGTCGGTGCGTTCCAATGTGCGCACGGCGGAAGCTGCCAAACATGGCCTGAATGCAGCGCTGGATGTTGCCTTCAAGGGCGGCGCGATTACGGGCATGTTGGTGGTTGGCTTGGCATTGTTGGGTGTGGCGGGTTATTACGCTGTGCTGACCATGACGGGGACTTCTTCCAGTGATGCAACCCATGCCTTGGTGGGCTTGGCGTTTGGTGGTTCCTTGATCTCCATTTTTGCGCGGTTGGGTGGTGGCATCTTTACCAAGGGCGCTGACGTAGGCGCGGATTTGGTGGGCAAGGTCGAAGCAGGTATCCCGGAAGATGACCCACGTAACCCGGCAGTTATCGCCGATAACGTGGGGGATAACGTCGGCGATTGCGCGGGGATGGCGGCTGATTTGTTTGAAACTTATGCGGTTACCATCATTGCTACCATGTTGCTGGGCGGCTTGCTGATGAATGGCTCGGAAAATGCCATTGTTTACCCCTTGGTGTTGGGCGGCTTTTCGATTTTGGCCTCGATTTTGGGGGTCATGTTCGTCAAAGCCCGCACGGGTGGCAAAATCATGAATGCTTTGTACCGGGGGTTGGCGGTAGCGGGTGCGGCATCTTTGGTGCTGTTTTACCCAGTAACTGACATCATGATGGGCGATAATGCCCTGTATTCAGTGAATGCCTTGTATGGCTCGGCGGTTATCGGTTTGCTGCTGACGGCGGCAATGGTGTGGATTACGGAATATTACACTGCCACGGAATACAGCCCGGTACAGCATATTGCGCAAGCCTCCACTACTGGGCATGGTACGAATGTCATCGCCGGGTTAGGGGTTTCCATGAAATCTACCGCTGCGCCGGTGTTGGCGGTGTGTCTGGCGATTTGGGGCGCGTATGAACTGGCTGGTTTGTACGGGATTGCGGTTGCGGCAACGTCGATGCTGTCGATGGCGGGGATTATCGTGGCACTGGATGCTTACGGCCCGATCACTGACAACGCGGGCGGGATTGCGGAAATGGCAGGCTTGCCGGATGAAGTGCGTAACATTACTGACCCGCTGGATGCGGTGGGTAATACCACTAAAGCCGTTACCAAAGGTTATGCGATTGGTTCAGCCGGTTTGGCAGCTTTGGTGTTGTTTGCGGATTATACCCATGCGCTTTCCACCAGCCACCCCGGTTTGACGTTTGATTTGTCGAACCACATGGTCATTATTGGCCTGTTTATTGGTGGCATGGTGCCGTATTTGTTTGCAGCGATGGGGATGGAGGCTGTGGGGCGTGCTGCCGGTTCGGTGGTGGTGGAAGTGCGCCGTCAATTCCGCGACATTCCGGGCATTATGGAAGGCACGGGCAAGCCGGAATACGGCAAATGTGTGGATATGTTGACCAAAGCGGCGATCAAGGAAATGATTTTGCCTTCGCTGTTGCCAGTTGCCGTGCCTGTGGTAGTTGGTTTGACGCTGGGGCCGCAAGCTTTGGGTGGCGTATTGGTGGGGACGATCATTACCGGGATTTTCGTGGCGATTTCCATGACAACCGGCGGTGGTGCATGGGATAACGCCAAGAAATACATTGAGGAGGGTAACTTCGGTGGCAAGGGTTCTGAAGCGCACAAGGCTGCCGTGACGGGCGATACTGTCGGCGACCCGTATAAAGATACCGCAGGCCCGGCGGTTAACCCGCTGATCAAGATCATCAATATTGTGGCCTTGATGATCGTGCCATTGTTGGCATAATGCAGGGTATTGTTGGTTGAAACCAGAAGCCCGCCCTTTGTGGCGGGCTTCGTTTTTTAGGAAAAGACATGAAGCAAGGTATTTTGTACTGCGTGGCAACGCCGATTGGTAATTTGGCGGATATGACCGAGCGAGGTAAGCGTATCTTGTCGGAAGTCGACAAGGTTTACGCAGAAGATACGCGGGTCACGCGCGGTTTGCTGACCCATTACGGTATCCAGAATACCTTGGCAAGTTTGCATGATCATAATGAAGCGGATCGGGTGGCGAGTATCCGTGCCGAGTTGGATCAGGGGATGCAACTGGCCTTGGTGAGTGATGCGGGCACGCCGTTGATCAGTGACCCTGGTTACAAGTTGGTTCATGCTTTGGGGGAGTCAGGGCATACCGTGGTGCCGATTCCGGGGGCAAGTGCCTTGATTGCGGCATTGTCGGTGGCGGGGTTGCCGACGGATCGTTTTGTGTTTGAAGGATTTCTGCCTGCAAAATCGGTTTCGCGCCGTAAGTTATTGGAAGGGGTGCGCGAAGAGCCGCGTACTTTGGTGTTTTACGAGTCCAGCCATCGGATTGCGGATATGTTGGCGGATGTGGTGGCAACGCTGGGTGAGGAACGCCGGGTGGTGATCTTGCGGGAGTTGACCAAGTTGTTTGAAAGCATTTACCGGGGCAGTGCCGGGGATTTGTTGCAGCAAATGGCAACCGATACCAATATGTCACGCGGTGAGTTTGTGGTGGTGATTGCGGGCAATGTGGTGACGGAGGATCAGGAACAGCTTAGTGCTTTGCGTGCCGACAGTATCCTGGCGGTGTTGTTGGAGGAGTTGCCGGTGAAACAGGCAGCAGCGCTTGCTGCCCGTTTGACGGGATTGCCTAAGAATCAGTTGTACAAGCAGGCTCTGGCGATGGGGTAATGGCATCGTCTTCCGGGGCATTGATCACGATCAGTTTGTCGGGGTCTAGTGCCAAAATTTGTTGTGCCGTATCCGCCGGAATCAGGCAGCGTTTGCCACCGAGGAAGGTGATGGCGAGTTTGCCATCCGCGAGTTCTTGCTGTTGGGCTTCGGTGACGTACAGGTATTTGATGTTGTCGCCGATGACAAAATTGTAGCGGATGTCAGCATCGTCGACATTTTTCAGATTGTCGTTGATGAGGGCGGCCACTTGTTCGCGGGTTTGTTTGCGGCGGGCGGCGATTTCGCGCTGGCGTTGTTCGGCCTGTTGGCGTTCTTCGCGTTCGGTCTTGGCGCGGGCTTCATAGAACTGCGCAAGGTCACTTTTTTCCTTGGGAGCAGGCCGAGGCGCTTTGTTTTCGCGGCTTTCAGGGCGTGGAGCGGCCGGAGGTGGGCGATTCTCCCGACGCGGCGGTTTGCTCTTTGCCTGAGGTTGCCGAAGCGTGCTGGGTTTAGGTTGATTGGCTTTTTCAACCTGTGCTTCTGTGACGAGCCCTGCCTTGAGGAGCTGGTCGCGTAATGAGTGTGCCATGCTATTCTCTTGAAATTGTCGACAAGTAGTGGTGGTTAGTTGCTGTGAGAATTCGTAACAGGGGTTATAATACCGTGATTTGTACACAACGGTAGAGTAAACAATGAATATTGATAAAGTTCCTGTAGGGCGTGATGTGCCAAATTGCGTGAATGTCATCATCGAAATCCCGGCATTGTCCACGCCTGTCAAATACGAGCTGGATAAGGAAAGCGGCGCTTTGTATGTTGACCGTTTCCTGTCTACACCGATGTTTTACCCTGCAAATTATGGGTTTATTCCCCATACGTTGGCGCAAGACGGTGACCCAACGGATGTGTTGGTGGTTTCACCTACGCCATTGATGCACGGTTGCGTGATTCCAGTGCGCCCGGTCGGGATGCTGAAAATGTCGGATGAGTCGGGGATTGATGCGAAAATTGTGGCGGTTCCAGCCCATAATCTGTCATCAGGGTATCGTGATATCGAGTCTTATGAGCAGTTGCCTAAGCTGCTGTTGAGCCAGATCCAGCACTTCTTTGAACGTTACAAAGAGCTGGATGCAGGCAAATGGGTCAAGGTGGAAGGCTGGGCTGGTATTGAAGAAGCCAAGCAGGAAATCATGGATAGCATCAAGCGTTATGAGATCGAACAACCAGAGGAGATTCCCTTCTCATAATCTGCTATAGTCGCCCGATTTCAGGCTGGCAGGATGCTCATTAGCAATTTATGAGTGATAGACCAATTAAACTGGAGCGCGATGAGCAGCACATGTTCAATGTGCGTGCTATTGTGGCGGGCGTTATTATCCTGTTTGCCTTGTTAGCGATCCTGGGGCGGGTTTACCAGCTCCAGGTTTCGCAGCACGAAAAATATTCGGAACTTTCCCGCCAGCATTACCAGAAACGTATTCCCATTCCGCCGAATCGCGGTCAGATTTATGACCGTAACGGTGTTCTGTTGGCGGATAGCCACACCCAATATGTTCTCGAAGTGGTGCGCGATAATGTTGGTGATGAAAATGGGGATGGGCGCTCAACGCTGGCGGATGTCGATGGCCTTATTGCTAGGCTTGGTTTGGTCATTCCGTTGGTGGAGAAGGATGTACGCCTGTTCAAAACTCAGGCGCGTCGTTTCAAATACCAGTCTATCCCGATCCGGGAAAATCTGACCGAAGAAGAAATTGCGGTATTTGCTGTCAATCGCCCGCGCTTTCCGGGGGTCAGGATGGAAGTGCGCATGGAGCGTTATTATCCTTTGCTCAATACGGCTAGCCATGTCATTGGTTATGTCGGGCGTATTGATACCCGCGATCTGGAGCGGGTAGATAAGGATGAGTACACAGGTACAACCCATATTGGCAAATCGGGTGTGGAGGCGTCCCACGAAGACCGTTTGCACGGGAAGGCCGGTTTTGAGCTGATTGAGGTGGATGCACATGGCAAAAAGCAGAATGAAATTGGCAAACAGGAGCAGGTAGGCGGGCAGGAGCTATTCCTTGGCATAGACATTAACCTGCAAATCTTGGCGGAAAAATTACTGGAAGGCGAGCGGGGTGCCATTGTGGCGATAGACCCCAGCAACGGTGAGGTATTGACGTTGGCCAGTTTGCCTACCTTTGATCCCAATTTGTTCATCGACGGGATCTCGCAAAAAGATTACTCCAGCTTGCGCGATGACCCCGGTCGCCCCTTGTTTAACCGTGCTTTGCAGGCTGCGTATCCCCCCGGTTCCACCATTAAGCCGATGGTAGGGGTGGCTGGTCTGGCGGAAAGGGTGGTGACACCGGGTTCACGGGTTTATGACCCCGGCTTTTTCCGCTTGTCGGGGCAAAAGCATGTGTTCCGCTGCTGGAACAAACGTGGTCACGGTTCAGTTGACCTTAAATATGCGATTCAACAATCCTGCGATACCTATTTTTATGACTTGGCTTATCGCATGGGTATTGATCGCTTTTCGAGCTACATGAGTCGCTTTGGCTTTGGGGCAAAGACGGAGATTGACCTGCCTTCAGAGTCGTCTGGCTTGATGCCGACTAGGGAATGGAAAGAGAAACGTCACAAGCGTAGCTGGTTTCCTGGCGACACGGTCAATATCGGTATCGGTCAGGGGTACTGGCTGTCAACCCCGCTGCAACTGGCTCATGCGACTTCAATTATTGCTAATCACGGTATACGTTTGAAACCGCATGTCTTACGCGGGGTGCGTACTGCGCGTAATCAGGAAGAAAAAGTACTCAAGCCTGAGCCTTTTCCGCCCATTGAGACGGATGCGCGTTTCTGGAATTTAGCGATACAGGGGATGGAAAACGTGATGCGCCCCGGTGGTACGGCACGGGCGGCGGGTGCTGGGGCAGCCTACCGGATTGCAGGTAAAACAGGTACGGCGCAAGTCTTTGGATTAGCTGGCGGTAAATACAATGCCGGACGTATTGCCAAGCGCTTGCGTGACCATGCCCTGTTTGTGGGGTTTGCGCCTGTGGAAAACCCCAAAATTGCGGTGGCGGTCATTATTGAAAACTCTTCAGGAAGTGGTGGGCATACCGCAGCCCCCGTCGGTCGTAAGATCATGGATGCTTATTTGTTGCAACAGTACGGGGATCATGTCTTGAAACCAGCAGGGGTCGTGGTGCAACCTAAACAGGAAGTGTCGCCAGAAACCGAGAAGGCTGACGCGAAAGAAAAAGCCGCTGTGAAAACCAAAACTAAAACAAAGCTCAAAAAAGCCGGGGGTACACATGATTAATAGCCTTTTCCCTTCTTGGTTGGTGGTTGCCTTGCAGCGGGTCGATGCTGTGTTGTTGGCGGTATTGTCGTTGCTGATTTTTTTGGGGTTGGCGACCTTGTACAGTGCCAGCGACGCCAATCTGGAGCAGGTACAGCGCCAATCGATCCATTTCACCATTGGGTTGGGTTTGCTGGTATTGTTTTCGCAGATTTCCAGTAAAACCCTGCGGCATTGGGCGGTGTGGCTTTACAGTATCGGCGTGGTATTGCTGGTGCTGGTTTTGATTGTGGGGGTCACTAAAAAAGGGGCGCAGCGCTGGTTGTATATTGGTATGGATATACAGCCTTCAGAAATCATGAAGTTGGCTGTGCCGATGATGGTCGCTTATTACTTCTCTGAAAAACCGTTGCCGCCGCGTTTTGTGGATGTCGTTATTGCGCTGTTATTGGTCTTAGTTCCCATGCTGCTGGTTATGAAGCAGCCTGACTTGGGTACGTCGTTGTTGATTGCGACTTCAGGCTTTTTTGTGATCTATCTGGCAGGCATGTCCTGGTGGTTGATTGGGGGCGGGATCCTTTTCATCGGTGCGGCAGCGCCTTTGATGTACTTTTTCGGAATGCATGAGTACCAACGCAAACGTATCGAAACGCTTTTCGACCCGGAATCTGATTTATTGGGAACTGGCTACCATATTTATCAGTCAAAAATTGCGATTGGGTCTGGTGGGGTTGATGGAAAAGGTTGGATGCAAGGGGATCAATCGCATCTGGACTTCCTGCCAGAACGGCACACAGACTTCATTTTTGCGGTATTCGGTGAAGAATTCGGCTTGGTGGGCAATCTGATTTTAATGAGTTTATACTTATTTATTATCTGGCGTGGTCTATACCTTGCCAGTAAGGGTGAGGATACCTTTGCCCGACTTTTGGGTGGAAGTCTGAGTGTGTCATTCTTTTTTTATTTGTTTGTGAATACCGGCATGGTCAGCGGGCTGCTCCCGGTGGTTGGTGTACCGCTACCCTTGGTGAGTTACGGGGGGACTTCTGTGGTCACACTAATGATGTCTTTCGGTATTATCATGGGCATGAGAAAACGCAAACGCATTTATCAACGGGATAGCTGAAGACGGATTTTCAAGCTCTCCTCAATAGATCAGGAGATGGAGTAATGAGAGTCACGCATGATTCAGCCCAATGGAAACAGTCGCTCAGTCAGTTAGCCGGGCTGGTCATTGTCGGTAGTTTGTTGGGGGGCTGTACGACTGCCGGGGCGCAATGGCCTTGGGTATTTGCGCCATCTGCAACCAATCCCCCGGCCAATAATCAGAACGTGCAAGCGCCTGTCATCAGGCCACCCGTGGTGACAGTGAATGCTCCCCGTGACTTGGGAGGAGACTACGCGAATTATCCTGAGTTGCGTGAGTTTATCGGTAAGATGAATCATCAGCATGGTTTCGATATTGCGTTTCTGGAACAGACATTTTCCGGGGTGCAGCGCGATCAAGCGGCATTGACCAAGGCTAGTGCGCCGACTGAAGGGCAGGCCTGGCAGGTGTACCGTCCCATTTTCCTGACCGAAACGCGTATCAATGGTGGGGTGGATTTCTGGAACCGTCATGCCGTGCTGCTGGATAGCGCTACCCGCCAGTACGGGGTGGATACAGCGTATCTGGTGGCGATTATCGGGGTGGAAACCCAGTACGGTAAAAATACCGGCAAGCATAATGTGTTGCAGGCGCTAACCAGTTTGGGGTTCGATTTCCCACGGCGAGCCAGTTTTTACCAGAAAGAGCTGGAGCAGTTTTTGCTGTTGTCACGTGAGGAAAAAGTCAGACCGCAGATTTTCAGTGGTTCTTATGCGGGGGCAATGGGGCTGGGGCAATTTATTTCCAGTAGCTACCGTAGTTATGCCATTGACGGCAATCGTGATGGCAAACGTGACTTGTGGGATCCGCAGGATGCTATCCCCAGTGTAGCGAATTACTTCGCCAAAAATGGCTGGAAGCGTGGCGCAGGCGTGGCAGTGCCTGCTTATATTTCCGGTAATGGGTATGCTAGTATTGCCGAAACGACCGCGAAAAAACCTTCACGTACCTTGAGTGACTTGGCTGCCAGCGAGGTTAGGCCACAGGCTCCGATTAACTCGGCGAAGGTCAGCCTGATCAAGCTGGATGGGACAACCGATGAATATTGGGTAGGCGGTGAAAACTTCTATGCCATCACCCGTTACAACCCTAGCGTCAAATACGCGATGGCGGTACATCAGCTTGCACAAGAAATCCGTAAGCGTAAGTTTGGTTTTTAAGGGCTATACTAACATCGCCCTTTACCCTGATTGAGGGTAGGGGGCGTTAATGATTGGGTAATAAAAGCTGGAAAATATGATGACAATAAACTGGCGATTTTCAGGGATTCTGTTGGCTTGCATGGTAATGGGATTAGCGGCGTGCAGCAGCAATAGTACAAAAAAATCGGCAGCCCCGGTTATTCTGGTGGATGGTAATACCAGTGCCAAGGCGCAAGGCGGGTGTGGCAATGACCCGACTTACACTATTGAAGGCAAGACCTATCAAGTGCTGAATTCTGCCGCTGGTTATGCGGAAAAAGGTACGGCTGCGTGGTACGGTGCCGAGTATCAGGGGACGGAAACAGCAGGCTGTGAAGCCTTTGATATGTATGGTTATTCTGCCGCACACCGGACGTTGCCTCTGCCCAGCTTTGCACAGGTGACTAACCGGCAGAATGGTAAGCAGATTATTGTGCGTATCAATGACCGTGGGCCATTTGAGGGCGGCGACTTGATCCAGTTGTCCTTTGCTGCGGCTAATGCCCTGGGTATCAAGGCACGTAGTGGTGCGCCTGTGGAAGTGGCAGCTATTTCACCGGATCAGCTTCCCCCTGAAGCACGGGGTGTTGCCAAAGCCAATACTCAGGTGGCAAAACCTGCTGAGCCAGTCGACAAGTCGAAACCCTATTATGTCATTGCGGGTACTTGGCCGGATAAAAATACCTCCCTTGACATGTTTGTGCGCCTGACATCGGTGGGTCTTGCCAAGACTGAAATGGCAACCGCCCAGCAAAACGGGCGTGAAATGTATCAGGTCAGGGTTGGCCCCCTGTATAGTCAGGATCAAATTGATAATGTGAAGGACATACTGGAAAGTAACGGCTTGGCAAACTTCAAGGTAGTTGCGCGGTAGCGCCTGCTCCGTTACCGTAGTGTTCTCATGAAAATAATTAGCATCAGTAAAAGGACTGTTCATGCTCACAAGGATTATTAAACTGTTACTGCTAGTAGGGTTACTGGCAGGTAGTCTCTCCATGGCTGCTGAGCAGCCTGCTCCGTCGTCAGGTGAGGAGGAAGCGCCGAGCGACCTGTCGACTGCACCTTACAACGACTCCTCGATTCCACCTGAGATTGTTGCGATGGCTTCTGGTGTGCCAGAAATTGAGGCGCGGAATTATTTGTTGGTGGATTTCCAGAGTGGTGAAGAGCTGGCGGGTCTCAACCCTGGGTTGCGCATTGAGCCAGCGAGCATTACCAAGCTGATGACCGCTTACCTAGTCTATCAGGACTTGGGTACAGGTAAGGTCAAACTGGATGATCAGGTACTGATCAGTGAAAAAGCTTGGAGAATGGAAGGCTCGCGCATGTTTGTCGAGTTGGGTAAAAGAGTTCCATTTGAGAAGCTGTTACGAGGCATGATTATCCAGTCCGGCAATGATGCGGCAATGGCTCTGGCGGAGTATATAGCGGGAAGCGAAGAGGCTTTCGTGCAGCGGATGAACCAGACGGCGGCTGAGATGGGCATGAAAGATACCCATTACATGAATGTCACGGGTTGGCCTGCTAAAGACCACTACACCACGGCGCGTGATATTGTGACATTGGTGCGTGCCTTGATTACCGAGTTCCCAGAGCGTTACAAGCTCTATTCCGAGAAAGAATTCAGTTATAACAATATCAAGCAGCAAAACCGCAATCGCTTGCTGTTCCGCGATCCCACCGTCGATGGCTTGAAAACCGGGCACACCGAATCGGCTGGTTATTGTCTGGTGTCTTCTGCCAAGCGCGATAATATGCGCCTGATTTCTGTGGTGTTGGGGACTAAAAGCGATGATGCCCGCGCCAATATTAGTCAGCAACTACTGGAGTACGGTTTCCGTACCTTTGAAACACACCAGTTATACAATGCAGGTGCGGTGCTGGCTAACGTGCGGGTCTGGAAAGGCGATCAAACTGAGGTTCCAGCGGGCGTGACCGATGACTTGTTCATTAGTATTGTGAAAGGTCGCTATGATCAGTTGAAAGGCGGTATGCAGCTTGATAAAGGCATTGACGCCCCCATTAAACGCGGTGACAGACTGGGCACCGTGATCATTACCGATCGGGAGCTGGGTAAAATTGTCAAGGAATCCCCGTTGTTGGCACTGGAAGATGTTGCTGAGGGCGGCTGGTGGCGGCGAATGATGGATGGTATCCAGAAATTGTTCGCCGATTAAACGGGAACAAGTGAGGACAGAACGTGGAACGTTTTGGTGATCAGGAAGAATTGATACTGGAATTTCCCTGTGATTTTCCAATCAAGATAGTGGGTCGTGCGGATACTGAGTTTCATCTGCGCATTTGCGAGA
The DNA here is from genome assembly GCF_017901135.1 of Thiothrix litoralis. Taxonomy (NCBI): domain Bacteria; kingdom Pseudomonadati; phylum Pseudomonadota; class Gammaproteobacteria; order Thiotrichales; family Thiotrichaceae; genus Thiothrix; species Thiothrix litoralis. The sequence continues at coordinate 2,728,880 of NZ_CP072801.1, read as the reverse complement.
TTGTCTGCCGCCATGATGACGGTTTCAACCCGGATGAGCATGTGCAGCGCCGTGACAGCTCGACTGGGAAATACCATAGCCTGACGGTCAACCTGCGTGCAACCAGCAAGGATCAGATCAATGCGGTGTATCAGGACTTGAAAGCCTGTGAGCTGGTGTTGTGGGCACTGTAAATGTTGTAGGCGGCATTACTGACACTTTGCAGGTGCGGGTGTGGGGTGTCCAAGATTATGTGCCGGTGTGGCAGCAGATGCAGGCATTCACCCAAAACAGGGGTGAGAATACCCCTGATGAAATCTGGGTGGTGCAGCATTCGCCCGTGTTTACGTTAGGGCGTAATGGCAAGATGGAGCATGTGTTGGCGCCGGGCGCTATTCCTGTGATCCCGATTGATCGGGGTGGGCAGGTGACATACCACGGGCCGGGACAGTTGGTGGTTTATTTGCTGCTGGATATTCGCCGCAAAGCACTCGGTGTGCGTGAACTGGTGATGCAGATTGAGCAGTCCGTGATTGATTTGCTGGCGCATTATGGTATTGCTGCGGCAGGTGATCGGGATGCGCCGGGCGTGTATGTGCAAGGCTGTAAGATTGCGGCGCTGGGTTTGCGGGTTGCCAAAGGTTGTACTTACCACGGTTTGAGCCTGAATGTGGATATGGATCTGGAACCGTTCCAGCGGATTAATCCTTGTGGTTATGCGGGTTTGCAGGTGACGCAGTGCAAGGATTTGGGGGTAGGGCAAACGCCGATGGAGCTTGCCGGTGAGTTATGCGGGTATCTTGCAACCCGTTTACAGTATACCGTGCTGGACTGGCGACAGGATTAAACGTAATAGGTGCTTTTGGTCATGACTTTCGACATCAGCGGCATTAACAACTTACGTGCGAGGAAGGGTAGTTTGGCTCCCCCTGCTTGCATGGCTACCTCACCGTGATGCATTTCGTCGGCTTTCATTTTTTGCAGGATGGTCATGTCGGTCAGTGCATGGGCGGGTAGTTGGTTGATGTGTTCTTCCAGATGCTTGATGACCTGATCTTCGGTTTCTTTGACGAAACCTAAACTCCATTTGTCGCCGATTTTGCCTGCGACCGCGCCAATGGTGAAGGAGCCCCAGTAGAATAACGGGTTCAGCAGGCTTTTTCTGCCGCCGAGTTCTTGTAAGCGTTTATCTGTCCAGTTCAGGTGGTCGTTCTCTTCCATGGCGGAACGTTCCATCTGTTCACGGATGTCTTCGCGTTTGGCGGTGAGTGCCTGCCCACGGTACAAACCTTGGGCAGATACTTCGCCAGTGTGGTTAATGCGCATCAGCCTGCTGATCAGCTTGCGGTCGTCCTCGCTGAGAGGAGCCGTTGCCTGCACACCGTCTGCCGGGTTAGGGCGTTCGGTGGTCGGTGCGGTGGCATGAACCACCCGCAATGACTGGTCAATTTCGGTCAGGACTTTATCCAGTAGGCTGAATTTGCGCATATCACTCTCCCTGTATTACTTGGATTCGTGTTTTACCAGATAATTAATGACTTGCAATAGCTTGTCTTCACTGCTGACCATGCTTGGGCTAGTGCGGTATTTACCATTGACGATGATGACCGGAACGGAGTCTGCTTTGGACTTGGTGCCGACTTCATCTGCCCGTGCCATCATGGCTTTCATTTCCATGGAGTTCAGGGCATTTTTGACTTGATCGGCGCTAAAACCCAGTTCCACGAAAAAGCGGGTCATGGATGCGTCATCGTTGATTTGGCGGCGCTGCTTCTGGATCGCTTCAAAAATTTTGGTGTGGACATGCTTGGCTCCATCAGGATCCAGCATTTGCCCGACATAGAACAGTTTGGCATGATAGACCCAGCGCGGACTCAGCGTGGCGGGAACACGTTGGAAGACAACATTGTCCGGTTTTTTGCTGAGGAAAGCGTTAATGGTTGGTTCCATGGAGTAGCAGTGTGGACAGCCGTACCAGAACAACTCCGTTACCTCAACCTTCCCGGCAGGTGCTTGGGTTGGAATGGCAGGTGAAATGGTCACGTACTGGGTGCCTTCTTTGAATTCTTCTGCATGGCTGGACTCAGGAATGCAGCCAGTGAGGGCAAACAGTGCGGCCATCATAAAGCCGAGGGTGTGGCTCAATGCGCGTTTCATCGGTTCAATATCTCCCTTTTGTGTTTATTTAAGTACAGTGTCATTCGGTTATTTTAATGGAATGCCCTTGTTAGACTCAGGGATGGGTTTCAAAGTTCACCGTAAGAATGCAAGCCGGAGAGAAACATATTCACGCCCAAGAAAGCAAACAGGGTAACAAACAAACCAACAATAGCCCACCATGCCATCGGTTCACCGCGCCAGCCTTTGGAGAAGCGTAAATGCAGCCATGCAGCATAGTTTAACCAGACAATTAATGCCCAGGTTTCTTTCGGATCCCATGACCAGTAGCCACCCCAAGCTTCGGCGGCCCACATGGCACCCAGAATGGTCGCAATGGTGAAGAAGGCAAAGCCCAAGGCGATGGCTTTGTAGGTTATGTCATCCAACATTTCCAGTGAGGGGAGGCGTTTTGCCATTAACCCGTTGGGATTATGCCGCTCACCTTTGGATTTCAACAAATACGCAACGCTGACCATCGCAGCCAGGGCAAAAGAGCCGTAACCCACAAAGTTGGCGGGAACATGGATTTTCATCCAGTAGCTTTTCAGTGCAGGCACAAGCGGGAGAATTTTATCAGCACCACGGCTATAGCTGTACCACAGCAAGAAGCCCACCGCAGCACTAATGACCAGCAGCACAAAACCACCGAGTGAACGGTTTTTGTAGCGGCCTTCATAAAACATGTACAACAAGCCTGTGATGATGCTGAACAGGATGAAAACTTCATAGAGGTTACTCACGGGAATATGACCGAATTCCGGGTCAACCAGATAGGTTTCATACCAGCGTACCATCAAGCCAGTCAGACCCATGATCAGCGCTGCCCAAGTCAGTGCTGTACCTGTTTTTAGGGTGAATTCGTTGTTGGCTACCAAGCCGCCGATATAAGTGACGGTAGCCATCACAAACAGGGCGCTCATCCACATCACGGCTGACTGGCTAGAGACCAGGAACTTCAGGCCAAACACCACTTCAGCATTGGCGTAATTGCCACCATACAGCCAAATGCCCAGTAGACTGAAAGCAGCAACCGCCAGTGCGTAGGGTTGGAAGGCTTTCCAGTACCAACCCAAACCAATCAGGCCGGGGGCGGTCATGGCGAGGATGCCAATTTCATAGCCATCCATAATGCTGCCATATTTGGTAAAAACAAAGGCTGTAGCAGCAAGTACTAGCGCTGCCCATATCCAGTCACGCAAGCCTAGTTGCTGGAACAGGCTGGGTCGTTCAATCAGGGATTCAATCGTTTGTTGTGGAACTGACATGCTTCACCTCATGTGCCATGGCTTGCTGGAAAATTCCCTGCAAGTGATTAAAATAGCGTTCAAATTCGGGCTGGTTGCGGTTGCTGCTGCCTGCCACGACAATGTCCGACTGGTGGTCGCCGTTTGGCTTGATCCAGACCCATATTCTACGATGCGACACGTAAAATAGCAGAAATACCCCTAAAACCAGCATGGCACTGCCGAAGTACACCACATCCTTACCGGGAGAGCGGGTGATTTGCAGGCCAGAGGCTTCAATTTGTTTGAAGCTGCTCAGTTGTACCAGCCAAGGTGAGCCATAGGCGGCAATTTTGTCGACTGCTAAAATGCTGTCATCAAAGAATAACCAATCGGCATCGTTGGGTTCGCCACTGCCACCTTCCTGCTTCAGGGTTTCGGCGTATACCCCGCGCAGTGAAGCATTCAGGACTTTCATAAAGGCTTCGGCGGCATTTTCACGCTTGTCTTCCGGGAAGCGTGCAGCAATTTCCTGCATAATGCCTTCGGAGCCTTTGCTTGAGAATTGTTCCGTCAGCCGCACCATCGACTCGATGACCTGATTCTCTATCTCGGGATTTTGCAACTTGGTTTGCTGCATGGAGCTGCGGGTGGTTTCAATGGCCGCTTGCTTTACCATCTCGGGATTTTGCATATTGGCGAGGAATTTCATGAAGCGTTCCATGCCACCTTTCGGGTCAACCGGGATATGCAGGTAACGGAACGGCTCATTCGGTGAGGCACGTACCCCGCTGATGTAATAGATTTGTCCCTTGATGCTGAGCGGGTTCATGTAATTCTGGTATTCCATCGCTTGCCCGGTGGCATCACGCAGTTTGAAGGTGATGCTGGGGCCGACGTTTTTCTTTTTAACTTTACCGTCTTCACCTTCCATATCATTGATATTGAAGAGGCGGAAGTCTTTCAGTTCCAGTGTGTATTGCTGGTCGGAACTGGTGAGTTTGTAATCGCCAAAGATTTTGCCATCCAGATCCTGCGGGGCGTAGCGGGTGCTGAAAGGGCGCAAACGCAGTTTGACTTCTGAGCCACCGTCACCAAAGTTGGCTTGGTAAATGGCGACGCCTTTGTAAATGAGCGGGTGATTGACGGAAATAGTGGTTTCCAGCGGTTTTGCCAAATCCTTGTCGTGGATAACCAGATCGCTTTCAAAGGACTTGGGCATCCCGGTCGAATAATGTTCGACACGGAATTCTTTCACCTCAACTTCAAAAGGCAGATGCTGCACCAGATAGCCGTCACGCATCGGCTGGAACAGGATATTGGCACGGCTGCCTTCAGGAATATCGACTGAGCCACGGAAAGAGAAACTGGATGTGGGGAGTTGGCTGATGGCGGGTACTTCACCGGCTGGAATATTGCGGGTTTCGGGCTTCAGGTTGCCCTGCCACTCGGCAATCATTAGCGGCAGGCGGCTATCCATCAGACCCCCGAGGAAAATGACAATCATGCCAACGTGCGTTAGCCAGTAACCCCAGTGGTTCATGCCGCCTTTCATGCCTGCGACGACGGTATGATTGCCATCGATTTTTTGGCGTGTTTTGAAGCCTTGGCCGTGCAAGATACGGGTTGCCAGCGCTTGAGCCTGCTCGTGGTTTTGCGCAGTGCTAAGAGTGCTTTGGTGCTTCATCGCCCGTAGCGATTTTTCTTGCACATTTTCGCGAAAATGCCGGAGTTCCCGCAGCACACCAGGGGTGTTGCGCCCAACGCAAGTGGCGATGGAAATAACTAAAAACGCCAGAATGGCCAGAAACCATAAGGCAGAGTAGACATCATACAAAGCCAGTGACCGGAATAAGTCAAACCAGAAGGGGCCAAATTTGATCTGGTAGTCCGTGTATGGTTGATTTTGTTGGAGAACAGTTCCGATAATGGAGGCAACCGCCACCACCACCAGCAAGCTGATGGCCAGATTCATTGAACCGAGGAAGTTGATCAGGCGCGTACTGGAGGCTGGGGAGTTTCTCATACCACAAAAATCATGTTTACAATGGAGTGAATTAAAACAACAAAGGGTGGCAAATGCCACCCCTTGTTTTACAGTAAAGCGTTACCAAATGGTAATGACATTACTTTAGGCCAGCAATGTACTCGGCAACGGCATCGATTTCCACATCAGTCATGCCAGTCGCGATGTTACGCATCATCTTGCCTGCATCGTTGGCACGCTCGCCTTTGCGGAAGCTGTTCAACTGGTTTTTGATGTAGGTGACGTGCTGGCCATGCAATGATGGGAAGTTGGCGGCTGGGTTGCCAGCGCCATTCGGGCCGTGGCAGGCTGCGCACGCGGCAACGCCAGTAGCATTGTTGCCACCTTTGTAGACTTGCTCACCCAGTGTCACTTTGCTTTGGTCTGCTTCACCTGGTTTTGCTGTCTGGGATGAAAAGTAAGCAGCCAGATCGGCCATATCCGTGTCACTCAGTGGCTTTGCCATGGGCGTCATGGACGGGTTAACACGCTCATCATTCTTGAAGTTCATTAACTGCTTCAGAATGTAGCTTGGGTGTTGACCCGCAAGCTTAGGCCATTCCGGGTTGGTGCTGTTGCCGTCCGCACCGTGGCAGGCTGCGCAAGTCGCGGATTTGGTTTTGCCCGCTTCAGCATTGCCACCTTCTGCCCAAGCAGATGCAGCGACGCTAACAGCCAAGCCAGTCAGTACAAGCATGAGTACTTTTTTCATGTCGAAGTGCTCCTAATATCAGAAAATCTGTCATGTTTTTTGCGCTGCCGCCGTGACTCCCCATGTTCACTGCTTGACGCGCTGCCTTAACCGTCTTCTCGCGGTTGGGGCAATTGCTTGCAATCATGCCGGGTGCACTTTAATCTGCACCCATCCTGACGCAGGCATACCATATCCATACGCTCTACAGCCTTTCCAGTCTTCCAATCCACCGCTGTGGGAAGGTATTCTGAAAAAAACGACTGAATTGTACAACATATTCTGCTTACGTTCCGCAAAAAATATTAGAGAATGCTAACATTATGAATCGTTATTATCAGCAGGCTAGTTTCCTGCAAAGTGCGACAACCCACAAGACTATGCCTGCGGAAAGCGGTTTGGAGATTGCTTTTGCAGGACGCTCCAATGCCGGAAAGTCCAGTGTAATCAATCGGGTGTGCTCCCAGAAGTCATTGGCGAGAACCAGTAAAACCCCCGGTAGAACCCAGTTAATCAACTTTTTTCAGCTCTCGGATGCCAATTTTCTGGTGGATTTACCCGGTTATGGCTATGCCAAAGTACCAGAAGCCATCAAGCTGGAATGGCAAAAATTTATTGAATCCTATTTGACGCAACGCAATACGCTCAAAGGGATGGTGCTGGTCATGGATATTCGCCACCCGATGACCGATTACGATCAGGCCATGTTGCGTTGGGCGGGCAACAGGATGCTGCCGGTGCATGTGCTGCTTAATAAGTCGGATAAGTTGACGCGCGGGGCAGGGACGAATGTGTTGTTGCAAGTACGCAAGATGTTGGCAGAGAGCGGGATAGCTTCAGTACAGATGTTTTCGGCATTAAACAAGCAAGGGTTAGACGAGTGTTGGGATGTTTTGGATAAGTGGTTGGGTAAGGACGTAAGTATTGTGCAATCTGAGCCGTAAGTGGGACTTATTCAGGAAGAGTTCATTTCTCTGAGGGTATCCTTGTTCCTGCTGGAAAAAGGAACCCCGGCCAAACAGGGGGTCTAAAAAGCCGGGGTTTAATTAACAGGTTTGGATTGGGGACACCAAACCTGTGTCCGTAAACAGAAGACACCGATGCCGGGCTTAAGCATCATTGTAGCGTATCTTCTGATACTTCACGGAAACTTTTAAGGTATTGAATTCCGTCGTTTCAACAAATCTGGCTGAATAGTAGCGCATTTTTGCGTACTATAAAAATAAAATACTTTAATGGCTATTCGCGTTTTATAGTATAGCTGATCTATCAGGCCTTGTGGCACTCTTTGCCCAGATTTTTTTCTGGAACCTGTTTCAAACCCTAGTGCAACCCTTTTTCCCAGTAGGGCTGATTGGCTGCGCTTTGCATATTCCCTTTGGGGGTTGGTGCGGCTGACCTGCCACCCTCTGGTGGTTCAGTGACGACGGTAACATTCCGTGGGCGACCTGCCCGGAGTATGGTCATGTGAACTTCTGCACCTACCCGCAAATCACCAATCATATTTTTGACATCGACGGCATTACCCACGTTTTTGCTGTTGAGCCGTGTGATTACATCGCCGGTCTGGATGCCTGCCTTTTCAGCGGGGGAGCCAGCAATGACTTGATTGATAATGGCTCCTGCGTTGTTCTTCATGCCAAAATCCCGCGCCATGGCGGCATCCATGTCTTGTACTTCTACCCCCAATTGCCCGCGTTCCACCTTGCCGAACTGGACAATTTGCGTAATGACGCCTGCTGCGGTATTGATGGGTACAGCAAAGCCGATACCGAGGTTGCCGCCCCCCTGATCACCGAGAATAGCGGTGTTGATGCCAATCAGTTCGCCTTGCAGATTGACCAGTGGGCCACCGGAGTTGCCCAGATTGATAGGGGCATCGGTCTGGATGAAGTTTTCATATTCACTAATGCCGGGGTTGCGGTGCAAGGCACTGATAATGCCGGAGGTCACGGTTTGCCCAATACTGTAAGGGTTGCCGATGGCCACTACAAAATCGCCCACCCGCAAGCGGTCAGAATCACCAAAGCGCATGGCCGTCAGGTGTTCAGCCGGAATTTGTAATACAGCCAAATCTGCACGCGGATCAATGCCGACCACTTCTGCTTGGTATTTGCGCCCATCTTTCAGGGTCACGTGTATGACATCGGCACTCTCGATAACATGGGCATTGGTTAGGATATGACCACGTTGGGCATGGATGATAACCCCGGATCCCGTGCCGTTAATTTGACCTCCTCCCTGTGGGGAGTCGCCAAAAAAACGTTTGAAAAAAGGGTCGCTCATCAGTGAGTCACTGACGGGCTGATGCCCCTCTGTCGCAATATTAACCACGGCAGGGGTGACTTTTTCCAGCATAGTAGCCAACGAAGGCAGTGCTTGCCCATTAACTTCGGTCGGAAGTGCCGCACAGACGGTGTTCGGTACGGCAACCGGCAGGAGGATGGCTGCCAATAAAGCTATCTTGCGCGTGAGGGGTAACATAACCATGTTTTACTGTTCTCGGTATGTGGCATTCAATGTTTTCAGACAGTTATCCTAGGATAAGGTTCCTTGTCAGATCATGTGCTGTCGGGGATTCCAGGCGAACAGCGCTTTCATTCTGGCATAATACTCTTTTTGTTCTGCGGTATCAGCAGGAGGAGTATGCACGTGCAGCACAATGTATAAATCGCCCGGCTCCTGACCTGCCAGACCCCGGCCTTTCATGCGCATTTTTCTACCTGATTGCGAGCCGGGCGGGATTTTCAAGCTAATCTTGCCTGCCAACGTTTTGACCGTGACCGTTTCACCTAGTGCTGCTTCCCAAGGTGTAATGGGTAAATCCAGATAAATGTTGCTGCCTTCCCGGCGGTAATGGGGATGCTCCTTGATTTTCACCATTAAGTAAACATCTGAGCCGTGCGGGCCTTTGCCGGGGATGCGTATCCTTTTGTCATCCGAGATGTCAGGTGGGATACGTATCTGGACGCTGCCGCCCGCAGGCAAAGTTACGGTTTTTAGACCCCGGTAAATATCTTCCACATCAATTTGTAAGGTGGATGAACTGGTTGTGCCTGTTGATGCCCGTCTGAAGCCGCCGCCAAACAAGCCTTCAAAAAAATCACTGAAGCCGGAAGACTGCTGGGCATTAGCGCCACGCCGGGCGATGCCTTCAAAAAACGACGAATCAAACTGCGGGGACGTTTTCCCCCAGCCCGGTGGTGGTTTGAAGTTTTGACCGGCACGCCACTCCGCACCCAGTTGGTCATAACGGGCGCGTTTAGTGGCATCCCCCAGAACTTCATTGGCTTCATTGATTTCCTTGAAGCGATCTTCAGCCCCTTTGGCCTGATTGCGGTCGGGGTGGTATTTCGCCGCTAATCGTCGGAAAGCTTGCTTGATACTATCCTGATCAGCAGTACGCTCAACCCCCAGTATTTTATAGTAATCCTTATATTCCATCTGATATTACTCAATATTTTGCACTTGTTCACGCATCTGTTCGATCATCACCTTGAGATCGACAGCCGCTTGCGTGGTGTCGGAATCATTGGACTTGGAAGACAACGTGTTGGCTTCGCGGTTGAGTTCCTGCATCAGGAAATCGAGGCGGCGACCAACCGGCTCATCGCGTTCCAGCACGGCGTTGATTTCGTCCAGATGCGCCATCAGGCGGTCGAGTTCTTCCTCAACATCCAGCCGCTGGGCGAGGATGACCAACTCTTGTTCGATGCGGTTGTAATCGGGCGAAATTTTCAGCTCTTCAATGCGATTCAGGATTTTTTCGCGTTGCCCAGCGATGATGCTGGGGCGATGTTTGCGGATGCGTACCGTGATTTCCGCAATCTGATCACAGCGCTGGTAGATGAATTCCGCCAGGCGTTTGCCTTCACGCTCGCGGGTTTCCAGCAAGTCCTCCAGCATATCCTGAAGCAACGCTTTAGCGTGGGCGGCGAGGATGTCACGATCGGGTGTGACATCTTGCGCCACACCGGGCCAGCGCAAAATATCGACGGCCTTGAGCGGTTCCGGGTTGTCGGTAATGGTTTCCAGTTGGCGGCAGGCAATGATCAGGGCGCGAGCCAGCGGTTCATTGATGCGGATTTCGTTGTTATTGCCGGTCGTTGGGCTGAAGCGCAGGGTCGCATCCAGCTTGCCGCGCTTGAGTGTGCTCTGGATGGTTTCGCGGAAACTGTTTTCCAGACTGCGGAATTCTTCCGGCAGGCGCAGGCTGATGTCGAGGTAGCGGTGGTTAACCGAGCGTGCTTCCCACTGGAGAGTGCCATGTTCGATGGTCAACTCGCGGTGGGAAAAGGCCGTCATGCTGCGAATCATGGTTTATTCCTCACCGAGGCCGGACATGCCCAGGATATTCCAACCACCATCCACGTAAGTGATTTCGCCGGTAATCCCGGATGCTAGGTCAGAACACAGGAAGGCCGCTGCATTACCCACTTCCTCAATGGTGACATTGCGGCGCAGTGGGGCGTATTTCTCGAAATGGTCGAGCATTTTGCGGAAACCCGCAATCCCGGAAGCTGCCAGTGTGCGGATAGGCCCGGCGGAAATTGCATTCACGCGGATACCCTGTGGCCCCAGATCAGCAGCCATGAAACGTACCCCAGCTTCCAGACTGGCTTTAGCCATGCCCATCACGTTGTAGTTGGGGATAGCGGCAACCGCACCCAGATAGCTTAATGCCAGCATGGAGCCGTTGCGCCCGGCCATCATCGGTTTGGCGTAACGTGCCAGCGCGAGGAAGCTGTAAGCACTGATGTCGTGTGCAATTTGTGAACCTTCGCGGGTGGTGTTGTCCACAATGCTGCCAGAAAGCTGCTCTTTTGGCGCAAACGCGATGGAGTGCACCACGATGTCCAGCCCGTCCCACTGTTCACCCAGTTGCTGGAAAGCGGCGGCGATGCTGGCATCTTCCGCCACTTCGCAGGGGATCACGATGCTGGAGCCGAATTGTGCTGCGAATTTTTCTACCCGGCCTTTCAGCTTGTCATTCTGGTAGGTGAAAGCCAGCTCAGCGCCTTCGCGGTGCATGGCCTCGGCGATACCGTAAGCGATGGAACGGTCACTTGCGACCCCGGTAATCAGGGCGCGTTTGCCAGTCAGAAAACCCATGTGAACTCCTATTTGTGTAAATGCTGCACCCCGAAGGGGTTAATGATATGCTCTAGAACCCTGAATTATGCAGTAAATGAACAAGCGTATGCAAAAACGATCGAGCACCACGGGCTGGTTGCTGTATTTGTTAATCACGGTGGTCATTATATTGATCGTGCTGACCATGTACCAGATTGACCGGCAGTGGAACAAGCTGGCAGCGGTGCAAGCTGCCATGTCAGAACAGGCGAAAGATATACGCGAGCTACGCACGGCGCTCAGCAGTGGTGTGGTGCGTCAATCTGGCGGTGCTGGCGCAACCGCTTCTGTTTCCCCAGCGTTCCAACGCGCCCAAGCCATGACGCAACAAGCCGATTATGCGCAAGGCGACTGGAGTGTCGACGCTTTTGGTACCAACCTCAAAACCCTGACCCCGCTGGTGTCGACCGATGCTTACGCATCCGACGTGCAAAGTTATGTGCTGGAAGGTTTGATTACCCGCAACCCGGATACCCTGGAATGGGAGGGGCTGATTGCTAAAAGCTGGCAGGTAAGCCCTGACGGTTTGACTATTACCTTTCAGATGCGTTATGACGTAACCTTTTCCGACGGTGTGGCGTTGACGGCGGATGATGTGGCGTTCAGCTTTAACTTCATCATGACTGATGCGATTCAAGCACCGCGTGAACGCGCCTACTACGAAAAGATCAAGGAAGTGAAAGTACTTAACCCTCATGAGGTGGTGTTCGTTTACAAAGAACCGTACTTCGAGGCGCTGTCGCTGGCGGGAACCTTGAGCATTTTCCCCAGGCATTTTTACGAACCTTATTTGAAGACACCGCAGGTATTCAACGAATCCAAAGGCTTGTTGCTGGGCAGTGGCCCTTACCGTTTAGCTGATCCGAAAGGCTGGCGACCGGATGCAGGCAGTGTGGAACTGGTGCGCAACGACCGTTACTGGGGGGATGTGCAGCCTTCGTATAATCGCATTTTGTGGAAAATTATCCAGAACGACAGTGCCCGCCTGACCACGTTCCGCAATGGCGAGATTGATGCTTATGGTGCGCGTCCCAAAGAATACGCGGGTTTGAAACATGACGCGCAAATCATGGCGAATAGCCATAATTTCGAGTACATGCCGCCGGTAGCAGGCTACAGCTATATCGGCTGGAATCAGGAGCGTGCGGGCAAGCCCACCCGGTTTGCAGACAAGCGGGTACGTCAGGCCATGTCTTACCTGACCGATGTGCCGCGCATTATTCAGGATATTTACCTCGGTTATGCAGAAGCGGCGATTAGCCCGTTCAGCAATACCAGCAAGCAGCATGATACCAACCTGAAGCCTTACGCGTTCAATCTGGAAAAAGCGCAAGCCTTGCTGAAAGAGGCGGGTTACGAAGACCGCAATCAGGATGGCGTGTTGGAAGACAAAGATGGTCAACCCTTCAGCTTCAAGCTGACGTATTTCGAGGGCAATGAAGACACCCAGCGCATGGTGTTATTGCTGAAAGATTTGTATGCACGTGCTGGTGTGAAAATGGAACCGTTCCCACAAGAATGGCCGGTAATGCTGGAATCGCTGAATAAAAAAGACTTTGATGCGATCACGTTGGGGTGGACGAGTGGGATTGAAACCGACATTTTCCAGATGTTCCACAGCTCGCAAGCGAAAACTGATGGTGATAATACCATCAGCTACAAAAACCCTGAGCTGGACAAGCTGATGGATCAGGCGCGTGCCACGGTGGATGAAGCAGCCCGGATGCCGTTATGGCAGCAGGCCGAACGCATTATGGTGGAAGACCAGCCGTATACCTTCCTGATGCGCCGCCAGTCTTTGTTGTTCGTGGACAAGCGCATTCATAATCTGCAAATGACCAAGCTCGGTTTGAACCGGGGCAGCTTGCCGGTGGAAAACTACGTGCCTGCGGCGATGCAGAAGTATACGAAGTAGATTTAGCAGGTATTTATGGGTCTCAAACTACTGGTTGACATATGCCCCTTATTACGTCGCAGGACTGGCGTAGGTAATTATATTTTCTATCTGTTGCGAGAATTGCTTCAGGATGACAGGGTTGATGATATTGTCGGCGTTTGTGGAACAAGATTTTGGAGCCGACAGGAGTTGTTTGGTCTGCTTTTTTTGCCAGCGTCTGGTACGTCAAGTAGCCTGTCAGGGCAGCAGGTGAGTATTGATTTGCTTGCACGAATGAAGAGTCTTTTGAAGCGTTTTCCCTATATCAGAGATCTTCGCGTTGTTGCTCAAACGGTGCGCTTGGCCTACACGGGCAAGCGTTACAAAGAGTACATTTTTTGGGGAGGGAATTACTACCTGCCCCCCTTCATCAAGTGTAAGTGTCTTTTGACAATTCATGACCTGTCACACATTCATTATCCTGAATGCCATCCTGTGGATCGTGTCAGATTTTTGGATAAGCATTTGCCGACAGCAATCCAGCGTGCTAGTGCCATCACGGTGGTTTCCGCTGCAACGCAGGAAGACGTCCTTAAGACATTTGGTGACTCGTTGGTTTTACCACCTATTTTTGTGGTGAGTCCGGCGGTCGGTGAGCATTTCTTGAATCTGGATATTGCTGTCGAAGCGCAGGTAAGGTTGAAGTACGCATTACCCGAAAAATTTATCTTGTCAGTTGGAACATTTGAACCGAGAAAAAATTTGATTAGATTGCTTGATGCTTATGCGGCCTTGGCAGGAACGGTACGGGATGAATGGCCTTTGTTACTGGTGGGAGAAAAAGGTTGGCTTGCGGAAGATATTGTCGGAAAAATCAGCGCTGCTGATAATGTTCGTTGGTTGGGTTATGTTCCTGAAGCAGATATGCCGTACCTCTACAAGTTGGCTGGTGTGTTTGTTTATGTTTCTTTATTTGAGGGATTCGGTATGCCCATTCTGGAAGCCATGTCGGTGGGGACACCCGTGATTGCTTCTGATCGCGGTTCGATGAGGGAGGCTGCGGGTAATGCGGCACGTTTGGTTAATCCAGAAAAAACGGAAGAAATCAGTCATGCACTTGCAGAAGTCATAACTTGTACTAATATAAAGGATGGGTTGCGTATCAGCGGCGCACAACGCCAACAAGGACAGACTTGGGGGGCGAGAAAAGACGATATGCTCAAAATTCTACAACACATCAAGACTTGATACTTTTAATTATGAATCCAACAAAATTGACAGTTGCATCGTTACGCAAAGTATTCCTACTGGAGGGGCTTGATGATGCTACCTTGGGGATTGTTCTTAAACAGCTTACAGTGCGACGTTATGAAAAGCGGGACGTTATTTTACAGAAAGGTGCCTCAGATGGGGAACTTTTGTTCCTTCTGGCGGGTCAGTTGCATGTAGTTGATTATACTTTGCAGGGTAAAGAGGTTTTCCTGCATGTCATTCAGGCCGGGGATTATTTTGGGGAGCTGTCTGTCATTGATGGTGCGCCCCGTTCGGCTTCAGTTGTTGCGGTCAAGGAGTCTGTTGTTGCATTTTTGTCGAAACAACATGCATTAAATCTTTTTCATAATTACCCATCTGTAGTTGAGCGATTGTTGGGCAGATTCGCGCAGGTGATTCGGCAAGCATCAGGTCGACAGATGTTGTTAAGTATTCCCTCTGCCCATGCACGGGTGTATGTGATGTTATCGCGGATGCCACGGGTGCTACCTGTCCAGGAAGAAGGGGAGGAGGAACCTGTGGTTTTAGATAATGTTCCTACACAACAAGAAATTGCTGGAATGGTTAATACGACTCGGGAAACGGTGTCAAGAGCGATGCAGATTCTTGTAAAAGAAGGTATAATTAAAAAAGATAAGCGTAAAATAATTATCTTGCAGCCTACCGTATTAGAAGAAAAGGCAATGCAAGGGGAGGGGATGCTGGTTAAGGACATTGATGAATAGTAAGGGCTTTACTGAGAGGCAAATAACATGAAATACATATCGGCAGCGTTTATGGGGATGGCAGTGTTTGTGGGGACAACTCTGTTTGCTCAGGTACATGCGGATCAGACTATCAACGCTGCGCCACAGGCAGTTGGTAAGGTGGTTTTCCTACTGGGTCAGGCTAATTTATATGCAAAAGATGGGAGTGTGATGCCCGTTTTCAGGGGGATGGATATACCTGAGGGGGGGCGCTTTGTTGTTCAGGATCGGAGTCAGGTCGGTTTGCGCATGATGGATGGTGCTACGGAGCAGATTCGTGCCAATAGTGTCTTTGAGGTCAAACAATACGATTTTGACCCAGCAAATCCCGCTGCAAGTGAAATCCGCCTTGAGCTGGTCGAGGGCGAGGTTGTTAGTAAAACGGGTAAAGGTGGGCAGGCAGCCAAACACCGCTACCGTCTGAATACTCCCATTGCGGCTATTGGTATTCGAGGAACAGAATTTACGGTGAATACTACGCAGTTGCAAACCCATGTCAGTTTGCGTTCTGGGGCAATCGTCATGTCCGGCTTTAACAACGGTTGCCAACGTACAGGGCTCGGGCCTTGTATGGGGGGGAGTGCCGAGACACTTTCTGAGGCGCAACAGGGTTTGGCACTAGTATTACAGGCGGGGCAGTTTAAGCCTCAACTGATACCCGTGGTGCAGGTGAATCATGTCTCGGTGTCACAAAACGTAAAAGAGGGGCAGGCTAGTTCTAGTGATACCAAGACTAGTGATACCAAGACTAGTGATACCAAGACTAGTGATACCAAGACTAGTGATACCAAGACTAGTGATACCGTAGTTGCTTCAGGGGCATCTGCTGCCGTGCCTGCCAAGGAGAGTTCCAAGACTTCTGCCACCGTCGTTGCTGTGGCGGACACTGGTGTTGCTGCAACAGGCTCCACCAAAAGCAGTACTTCGCCCGTTCAGGTGAGTGAGCCAATTGCCTTGGGAGGTGTTGGGTCTACCAAAGAATCAAGTAGTGTAGATGCTGCGAAAGCAGGGGAAATAGCCAAGGTTGCAGTCTTAACCCCTGCATTGGTTCAAGTAGAGACACCAACCCAGGCGGTAATCACGCCTTCTCCAGTTGCAGGGCCAAAAGAGTTTGTCATTGACGTGAGTGGTGATAGTGTGGCTCCGATTACTTCGCCAGCCGTGCCGAATGTTCCAGTAGTCGCTCCCTCTCTTCCTACCAGTACCACTCCAGTGGTTAAATGGGGTCGTTGGAGTCCAGCGGCAGGTGCAGGCGCTATCCCGTTGAGTGAGCAAGTGGGTAAAGAATATGCCTTGATTACTTCCAACAGTCAGTATGCGGTTACTCGTTTGGCAAAATATGACAAGTTGCTGCCAACCGCTCCTGCCGTTTACAACTTTAAGCCCGGTACTTCAGAGGCTTATATCCGGGAAGGGGGGCGTTACACCAAGGCTACCGTTGGTGATGCCAGATTACAGGTTAAGATTAATAATGCTGATTCTGCGTCCTTTTCCACAGGGTTTTCCTTGGCATCAGAGGCATATAACGGTTCGGTAACTGCAACGGGCACGATTTCCAAGGATGGCATCATGATGGATGACCGCTTGGATCGGGCAACGGTCATCCAAGGGGCTGTAGCCGGTGACGGGACAACCCTTAATAGTGCTGCATACACTTTCTACCATTCAATCAATACTACGCAAGATTCCTTTGGCGGTATTGATTGGGTGAATCCTTGAGAGAATTAGGTAGTATGACTTGTTGAAGATGGGCTTGATACCGTGGTTAGGGCGGGCTGTATTAGTGATGGTGGTGGGGCTCGTTTTGTTGCTGGCGTCCACGTGGGATTCCGGTGGTTTCTATAGTACTAGCCAAGCCCGCTTATGGAATGCCTACCAACAGTGGGGCAGTGTTTTTACTGCGCATTCCCCGTATGTTGTGGTCGTCCAGATTGATGCCGATAGCATTAAGGCATTGCGTGAAAATGATGGGGAAGATTGGCCATGGTCACGGCAGCGTTACGCTGAGTTGCTGCAATTGTTGTTTGAAGAGTACAAGGTAGCCGTTGTTGGGTTGGATATGTATATGCCTGATGATCGGGATGCAAAGGGTAATACGGCTTTGCTGGATATTGCTCGGCGCTATCCGGTGGTATTTTCTCAAGCGTTTGATCTGGAAAATGAGCCCGCTAATGCTTTTTTGAGTGGTCAGGTCAGTGCAGGGGTGGCGATTGATAATCCCCTTGCCGATAGCATTTTCCCACATGCAAGGGGTTACATCGGTAATACCAGTCTCTTGGCTAGTGCGCCTTGCGTTGGTCATATTACATCCATCAAAAATAACGAGGGCATGATCACTCAAGTAAACCCTTTTATTCTGTGGGAAGGGCGTTTATTCCCCATGTTGGCTTTGGAAATGCTGCATTGTTATTCGGGAGCCGATAAACGCTATGATTTCACGCTCACTGAACAGGCTAATGGTTGGCAAATACAGGCTCATGGTTTGTTAGGAGAGGGGAGCGTTACCCGTTTGGTGGTGAATGACGAAGGGCAGTTGCGCATACCTTATTTGATTCCGAAGGATTACATTGTGGGGATTCCCGCGATTGATGTGCTGAAGCGCCAGGTTGACCCAGCCTATGTACAGTATTTACAGGGAGGGATGGTGTTGCTGGCTGGGACAGCGCCGGGATTGGGTGATCAGCAGGCGACACCATTGAGCAATAATATTCCGGGGGTATCGGTGCATGTGCAAATATTGGACTGGCTCTTATCTGGTAAAGATAACGTCCCCGACTTTTCCCTCGATGTATGGTCTTGGATTTCGGGTTTCGCAGGGTTGATTGTGCTGTATGTCATGTTGGCGTTCGGGTTTAGAGCCAGCGTGGTGGTGGTGGTTACGGTATTGTTGATGGTGGGGTGGCTGGGTCTGGGCTTTTGGGTGTGGGTAGATCGCCAATGGTTTTTACCCATGCATCCCGCTATGTTGTTCCTGTTCTTTTTGGTATTCCAGATTCCAGTGGAGTGGTGGATATCTCAGAGTGCCGCTGGGCGGTTGCGTCATGTTTTCCGGGACTATTTGCCTACTTCTTTGGTTGATCACATTGTGAATGATAGCAGGACTGACTTGTTGCAGCCCAGTCGCCGTTCCCTGACGGTGTTGTTTGCTGATATTGCCAACTTTACCGAGCGGGCAGAGCATTCAGCACCAGAAGAAATTGCGCTGCTGACCCAGCAAATTCTTGAGTGTTTGACGGTGGTGGTACATAAGCATGAAGGAACGTTGGATAAATACATGGGAGATGCTGTGATGGTGTTCTGGAATGCTCCTTTCCAACATGACGATCATGCAGATAAGGGGGTTCAGGCAGCGTTGGATATGCTAGAGGCTATCAAGCAATTCAATCAGTCTTATGGCATAAGAAGGCTGAGGGGGAAGCCGGTTCTTGTGCGGATTGGTGTGCATACAGGGGATGTCATTGTGGGGGATTTGGGGACACGTTTCAGACATGCCTATACAGCTATTGGTGATGCAGTCAATGTTGCTGCCCGTTTACAAACGTTTGCCAGAGAAATAGAGGAACCCTTGGTCGTTAGTCAGCAGACGGTGGAGTGTTTACAACACGAATATCCCCTTGTCAGTCGGGGTATGATGGCACTTAAGGGTAGGGAAAACAGAGTCGGCATTTACACACTAAAACCGGGTAAAGTTACGGAGGGTGGTTGATGGTGTGCTTTTTGTCTGGATGGCAGTTTGATCGCTGGTTACGTTGTTGCTTGGGGCTTTTGATGTTGGGGGCAACGTCGGCAAGCGTGCTTGCTGCGGATCAGGTATCTGAAGTGGATTTTGGTCAGTCGCTGGAGCTGGCAGCCCAAGCCTGTGAAGCAGGTGATAATGCGGGTCTGGAAAAAGCGAGTGGGGAAATACGCCAACTTTTGGCTGCTTTGCCCAGCCTTGATGTTGCATGGCGACAATATGTCGAGCAATGGCTGCTGTTATTCCAGTATGGGGTGTGCCGCCCGGAGCAAATACAGCGGAACAAGCTGAGTATGGATGGTCAGCATGTCCCTGCTGCGGAGTCAAACGGGGCAGCCAGTTTTTCAGTGGCAGTGGGTTATCTGGATAATGTGAATCTTGGGACACGCCATGAACGTCTCAGCATCAATAACCCTTTTGGCAACGGTAAAATAGAATTAGAGGTTGATGAAAGCAGTCGACCCCTGTCATCGTCCTTTGTGAATATCAGGGGGGGGTATCAGGTATTGAATACGCACGGTGGGCTTGATTATGTTGCTGCTCAGAAGCAGTTTTATCCTGATGTACCCAAAAATAACATAACAGGGTTCGCGGCAGGTCGGCAGTGGCTAAGTGCTCAAGAGGGTCGGGAAGCCCAGATTGCTTTTGTGGGTGATGGGCGAGGTAATGCTCGCGGTAGTATCGGGGGGCGATACCAAAAGATATTGGGTGCTCAGGCTCTGAAAGTACTGGAGGCGGGGCTGAGGTATGATATTTACCCTGAACAGAAGGGGCTGGAAGCGTTGCTCACAGATCTCAGTATCAAGCAACAATATCCGTTACAGGCGCGGGGGAAGCTGTTGACAGATATTACCCTGACGTATGATCACGCGCTTGGCGAACGACCGGGTGGGGGGCGAGCGGAGCTGGAGTTGTCAGGCAATTGGGAGGGGGAAGCCATTGCTGGCTGGCAACCCAGTCTTGGGGCAACGCTAGCCTATAAACGTGATTTTGACCCTTATAATCAAGTGTTGTTTGGTGACAGTGTGCGCAATCAGGTACGAACAGGGCTGGATATTGGATTAGCCAAAAAAATATCAAAAAATAAGCGTTTGTTATTGCAGTATAATATGGATCGCATACAGGATAGCGAAATCCCTCTGTTTGATTTACCGGTTGGTAATACAGTCAGTCTTGCTATTGAAGGCAACTTAAGTAAATAGCGCGTTTTCGTGTCTATTTCGCCTGTTTTCTGACGATCTAGCGTCAAACTCCTCATATATCATCTTTTCAGTCATCCTACATTCTGCTTGTTTTATAAGCAAAATGCATTTAATTATAAACAAATCTTCTGACTGGTGATGCGTATCACATATTCGCGAATTAACTCTATGTATAGTTAGCCTCAATCCGTTGAGTAATAAGTTACAGCGGACTTACACAATACTGATCAATAGATATTATTCACTATTTCTAAATTAATTAGGAGCATACTCATGGCCGCAATCGACTATTTCAATCAAGTGCAAGACATCTATATTGCTTATTATGGCCGTCCTGCTGACCCAGAAGGCTTGGCTTACTGGGCTGCTCGCCTGGATGGTGCCAATGGCAACCTCAATGAAATCATCAGTGCATTCGGTAACTCTGACGAAGCCACTGCTCTGTACGGCAGCGAGTCTGTCGCATCACGGATCGACAAAATTTACATGCAATTGTTTGGTCGTCCTGCTGAAGCTGAAGGTCTGGCGTTCTATGAAGGCGAGATTGCTGCTGGGCGTAAGACAACCGAGTCTGCCATGCTGGACATCCTGAATGGTGCACAAAATGATGACTTGGCGGTTCTGCAAAACAAACAGGCAGTTGCCAGTGCGTTCACGGCTCATCTGAATGAAACTCGCGAATCCAATGCTTATGCTGGTAATGCAGCGGCTAACACCGTGCGTGATTTCATGAGCGATGTTCGTAAAGACAACTTGAAAGACAAGCAGTTGAATATTGACCCAGTGATTGAGACACTGGTTGGTGGCAACCCAGCACCAACGCCTACAAGTGTTTCTTTGACTACTGGCACTGACGTACTGTCTGGCACGCTGTTTGAAGCAGGGGTAGGTTATACACCGGGCGGTAATGACCGTGTCAATACCTTGCAAGATGAAGATTTCCTGACCGGTATGGGTGGCAATGCTACGTTGAATGTTACGTTGGGCACGCCTAACGATAACGGTACGAATATTGTTACACCACAACTGCACAATATGCGTACTGTCAACGTAGACTTCACCAGCGGCACCCAGCCAATGGAATTGAACCTGCAAGACGCGCCGGGCGTTGAGTTTGTTCATATCAACCGCATTACTGGCGCGAACAACAGTGCCACTATCGGCGATATGAGAAGCATCCCGCTGAACATGTCACTGAACAACACAACTGCACAAACCAACACGGTCACGTTTGACTTCGCTGCTCATACACTGGATCGCGTTAGCTCGGCATCCTCTGATGGCGATGTATCTGCCATCACCATCAACAATGCTGATGTTAACCATTTGGTTATCGGTGAAGTAGACAAGCAACTGAACGCTCTGGAAGCACTGAAAATTGACTCTGCGGGCAACCAGACACCTAACGTGATTGGCGAGTTGAACGTACATGGCTTGGAGCAACTGGTTGTTTCAGGTAGCAGCAACCTGACAATCGGCGATCTGACCGGTATGGACACTTCACTGCGCTCTTTGGATCTGCGTGAAATGACCGGCACTCTTACCCTGTCTGACAAAGCCGTTAACCTGATCAAAGTTGACGAAGACAGCTTGAATGCAGGCCAGAAAGTTGACGGTCAAGATGCTGGCAGCGACGTGCTGGAAATCTTCAACACGGCTGATGTTTCCCCGGCTGACTTGGCTGGCTTCAAAAACATCGACAAAATCGTGTTCAGCAGCGGTGATCAAACTGAACAGCAAGTGCTGACCCTGAAACTGAACGATGCCATTCTGGATGGTTTTGACACTGCTGGTACTGCTTCAGTGGCTACCCCAGAAATCGTCAAGCTCGCACTGGGTGCCGGTACTGCTGACAAGAAAGTGGTGCTGGATCTGACTGATGTCACAACCCCGGGCAAATTCCTGTTCGAGGTTTCCGCAGCAGATTTGGTTAAATTCCAGCTTATCGACCCGAATGGCGTCTTCCCAGGCGTTGTGACTCCTGTTAGCAACCCAACATTCAGCATTGCTAATGCAAGCGTTGCGGAAGAAGCTGGTTCTGTCACGCTGACCATCTCTCGTGATATCACTACTGATGCTGCGACTGTTGATGTTCAGACAGCAAACGGCACGGCAATCGCTGGTCAAGACTATACGTCTGTTACACAGACAGTTAGCTTTGCTGCTGGTGCAGCAACAGCCACTGTTGTAATCCCAGTATTGGATGACGCACTGCCTGAAAGTGCTGAAACCTTCACTTTGGCATTGTCCAACCCGTCTATGGGCACTATCGGCGCAGCCGGTACAGCGACTGTCACTATCACTGATACTGACGTTGCAGGCCCAGTTGCCCGCACCGTGACAGTCACTAACGGTATTGACGATGCGGCTGCTGGCAGCAACACAACGGAAAATGCTGCGATTGATGACGTTACTTTCGTGATTGCTGATGGCATCGGTGCTGACTTCACTTACACCATCGACGGTTTTGGTGCTGGCGACAAGATTGACTTTGAAGATGGCTTCATTGTCCCAGCCAGCATTACCAACGTTGACTTTGCTGATGGCCTTGTCCAGATCAGTGCGGCTGATGCTTCTGGCAATATCGCAACCATCGTACTGACCGGTGTTGCGGCTGAAAACGGCTCTACGTTCATCGTGGATGCTACTACGTTCAACAACACTTTTGGTGCAGGCAGCCTGATCTAAGGTCACTGCACTAGAAAACCAGGTACTCAACACTCGTTGAATACCTGGGGGCTTATTTTCAACTAAGGAGTTAATTCAAATGGCACGTATTCTTTTATCAAGCGGCGAAAAACTCAATATCGCCAGCGACAGCGGCAATGTTATCGGTAATGCTGGTGTAGAAACAGTTGTTATCTATGATAACGCACCCTTCAACGTCGATGGCATTACACTGGACCAAAACGTTGAACGCGCTGATGTGGCATCTGCTAGCAGCGCTTACAAGTTCCAGGCGACTGGTAACGTACTGAAAGTGTTTGGTACGGATGGCAAATTGGTCGTGGAAATGCCGATCAATACTAGTGGCACCCAAACCGTTGCTTTTGGCGATGGTTCTGCTGTGGTCAAGTTTGAAACGACTGGTGCGAACGCCGGTAAAGTCACTGTCGGTGGTGTAGCGGTTTCTGCTACTACTGGCGGTGCTGTTGTGACCGGTGCTTCTCTGGATGTAGCGGGTGCAAGTACTCATGGCGTAGCACTTACGCCGACTTTCAGTCTGGTGGCTGGCGCACCCAGTGTTGATGAGGGCTCCACAGCCAGCTTCACACTGACCACTACCAATGTGGCGGATGGTACTTCTGTTCCTTACACCCTTTCTGGCATCAATGCGGATGACTTGGCTTCAGGCAGCCTGAGCGGTGTGGCAACAGTTACTGGTGGCAAGGCTACCATTTCCGTTGCACTGAAGGCAGATGCGACCACTGAAGGTGCGGAAACCCTGACCGTCAGCATTAATGGTCAAAGTGCAACGGCTGCGATGACGGTGAATGATACTTCAACCACACCGCTTCCTTCCGTATTCAGCATTGCAGCGGCAAGCGCTGCGGTTGTAGAAGGTGATACGGGTGCATCCACGGATGTAGTGGTAACGATTACTCGTACTAACCCTGCACAGGCAGCTACCGTTGAAGTGAACTTCACTGGTACGGCGGACGCGGCTGATTACACTGCTACCGACCCAGCGCCAACAGGTTCTCAAGTGGCGTTCGCAGCAGGCGAAACCACCAAGACCCTGACGGTATCTGTTAAGGGTGATACCGTAATTGAAGCGAATGAAACCATCATTGTTGGCTTGTCAAACGCTTCTGGTAGCAACACCATTGCAACACCAGCAGCATCAGTTACTGTGACTATCACCAATGATGACGTTGCACCACTACCAACCGGCCAAACTTTCTCACTGACGACTGGTTCAGACACAGGCGCTGCTTTCACCGGCACGACTGAAGCTGACACCTTTAATGCAGGTGAGTTTAGTTCAGGTGCGGCTTCTTCCAAAACACTGACCGCAGGTGACAATCTGAACGGTGGTGCGGGTGTGGATACCCTGAACGTTTCAGCTTCCGACGTTGCGCCTAACCCTGACAATTACAATGGTTTCTTCATGAGCGGGATTGAAGTCCTGAATGCGACTTCTGAAGGTGGCCAAGTATTTGACCTGTCCGGGACAACGGGTTTGACAACAGTCAAGTCCAGCAACTCTTCTGGCTCTGCTGCCTTTAACCAAGTATCTAACCTGGTTGACTTGGAAGTGGTAAACCTGACAGGTGCTTCCCCTGTGACTGTTCAGTATCAGGATACCGCTGTAGTCGGTACGACTGACAGCATGAATGTTAAACTGAGCAACAGCAATGTTGGTGCTGTCACGATTGGTAGTGTGACTACCGCCAACGCTGGTGTTGAGACAGTTAACCTGACGGCTGAAGGTGCGGCTAGCACCGTGGCTGCTCTGAACACTAACCTGACTACCCTGAACTTTACAGGAACTCAGAATGTAGCCATTACAGGTGCGTTGAATGGCACGGTTACGGCTATCAATGCTGCTACTGCAAGTGGTGGCTTGACGGTGGCTACCAATACAGCCAATGCCCTGAACTTTGCCGGTGGTACTGGTAACGACCAAGTGACCTTTGCTGCGGGTACATTAACCGTATCGGATACAGTGACCGGTGGTACTGGTGATGACCGCATCGTGGCTAACCAAGCGGATCTGATCGCGGCAGAGAGCCAGATCAGTGGTGTTGAATATATCCGTGTGCAGGATACGCTGACTGGCGTACAGAATGCGGACAACGCCCTTAACATTGAAGGTGACAACTACGCCGGTGCTACCCGCATTGAATTGGCGGCAGGTTACAACAATGCCCGTATTGATGATTTGACCAGCGCTGTGCAGCGTGTTGACATCCTGGCTGGCCCGGTCACGGGTACTTTGCAGCTTGATGATGCCGGTAGCAGCGCGACGGCTGACAAGTTCACTATCGGGGTGGGTAATAATGCCGATACGTTCCTGGGGACGGCTGCGACCAATGTGACTGGCGCGAATGTGGGTTTTGTGTCTGGCTCGATTGAGACAGTTGACATCATCTCCAATGGCTCAGCAGCCACAGCTCCGGTCAACAGCCTGACACTGGGTGCGGGTACTGCCAACATCAATACCGTCAATATCTCAGGTGCGGAAGGCTTGACCTTGGCAACTACGGCCAGCAATATCACTGCGGTGAATGCAGGTACAGCAACCGGCAACCTGAACCTGACTGGCGTGACTTACAGCACAACGGCTGCTGCCACCATCACAACCAATACTGGTAATGATGTAGTGACAGGTTCCGCTCGTGGTGACACCATCAATGTAGGCGCAGGCAATGACACGGTTAACGGCTCTACAGGTGCTGATACCATTACCTTGGGTGCTGGTACTGACCGGGTGGTTTACACTTCGCTTGCCCAGTCCAACTCTCCGGTTACTGGCGTCGCTACTACTGGGACAGACACCATTGTCGATTTTGTATCCGGTACGGATGTCATCGACCTGACAGGTCTGGGAATTACTAGCTATTTGGGTTCCTTCGCTGAATTCTCCGCTACACAAGGTGCGTTGACTGGTGTTAATGCAGCGGCTTTCGATGATGCAACCGATACTTTATGGGTGAATCTGGACGGTAACGGCACACTGGACTCCAATGACTTCCGGGTCAAGTTGTCAGGTGTGAACAGCTTAGCGGCAGCGTCTGTGGCAACCATCAATAATAGTGGTAGTAACGTAACGCTGACAGCTCCTGCTTCAACGTCCACTGGGACAGCGTTTGATGACACTATCAATACCACTGTTGCCAATTTGGCAGGTTCTACGGTTAACGGTGCGGGTGGTACTGACAAGCTGGTGATCAGCGATGCCATCACGACTGCCAACTTCTCGGTAGATGACGGTAGTCAAACGACTGGTAATGTACAAAGTGTTGAAGAAGTGACATTGGCAGCGGGCACCACTGGTGTTGGCAGCTTCACTATCAATGGTGAGTTCAACAAAGTAACGGCTGGTGCAGCATCCAGTATCACACTGGGTACTGCGGGTCGTAACGTTGTGGGTTCAACAGGCGCCGACACTATCAGTACCACATCAGCACTCTTGAGCGCTGCTACAGTGGACGGTGGTGCTGGTACGGATACCTTAGCTCTTACTGCCGTGACTGCTCCTATGGTCTTGAACAATGGTACCACAGGTGGTGTCCTTTCCAACTTTGAACAGGTATCTCTGGCGAATGGCACTGGCGGTAACGCTGTGACGATCTTTAACAACCCAACGGGTGTTTCTGTTGCCACAACGACGGGTGCTGCTTCCATCGTTAACTTGGGTAACGGTGGTCAGTCCTTCACTGGCTTGGTTGGTAACCAGATTGTATCCAGTGACGCTACTGTGAATGGTAACGATACCATCACGACGGGTGCAGGTGCTGACGTGATCTCTGTCGGTGGTGGTAATGACAACATCCAGACAGGTACTGGTGTTGACGTCGTTAATATGAACGATGTGTTGGGTGGTGTGGCGCTGACGAGTGCAGATACAGTTAACGGTGGTGGTGATGCGGGTGATACATTGAATATCACTGGCCCAGCTAGCGCAGCAGGTAGCGATCTGACTAACGTAACAGGCTTCACTAACCTGAACATCTTGACTAATGGTACGCCAAGCACTTATGTGACTACGGACAATTTGGTGGCAGCGGGTACACTGGCTGTTAACATGGGTGGTGCTACCGCAGCGGTCACGTTCAATGGTGCAGCAGAGACCACTGGTTCCTTCTCCATGCAAGGCAGTGCGTTTAACGACGTATTGACCGGTGGTGCGTGGGCTGATACCTTTGATGGCGGTTTGGGCAATGACACTATCAATGCTGGTGCTGGTGGTGATATCGTGAATGGGTCTGCCGGTAATGATGTGGTTGACCTGGGTGCTGGTGATGATGTCTTCTTGACCACATCTGGTGTGGCTGGCAATGCCACAGTGACAGGTGGTGCTGGCAGCGATTTATTCGCACTGACGGATTTGGCTGTTGGTACTAATGCGTTCCAGACAGGTGTTATTAGCTTAGCTGATTTTGCCTTGGGTGCAGCCGGTGACCAAATCTACTTGGATTTGACTGACGCCGATTCGATCGTTGCTCGGGATGGCTTTGGTGATATTGTTGGTGGTGTTCCTATTAGTGATGATATCGTTATTCTGGGGACAGCGCAGACAACTGCCCAAATCACTAGTGCTGCTGCTGCTGCTATGGATGGTGTGGTAGCTGTCTTTAACAGCAGTACCGGTCACGGTGAACTGTGGTTTGATGCTAATTGGTCTGACAGTGCAGGTCGCGTACAAATTGCCTCGTTGGATAATATGACCAGTGCAGCACAGTTGGGTGGTTTGTCAACCATCAATGGCGTTGACTTCATTTTGGCGTAAACGTTAACCGATCGGCTATTCGTAGCTGATCAGTTTTGAGTAAAGCCCTTCAATCATTAGATTGGAGGGCTGAGGATAGAAAATACTTTTTAGTGTATAATACTTGTCAGGAAGGAAAGAATATGAAGTGTTTTTCTAGTTCCTGCCACTGTTACACTGTTATTTAAGGAGATTAAAATGAAACTGAAAGTTATGGCTACAGCGCTTCTAATGGCTGCTACAGTAGGTGTTAGCAGTAATGCAAATGCTGCCGTGAGTGATATTTTTGCCAAGTTGAATTTATTGCGTAATGCTGTGGTGATTAGTCCTGCGGCTGCCAATAACCCGGCACTGACTACTAAATTAACCGCAGTTAATACTCAAGTGCAAGCACAGCAGGCTCAAGTGGCTGCGTCTACCGCAGCAGCAAACACAGCAGCTACGGCAAACGCTTCTGCGGTAGCTACTATTCGAGCTGTTATCCAGCAACAACAGGCTAGTGCAGGCATTAGCGACAAGTAATTGCTTTAATTGCTTTAGTCTAATCGACAAAAGCCCGCCATCTGTTACAGGTGGCGGGCTTTTTTTTGGCAGGCTTGATGGGGGCAAAGTCTGGCGAGGTCTGCTAGACTTGGTGTGACATATTCATTAAGGTCATTACCATGCAAGCTGTTGCTTCCCTGCGCTACGGGGTTATTTTCAAAAAAGCGTTCTCCCAGCCGGACGTATTCACCGCCTTCGTCAAGGATATTCTCGGCATTGAGCTGGATATTGACCATGTAGAAACTGAAAAGTCCTTCCCCAGCCCCATCGGCAGTATTGACAGTATTGACAGTCGTTTTGACCTGTTTGCTGAGGACAAAGTCAAGCGCATCATCGTTGACATCCAGCATCGCCGTTACGGCGATCATTACCACCGTTTTCTACACTACCATTGCGCTGCCCTGCTGGAACAGGCAGTCAGTGCCAGAAACTACCAGCCCGCCCTGAGCGTCTACACCATTGTTATCCTCACCTCCGGCGACCGCCACCAGCGCGACATGAGCCAAATTGACTTTGACCCTAAAGACCGGCATGGTCAGGGTTTAGGTGAAATTCCCCATAAAATCCTTTTCCTGTGCCCGAAATACGTCAACGCGGAAACCCCCGAACCGTGGCGCGAATGGCTGCTAGCGATTGATGACAGCCTCGATGGGCAAGTGGATGAAACCCACTACCACAAGGCTTGTGTGCAAAAAATCCTTGAAACGATTCGCCAAGACAGCCTCACCCCGCAGGAACGCGCCCGCATGAAAGATGAATACAGCGAGGAGGCTTGGCTACAGGATAAACTGGGGGAGAGCCTGCAACAGGGTTTGGAGCAAGGCAGGCAGGAAGAAAAAGAAGAGGTTGCCCTGCGCCTGTTGGCGAAGGGCATGGACGTGGTGTTGGTGGCGGAAGTGACCAACTTGCCGTTGGAGCGGGTGCAAGCGCTATGGGAGCAGAGACGGCGCGAGAATTGAGTGCAACAACTGCAAGTGTTGTGGCAGGCAGGTCTGGGTGAAGTCGTAGTGTTGAATGGCGTGGGTGCGGGCATTGCTTGGTAGCGACTGGTAAGCCGCTGGGTTAGCGAGTACCCGGCAAACGCCCTCTGCTAGGGCGGGCGGGGAAAAGAAATCCACCAATAGCCCGGTTGCTTGGTCGGTGATGACTTCACGGATCGGGGCAGTATCGGCAGCGACAATCCGGCAACCGGCACTCATCGCCTCCAGTAACGACCACGACACCACAAACGGGTAGCTCAGGTACACATGGGCAGTGCTGAGTTGCAGTAGTTTGAGGAAAATATCATAGGGGACTTGCCCGGTAAAATGGATGCGACGCATATCCAACCGTTCGTGGACTTCTTCCAGAAATACCTGTTTCCAAGTTTTGCCACTGTTGCTGGCTTTGCCATAACTGAAGCTGTCACCCCCCAAGATGAACACGCGCACATCCGGGTGTGCCTGCTGAATCAACGGTAAAGCCCGCATGAACTGATGGTAGCCGCGTGCCGGTTCCAGATTGCGGTTCACAAAGGTCAATACCTTGTCGCCGTAGCGCACACTTTCCCCGGTTTCCTGAATACGTAACTGAACCTGCGGGTTGGGTTTGACCTGTTGGGTGTCGATGCCTTCATGGATGACCTTGACCTTGTGCTGGTAGGCACTGGGTAGCAACGAATGCTGCCAATGGGTCGCCGTTACCCCGACGTCGCAACTTTCCAGTGTTGATAGCAGGTGCAGATTCCTGACCGCACATTTGCGGCTGACATGGGCTTCAGGCGGAAATTCCGGGTCAAAATTCAGGTCACCGCCCCATTCGTGGTAGAAGTATTCAAAATAGGCCACGACCCGCGCGGTGGGCCATACCTCTTTCAGGAATAACGCTTCCCCCCAGCCACTGTGGGCGCAGATCACCTCAGGGGTGTAACCTTGTGACTTGAGCGTGGCGCAGGTGGCTGCCACGGCTTCCCCTCGCTTGTAGGCACTTTCGACATTGACCAGGAACGGGTGCAAGCCGGGGGTATTGCCACTAGCCAACCCATAGGGGACGTTACGGATGCCGCTGATGGTAGGTTCCGGGCGCATGGAAACCGCGAGCACCTCATGCCCAAGCTGTTGCAAGGCAGGCGCGAGGCGGGCATATTGCCCCGGGAAATTTTGGTGGATGAAGAGTATTTTCATGCCATCACTTGCAGTTTGAACAGTTGTTTTGCAGCATCGCTGGGTTCGTGCGTGAAGGCCACGGCTTGGATTTCGAGGTTGCCTGTCTGGGTGAATACCCAAGGAAAACCGTGCTGGCGTAGGGCGTGTAGCAGGGATTTGGGGGTGAAGCCGGTCTTGTGGGCAAAAAAGTCCTCCCCACTCTCGGCAATTTTCTTGCCATAGCCGTATAGCACGTCCAATGCCGTGATCGGTCCGGCGGGTGACTGGTACAGCGTATCAGTGAGGTCAAGGTTTTTAGCCAGTACAGTGCGCATTAGTGCATCCACATCAGGTACGCGGATGTGGACAAAACCGCTATCTTTGAGCACATGCCGGAAACCAGCCAACACTTTGGGTACATCATGTGCGTAATAATGTTCAAGGTTGTGCGAGCAATAGATGGCGTCATATTGATCCGCCGTCAGTGTGTCCAACTGGCGTGCGTCACAGACCACATCCGGGTTACCGCTGGGGTCGATGTCCAACAGGATATGTTCAAAGCCTGCATATTGGGGGGGGAGCGGGATGGCTTTGCTGTTGCCGCCGACATTTAGTACTTTATTCGTCATGTTTAAGCCTTTCGTAAAAATAACCCAGCCAAAAACGCAAAAAACAGGGCATTAGCGGGGATATGGAAATTGAAGTCCACATACGCATGTAACAGCACTAGCAACATACCGATGCCCGCCCCCGCCTTGAGGAAGCGTGTCTGTTCCCATGCCTGTTGGCGCAGTTGCCACCAGCCGTACAGGTAAAGCAACAACATTCCGACGATAATCACGCCACCCACCAGCCCGGTGTCAAACAGCAGTTCCAGATAATCATTATGGGCATTGTTCACAAACCCGCCCGTTTGTCCCAGTGGTTGCAAGGCACGGTAAATATCAGCAAAGGTACCAGGCCCTGAACCAAACGGGAAAAACTGTTGTATGCCCCGCAGGCTGGTGTCAAACAAATACCAGCGCAAATCATCGGCGGGGTTGGCCTGCATAAAACGGTTCAGGACAGGGATCAAGCCAATGCTGGCAGCGATGCCCCCCCCGATAGTGCTTAGGGTCGCCATCAAGCTTGCCGAGCGTTTGCCGCCAATATGCCGGGCAAACATCAGGCTAGACAACAGGATGCCTAATATCATCAAGGCAACGCCCGCCCGCGAGCGCGAAAATATCCCGGCTAGCAGCAGCAGCAGGGTAAGACTGGCAAATACCAAAACCCGGTTGAGCTTGTGTTCCAGCACCCCAGTATCCGCTTCATGGTGCTTGGTGTGTCTGCCAACATGATAAGCCGCTAATCCAAAGGCCAGCGGGAATGCCATCGCCATGAATGCCGAAAAATGGTCACGGTTGGGGTAGCTACCGCTGGCACTGTCGCTGAATCCGGCGGAATATTGGGTCAGCCCAATGCCTGCTTGGAGAGCGGCTACTCCCAGAAACAGGTAGACAACAGACACGAGCTGGCGCTTATCCAGGCAACCAACGGCCAAGAAAATGCCCAATGGGGGCAGCAGCGCCATCAGGCTGTAAGCGGTGTTGGCGGGTATCAGCGAAACCGCGAGGTACAGGTCACGTTGCCCGGATTCCCCTAACCAGTCGTATACGTCCACATACAGTGCCCGACCGGGTAATGCCCGCCACAGGCTTTCAGGGATAGGAACCAAGTATAGCCCCACCAAGCCGATACTACCGATCAGGAACCACCAAACGGCTGTAGGGAAACGGTGGCGGTACAGCCCCCACCATCCTAATACCAACAGGATGCCAAGACCGAGTAACTGCATGACCAACAAAGCAAAGCCCGTATTACCGGCACGAATCAGCGGGGCAAACACCAGCAGCAGGCAGGCTAGCCCAAACACCAGCCATTGGGGGAAGGAAATATTTGTTGTCTGGTTCATTTGACAGCTTTAACCTCAACATCATCAAACCACAGGCCACCTTCAAACAGGCGCTCGTGGGCATATTGGCTGGCAGCTTCCAAGCGCAGCATTTGGGTGGCACAGCCGCCGGGTTGGGTGTCTTTGTCACGGGCAGGCACGCTGAAATTGACGCTCAGTGCTTGCCAGTTGCCTGAACCTGTCAGCGGCTGGCTTTCACCGAGTAGCGTCGTATCACCCGCGTCACAACGGATACGCCACTGCAAGCCCTTACCGGTGTTGAAGCTGTCGAGGCGGTAACGCAGTTTGAGGGTGTAATCCCCGCTTGGCAGTACCAAACGCTGCCACACTTGCTGGAAGTTGATGGGTTTTTTTTGCGCTTTGAAAGCAATGTGCAAGGCTCGTTTCCCATCAATGCCGCCCGTGAGGCCGGTGTCAATAGCTACCAGTGGAGTGGGGCGAAAATACCAAGCAAAGCCCTCGTTGTGTATTTCCCCTTCAAATCCGCCATCATACAGCCGGTCAGTGGCTAATTGTTGTTGCTCAGGCTCCAAGGTTTGCGCCCATATCGTGCGTGCCTGCTGCCATTGTTGTGCTTGAAGCAGACGGTTGACATAGGGAATTTGTTCGCTTTTTAGCAAGGGTTTGTCCGCTTGTTGGCGGATTTGGTAATACGTGCGGATCAAGCTCAAATCTTTTTCTTGGGCACACAAGTAGGCAAAAAACGCTGGCCACCAAGTGGGGGCTTGGGCAACGTATTGCTTGAGCGTTGCGTTGACATCTTCCGCTTGTGCCAATTGGTGAAGAGCAGGGTATAACTGTGCGTTGAATTCGCCAGTTTGCGTCATCAGTGTATTCAGCACGGGCATAAGCTGCTTAAGGTCTTCCCGCGCAATCCAGTGCGCAGAAATCCGTAATAACGCATCGCTGTGCATCGGCCATAGGCGGGAAGCCAGCGCTGCCAATCGATCACCTGCTTCCATCTTGTGCTGCAAATCGCGAATATTGAGCAGCCGGGCGACTGCTCGTCCGCTGCTAATATTGCTGTTAATCGCCCGCCAAGCATAAGCTTCTGCATCCGTCTGATTGCCCCGAACTAATGCTTGGTCAGTCAAGGATGCCCAGCCGTCAGCCGTCAAGTTGACCTTGGCATCGGGTGGAATGCTGTCCACAGCATCCACCCACGGTGTCGCCCATCCGGCATAAATCGCCGCCAAGCGTTCCGACTGCATTTGGGCAATGCCCATGACCACGGCCTGCCAACCCAGCAGGCCAACCACGATCACTATTATCAGGCGTTGCCACATATACACACCCTCCTTGTTGCTAAGCATTAGCCATCCATCACGCCTTTTTGCCGATCAGGGACTTTTTCGGGGTGCGCCCATCGCCGTCGCCATCACCGTCGCCGTGCCCGTAGCTGTAATAATACTCGTAGTTGTAATAGCTGGAATCCCCGGCATTGCTCTTGGCCTTGGTCATGACAACCCCCAGAATGTTGCTGCGGGCTTGGCGCAAGCGCTCAACAGCCGCCAGCAAGGGTTGCTTGCGGGTTTCGCTGTAGGCCGTGATCAGCAAAGTGGCATGGGTATGGTTGCCGAGGATCAGGGCATCCGCCAGCCCCAGTACCGGTGGTGCATCGAGCATGACGATATCAAAAGGCAGTTGCCCGGTTTCTGTCATAGCAGACAGTTCACGCAGGTGTTCACTGGACAGCAGTTCTACCGGGTTGGGCGGAATAGGCCCAGAGGTTATCACCTGAACATTGTTGATGGCGGTTTTTTGGGTGACGTTTTCCAGCGATTCTTGCCCGGTCAGGAAATGCACGAAGCCTTTGCTGTTGTCGAGTTTGAAACGCTTGTGCAAGGTGGGTTTACGCAAGTCAGCGTCGATCAACAATACCCGATTGCCAGCCTGGGCAAACGCTGTCGCC
Source organism: Thiothrix litoralis (assembly GCF_017901135.1). NCBI lineage: Bacteria > Pseudomonadati > Pseudomonadota > Gammaproteobacteria > Thiotrichales > Thiotrichaceae > Thiothrix > Thiothrix litoralis. The sequence continues at coordinate 2,694,869 of NZ_CP072801.1, read as the reverse complement.
AGATTGATGATGGAACTACTTTTACCTTCACCGGGGCCAGCGCTGGTCACATTCAACAGGCGTGGTGCGCCGGTACGGGTGGCAAACAACAGGTTAGTCCGCAGTGAACGGAAGGCTTCGGCCACCGCCGATGTCGGCTTTTCGGCGGTCATCATGTGGTATTCTGTGCCATTTCCGCGTTTGCCGATAGCCGGGGCAACACCCAGCAGTGGGATGTGCAACAACCGTTCAATGTCATCTTTGTTTTTGATGCGGTCATCGAGGAATTCGAGCAAGAAGGCTGCGACGACCCCAAGGAATAACCCCAGCACTGCGCCCAATGCCAGATTAAGGCGTTTGTTCGGCGTGTGGACGGTATAAGGGGTGATGGCCGGGTCGACCACGGAAATGTTGTTAGTGACTGCGCCACTGGCGACACCAACTTCTTTCATGCGTTGTAACAGCCCTTCGTACACGTTGCGGTTGGTTTCTACTTCGCGTTGCAGCGAGTTATAGCTGATGCGCTTGTCACGCAAGTCCAGCAGGCCGCCGGTTTGTTTACCTAATTCTGAACGTAGTTGGCTTTCCTTCTGCTTGGCTTCCAAATAGTCAGATTTCAAGGATTCCCGGATATTGCTCGTTTCACGTTTGAGTTGTGCCTGTAGCTCGTCAATTTTTTGTTTCATGCCACTTTTGACAGCACCGGCACGCTGGTTGAGTTGTGCCTGTACTTCATTAATCTTTTGTTTGGCTTGTACCATCAGTGGGTAGTCGGCTTTGTAGATTTCCAGTTTTTGCTGGTAATCGGCTTCCAGTTTGGCGAGTTCCTGTTTGAGGTTGTCGACCATTGAGTCATCGATAGCGGAGGCGCTACTGCCCGTTGATTGGTAATCCACTTCCAGTTTCGCCAGCGCTTGCTTGAGGGATTGCACGGTGAGGCTATCCAACACTTTGGAAGCCATGCGGGTGGAAGTGGCTTGTTCGTATTTGCTCTCGGCGGCAATCCGTGCGCGTTCCGCTTCTGCCAACGCGACATTGAGGCCAGAGAGGGTTTGTTCGGTGAGGTTTTTCCCGTCAATGTCGATGATGTTGGATTGTTTGGCGTAAGCAACCAGTTCGGTTTCGGACGCATCCAGTTTGCTTTTGGTCAGCACCAGTTGTTCATCGAGGAAACGCTTGGCGTAGTCGGTGGAACTAGCTCGCCGCTCCAGATTCATCTGGATATAGCTTTCCGCAATGGTATTGGCAATGCTGGCGGCGGTCTCCGGGTTAGGGTCATCGTAGTAGATGCCGACGATTTTGGAGTTTTTGACCGGCGTGACGGTAACTTTCGCCAAGAAGCGGTCAGCCAATGGGCTTTCAGTGGCTACTGGCGTGGCTTGTTGAGCTTTCTCACCCCTGAATTGCTCCAGCCATTCCGCATAAAAGGGCTTGGCAAGTTGTTCATCATTACCGCGCAGTTTGCTTTCCAGCCCCGCCCTGTTGATGACGCGATCGGCGAGGTTACGACTTTTCAGCAACTCGTAATGGGTCTGGTAGAAATCCTTGCTGTTCGCAGCCGAGCCTTTGTCATTGGCGGCGACGTCATAGTCCAAAACCCGCTTATCGTCGGTGTCGATTTCCATGGTGACGCCTGCCCGATAAATCGGGGTCATGCTCAGCGTAACGATCAAGCTAACGAGAAAAGTGAGCAGGAACAGGGTCAGCACGATGTTTTTGCGCCGCCGGATAACCTGCCACAGTTGGCGCAGGTCGATTTCATCGTCATCCTTGTCGGTTTCCATGGCGGTAACGGGCAGGGGCGGCTCATAATCGTTGAGCGCCACCAGCTTATTTGATTTCATTGGAATAAGCTCCTGCTTGTGAGGAAAACTGCGTCCCTCAGGAGAGATGTTTGGTAATGACATGTTATTTTAAATCCGTTTTTAATGTAAAGCCCGATGAGTTTCTAAAAAGAGACTAACCCTGAAATCATACTTTTGACTTCCTTGAACCAGTAACGGCTGTCGGAACGGTGAGCAACAATGCGGTCATCGCCACGCACATAGGGATCCCGCATTTTGCCCTCGCGGATGGCGTTCATATCCAGGCGGTAAGCTTTCATCTGATTGCCCTTACGGCGGAACAACACTACCCTGTCGGGTGAGGCCAAGTCAGCCAAACCACCCGCTAATGCAATGGACTGAAGCAAGGTAAAGCTGCCTTCTATCGGGTAAACACCCGGTTTTTGTACTTGGCCTTCCACTGTGACCCGTTGTTTGGTGAAACCGCCTTCTACCAATACCGTTACTTGGGGATTTTGTAGGTATTTTTGGCCTAATAAGCCCTTGATCCGGTTTTCAGCTTCGATAGGGGTCAGCCCGCCGACGCCGAGTGTACCGATCAGTGGTAATGAAATATTGCCATCAGACGCTACCCGTACTTTGCCGGACAGTTCGTCCGCCTGAAAGACCTTGATGTCGAGTATGTCATCCGGGGTGATACGGGAGGCTTCTTGGGGGGCAAGGTAATCCAGCTCATTCAAACTGGCAAACAGGTTGCCGTCCATGGCCGCAGCGCCCGCTGTATCCTCACTGCTTGCCGGGGTCGTGCTACAACCACTTAATAGCAGACTGCTGAGTACTAAGGCCAGCAGGATGGTTTTATCAGCAGTGTTTTGTTTTTTCATCAACATAATCAATCATTTTTTCCGTGAATGGCTTGGCTATTTAGGCGAACAGGCGTTGCAGTAGGCTTTTGCGAGCAGGCACTGCCCTGTGTGTGATAGCTGCTGGTATTGGCATAGCCAAACCGGGTGGTTGGGGGACATCCGCCGGATCAATATTGTCAAGGACGGCTTGCGGACGCTCTTGTACCATGCGGCTAATTTCTGCCTCATCCCCCGTTAGGCGGATAGCTTCGATCACCCCGGTGGACATGGCTGGGCGACGGTGTTTTATACCGTGGGCATCCGACGCAATGATATGCACAATGCCATCGTGCAACATGCGCTCGGCCCATTTCTTGGCGTTACCACCAAACTCACCGTTGATGGAACCGGCCGTGATTTGTATCCAAGCACCATTCTGAGCCGCTGTTACAAAGTCAGCGTAATAATCGTCCAGCCAGCGCAACCGTTCCGGGTGGGTAATGAGCGGTACATAACCCGCATTCAGGAAATTATCAATTTGCTCCAGAAAACCGGGGACAGGTACGTGATGGGAAGGTTCCAGTAGGAAATAGCGCGAGCCGTGCAAGGTCGGTATATTTCCCTGACGTAACCCGGACATGACCTCGGGTACCATGTGGACATCAGCACCCGCCACTAGCGTGAGCGGAATGGCATGGTCATCTAAAGCTGTCTGTAACTCACGCAAGGCGGGGAGAATGGTGCTGCTCGAATTATGATAGATACCCGGATAAATATGCGGTGTACAGGCCAAGTGTGTTGTCCCGTCTTCCACCGCGATACGTGCCATTTCTAGCGAGGTTTCCATATTTTGGGAGCCATCACACAGGGCAGGTAAGATATGGCTGTGTAAATCAATCATAATTAATAGCTACCTATATTAGTAATGTGTCAATTATATACCATTCGTCGACAATATTTTGTGAACTTCGTCACATTGTTCGACAGCATATGGGGATGAATTTGATGCTATCAGGCGACGCCCTCCAGTTTCACGGGAAAGGGTATTACGCGTCGTTCGGTGTTTTTCATCGGCGCATTCGGGGTGTTACCCGGATGTGTAAACCCGTGGATATGTTTGTGCAGCAGGCGGAAAATGCTGGGAAGGTTGCGTTGTCGGCATTCCGTTTCCAGAGTATCCAGCATTTTCATGACATCCTGCCAGCTCAGGCAATCTTCACGCGCCATAAAAATGCGTGGATGGGACGTGTCCTGAGGGTTTTCACCAATCAGGAGTTCCTCATACAGTTTTTCACCGGGGCGCAAGCCGGAAAATACAATGGGGATATCGCCAGTGGGGTTGGTTTCGTCCAGGATGCTCAGCCCAGACAGGTGAATCATACGCTTTGCCAGATCAAGGATTTTCACGGGTTCCCCCATGTCCAGCACGAACACTTCTCCGCCCTGTGCCATGGCTCCGGCTTGGATGACGAGTTGAGCCGCTTCGGGTATGGTCATGAAGTAGCGGATAATACCCGGATGGGTCACGGTCAGCGGGCCGCCTTTGCGGATTTGTTCGCGGAATAGGGGAACAACAGAGCCGGAAGAGCCTAACACATTGCCAAAACGTACCATGCTGAAGATGGTTTCGCCCGGCATTTGTGCTAACCCTTGCAGGATGAGCTCTGCCATGCGCTTGCTGGCTCCCATGACATTGGTAGGGCGTACTGCTTTGTCCGTAGAAATGAGGGTGAAATGCCGAACACCCGTTGCGCGTGCTGCCTGTGCCGCCCGCAAGGTGCCGAATACATTGTTACGTAGCCCTTCGATAGGGTTATGTTCCACCATGGGGACATGCTTATACGCAGCAGCATGGTACAGGGTATGGATGCTATGCTGGCTCAGGGCTTCTTCGACCCGTTGGTAGTCTTGCACAGACCCTAACATGGGAATAACCGGAACACTCAACTTTTCATGCTGGCATAGGCTGAGGAGCTCCTGTTCAATCTGGTATAAGGCAAATTCAGAGGACTCAAATAATACCAAGCGTGTCGGTTGCAGCCGGATAATCTGGCGGCAGAGTTCCGAACCGATCGAACCACCGGCTCCGGTGACCATCACGGCGTTGTGGGTAATGCATTTGCTGAGCAACTCTGCTTGAGGAACGACGGGGGAGCGCCCTAGTAACTCATCTATGCCGATTTCACGCAGTTCTGCTACTGAGAGCTGCCCAGAAACCAAGTCTGAGAGTTCAGGGATCGTGCGGACATGTACCGGTAGGGTTTCCAGTGACTGGATAATTTCCCGGCGGCGTAAATGGCTCACTGATGGCATCGCGAGTAGCACTTGGCGAATATTGAGGGGTTCTAGCAATTCAGCTAATGCTTGGGGGGGGTAAACCCGGATGCCGTTGATAACCGCTTTATGCAAGGTAGGATTGTCATCCAGAAAAACACTAACGTGGTATTCGGGCATACCTTCTAAGGCTGCTGCTAACTGAATCCCGGACTCGCCTGCGCCGTAAATGGCAATCTGGGTGTGCCCGCTGCGTTGCCGAGTGGTTTGGTAGTGATGTCTAATCAGGTAACGGCTACTGCCTATCAGCAAAAATGCCGTTCCCCAATAAATGGGGTAGATCGAGCGTGGGATACCTTCCCACTCGAAAAAAAAGGTGAAAAGGCCGAGTAGAGCGGTTGAGGCAGTGATGCCTTGTACTAGCGCGACGAGTACTTGTCCACCGATAAAACGGATGACGGCTCGGTACAATCCCAAGGTTATGAATAGCGGGATTGTCAGGAGAGGCGCAACGATAACCAACCAAAGCCCATCGTTTAACGTGGGCTGCCAGCTTCCAAGGCGTAAGGCAAAGCTAACCCAAACAGCTAGTGAAAGCAAAACAACGTCAGCCCCCAACATGATAGCACGTTTTTGCCAGCGAGACAGGGTAAGCAGGTTGTAAAAATAAGCGCCAATATCCATGATGAAATCCCCGAATAGAAAAAATTTTTTACTAAAAATTACGCTGACCCTGAACTTAATTTCATGACAACAATAATCAATATTTATGTATTTATTGCTATATTATCACTCAAAGCCATTACATAGATAATTAAAAATAGTGCTGACTTTGTGTTTTTTTCAGTGATAGTTAATATTAACGAGCCTATAGTTATTTTTATGTGACGAGCTTCACATGGAGAGTGTAAAGCTTGGTGTAAAGTCGGCGACAAGGCAATGAGAAGAACTAAAGTCTCCGTTGTTTGTGTTGTACGAATATGGTTATTGAGGGGAATTGTATGAATAATCAAGAGAATAGTGCGATTGTTGCGGCGCTTTCCAGCGGTTTTTCTTGGGGCAGTGCTCCAGTTTCGTTTAGTCTTCCAGTGGTTGGTAGCTCTTGGGCTTACACGGGTGAGTCGAGCAGCCCTGCTTATGGTGTGTTATCCAGTGTGCAAGCTGACCGTTTTCGGGCAGCAGTGAATGCTTGGGATGAGGTGGTTGCAGCCACGTTGCTTGAGGTCAGGGAGCCTGAGGCGGTGGGGCAGATTCGGGTGGCTTTCTCTAATGTTGGAACTATCGAATCCAGTTATGCTTATTACCCGGTGGGCGAAGCACAGGGCGGTGACATTTGGTTGGGTGAAAAGCTGAAAACCTCAGATTTTGCAAATGGTAGTTATGGTTACAATATTATGCTGCATGAACTGGGTCATGCGTTGGGTCTCAAGCATCCACATGAAGCTAGCGGCCTTAGTAGCACGATACTGCCAGTAGAGCAGGATGACATGCGTCATACGGTCATGTCCTACCATGAGCAGCCCGGGCGGTATAAGTTGGATTTTTATATCGATAGTTCAAATAATCTGGCTTACAGTGCAACGTTTGTCTACGCAACAACCCCGATGCCGTTGGATATTTTGGCAGTACAGGCTATCTATGGTGTGGATACCAGCACCCGTACCGGTAACGATACCTATCGTTGGGAGAGCGGGAAGGCATTTCTGGCGACTATTTGGGATGCTGGGGGTGTGGATACCCTTGATGCTTCCAATCAGACTGCCAGTATTATCAATCTGAACCCTGGCACTTTTTCTTCTATTGGGCAGGTTTCAGCCGATACTTTGAAGCAGACGGTGGCACAGCAATTTTCGAATTATCCTGTCAGTTGGATTAATGAAAAAGTAGATCGTTTTGTGGCTGACGGGAGCTTGTATACCGGTAAGGATAACCTCGCAATCGCCTATGGTGTGACTCTTGAGAACGCAGTGGGGGGTTCAGGTAATGATGTACTGATTGGTAATGCTGCCAACAATACCTTACGGGGTGGGGCAGGCAATGACCTGCTGGAAGGGGGCGGGGGTAATAACAGCCTGTTTGGTGATGCGGGTTATGACATTGCCCGCTATGACGTGTCTGCCGACACTTACCGGCTGACCAAGAGTGGCAATGTATGGGGGTTATCCGCTATTGGCAGTGAGAGAGTGGATACTCTGTATGACATGGAATCTATCCAGTTTCTGGACAAGATATTTTTTGACAGTAGTGAAGCTCGCCAAGTGTATCGACTCTATAAGGCGGCATTTGACCGTACACCCGATAAAGATGGCCTAGGCTATTGGGTTGGCGAGTATGTTGCTGGTTCAGGGTTAGAACAAATTTCAACGGGCTTTACCAGTTCAAAGGAATTTATGGATTTATACCCGGTAGGCAATACGGTTACTTTCCTGAATGGCTTGTATGATAACGTACTAGGGCGTGCGCCTGATGCGGGTGGTCTGGCTTATTGGCAAGGTGCCATGCAGCAGGGGATGCAGGCATCTGCGGTATTGCTGGCTTTCAGCGAAAGCAGTGAAAACCGTGTAAACCTGTCTGCCCAGATTGATGATGGTTTCTGGTTGGCATGATGCTGGTACGCTCAGAACCCATACGCTTTTCAGTGGCAGTTACTCGCGCCCGTCATTAAAAGATTAGTGAAATTAATTGGCATATTCACTTGACTTTCATGTAAATGCTGCATATTAATTGGTTATGAGTATTTTCTGGATTGGGGGCTATCATGGCGCGAGTACTTTTGAGTAATGGGGAATCGTTTAATATTGTCAGTGACAATGTAGAAATAGTCGGCAATATCGGTTCTGAAACAGTGACCATTTTTGATGGAGCTCCGTTCAGTGCGGACAACATCACTTTTGACCAGAGTATAGAACGTATTGAATGGGGGAGCGGTAGCAGTGGCTATCAGTTCCAGCAGACGGGCAATGTGCTGCGTGTCTATAATCTGGGCGGCGATCTGATTGCAACAGTGCCTGTCGATGCGGATAACAGTCTGGATTTCGTATTCAGCAATGGAAAAACCGATGTTAATTTTGAGGTTAGCGGTATCAATGCTGGCAAGATCACTGTTGGTGGTGAGGCAGTCGCTACGATCGAAGGTGGTAAGCCGCTAATCGCCCCGGTGTTCACAGACTACAACCCGGTTTTCAGTTTGACACCGTTGACCACAATGGTGGCGGAAGGCGATGCGGGCGAGCAAACTCAGGCTATTGGTATTGTGGTTAACCGTAACGGTCATGAGGGCGATTTGACCGTCAACCTGCGGGTAACAGAATCAGCGCCAGTTAGTGCCACTGCCGGGGTCGATTTTGTGGGGGAAACCATTCCTGTCATCATTTATGCCGGTTCCAGTCTGGCGGCGGTGGATGTGGCTGTGTTGGGTGATAGGATGTTGGAAGGTTCGGAAACCTTCATTGCGGAACTGGTGGAAGGTTCTCAGAGTATTGGTGACATCAACGCGTTGGCGCGGGTAGCGACCATCACCATCATTGACGATGATGTGGTGGTGCAGCCTGTCAATCAGCCAACTTCCCAAGAGCAATTCATGCTGGAGTTGTTGAACCGCGCTCGCCTGAACCCGGCTGACGAGGCCGCCCTGTTCGGCATTGGTCTGAATGAAGGGCTAACTGCGGGTACGTTGTCTTCCAGCGCCAGCCAGCCGTTGGCCTTCAACAACGAGCTGACGGCAGCGGCTCGTTCCCACAGTGAGGACATGCTGGATAATGATTTCTTTGCGCATGTCAATCTGGAGGGACAATCACCTTTCGATCGTATCCAGACTGCCGGTTACACTTACGTTACGGCGGGTGAAAATATTGGCTGGATCGGGACGACGGCATCCCTGACAGAAGCAACTATCAATACCTTCGTTGGTGATTCCCATGAAAGTCTATTTGTGGATGAAGGTGTTGTCGGGCGTGGTCACCGCGTCAATATGTTGGATGACAGTTTCAAGGAGGTCGGTATCGGCATCCATAGCGGCGAATTCACTAGTGGTGCTACTGCTTTTAATTCGGTGATGTCAACCCAGAATTTCGCTACTCAGCCCAATGCTGAGGCTTTTTTGTTGGGCGTTATCTATAAGGATGCCGACAACAACCGTTTTTATACGCCGGGGGAGGGAATTGGCAGTGTTGGGATAGTGATTGTCAATACGCTCACCAATGCCACGCAGACCATCTATTCCATGGATGCGGGGGGCTATCAGGTCGAACTGGACGCGGGTATCTATGACATTACCTATACTTTTAATGATAATGCACACTTTATTGATGATTTAGTTATTGGTGTTGATAATATCAAGTCAGACTGGGTGGTTTGATCAGGTTGCGCGGCAAACCCCGTCCTTCAGGTCGGGGAGGATAGCGCGGGAGGCGAAGCCGCCCTATGTTCGGTAGTTTTGTCGGATAATCCGCGCAGTTTAACGCAGAATACCCACTCAAACCGCTCTTGTTTAGCTACACTCCGAAGAAGCAACGACACCAAGCCTTCAAATACAAACTCATGCCCAATGGTGAAACACAGCGTCAACTACGCCGTTTTGCGGGGTCATGCCGCTTCGTTTACAAAAACTTCTTTGCGAAACGTGCTGATTTCCCCCGCTTCAAACGCAAAGGCAGTGGTGACAGCTTCCGTTATCCTGACCCCAAACAAATCAAGCTCGACCCAGGCAATAGCCGACTTTTCTTGCCGAAACTGGACTGGATACGCTACCGCAATAGCCGCGATGTGCTGGGAGAACTGCACAATGTCACGGTTTCCAGCAAGGGCAGCCAATGGTTTGTCAGCATCCAAACTCAGCGGGAAGTGGAAAAAATCGCCTCTCAAGCCACGACAGCCATCGGCATCGACCTTGGTATAGCCCGTTTTGCCACGTTCTCCGATGGCACATGGATTGAATCGCGCAACAGCTTCAAGGGCAAGCAAGCCAAACTCGCCAAATACCAACGGCGCATGGCGCACAAACAAAAGTTCAGCAACAACTGGAAAAAAGCGAAAGCCAGCGTCCAAAAAATTCACACGCAAATCGCCAATGCCCGCCGCGATTTCCTGCACAAGGCGACGACCACGCTCAGCCAAAACCACGCGCTCGTGTTCATCGAAGATTTGCCGGTCGGTAATATGTCGAAGTCAGTGGCAGGCACGGCAGAAAACCCCGGCAAGAGCGTTGCCCAGAAATCCGGCTTAAACAAAGCCATTCTCGATCAAGGTTGGGGCGAATTTCGACGGCAACTGGATTATAAAATGGCATGGAAGGGCGGTATATTGTTCGCTGTTCCACCGCATTACACCAGTCAGGAATGCCCCGAATGTCACCATGTAGCGGCAGACAATCGTCAGACGCCAGCGCGGTTTGTGTGTGTGCAATGCCATTACGAAAATAACGCCGATCATGTCGGCGCGATCAATGTTTTAGAGCGGGGATACCGCTTGTTAGCCTGTGGAGATGCGGCATTAAGCCGCTCTGTGAAGCAGGAACCCACCGAAGTCAGTCAGCTATCTAGTGTCTGACCGGAAACCCTAAAACCCTTTTCCGATCAAGATGCTACGCCCGTTTTCCTTGCCCTAAGATTTCCCGGAAGCAGGCCAGAAAGCTGCAAAAGCGCCCAAAATAGGGCAAAATAGGGCATCCATCCGCCAAACTTCGCAGGAGACACACGATGCGTGAAGTGATCGCCCGCCAACTTCGCCTGGGTCACGCTGACATCGGCAGGCTGACCTTCAACCCACGTTCGCGGGACGACATCCCGCAGGTGTTGCAAGGGCTGCAATACATTTATGTGACAGACGAACTGCGTGAGGCGGTGTTTGCGGTGCTGGAAAAGCGGGTTCCGGCGGAGGTGGACGCCAGCCGTGGACGCCCCGGCATGGATCTGTGGAATGCGCTGGTGCTGGCGACATTGCGGGTGAACCTGAACTGGGACTATGACCGGCTGCTGGAGATGGCGAACCAGCACCGCAGCATCCGTCAGATGCTGGGGCATGGTTTCTGGGATGATGACGATGAGTACAAGCTGCAAACGGTCAAGGACAACGCCGCTCTGGTGGACGAAGCCAGCCTGCAACGCATCAACCAGTTGGTGGTGGAGGCCGGTCACAAGCTGCTAAAAAAAAGCCGCGCCGCTGAGCGCCCGTTGTGACTCCTTCGTGGTGGAAAGCAACATCCACTACCCGACCGACATCAACCTGTTGTACGACGCGGTGCGTTGTTCGGTGCGCACGGTGGCCGATTGGTGTGAAGGGCACGGCGACAGCCGCTGGCGGCAATGGCAGTACAATCTCCGCCAGGTGAAGAAAGCCTGCCGTCATGCGCAGAAGCTCAAGCACTCCAGCTCCCAAGACCCGGACAAGCAGGCCACCCGGCAACAGGCCATCCGTGACGCCCACCACACCTACCTGGGCCTGTGCGCCGCGCTGTTGTCGAAAGTGGAGGAAACGGTGGCTGACCTGCCCCTCAGCCTGCTGGACAGCCGGTCGGGCAACGACCTCCAGCGCTGGCTGGGGTACGGGTGGCATCAGGTTGACCTGGTGCGGCGGCGGGTGCTGGACGGGGAAACCATCCCCCACGGCGACAAGATCTTCTCCCTCTTCGAGGATTACAGCGAATGGCTCAGCAAGGGCAAAGCCGGTGTGCCGGTGGAGCTGGGCCTGAACGTGTGCGTGATGGAATCGGCTGACGGCTTCATCCTCCACCACCAAGTGATGCAACACTGCCCCGACAGTGAGATTGCCGTGACCATGGTTAAGCAAGCCAAAGCGCTGTTCCCCTCCCTGAGCGCGTGCAGCTTTGACAAGGGGTTCCACTCACCGGCCAACCAGCGCGAACTGGCCGAACTGCTCGACCGGGTGGTGTTGCCGAAAACGGCCGCTGGAGCCAGGCGGACACTGCCCGTGAAACCGACCCGGCGTTTGTCCAGGCCAGACGCCAGCACTCAGCGGTGGAATCCGGCATCAACGCACTGGAAGTCCATGGGCTGGACTATTGCCCCGACCGGGGGCTGGAACGCTTCAAGCGCTATGTGGCACTGGCGGTGGTGGGCAGGAACCTGCAAAAGGTCGGGGCCATTTTACAGGCCAGGGCGTTGGAGGCCTTGCAGAAGGATGAACGCCGACGACAGCGCCAAGCCGCCTGAACCACCCCACAACGCCGACCGATGAGGGAAAATGCCGGGAAGGCAGGGCAGCCCCTGCACCGAAGGCAAGCCTGCGCTGCCAGCCATGCCTTGAAACCCAGCGTTTTACCCTCGTGCTTGCCAGAAGGTGGCGGGGAAAACGGCTGCATGGACTAAAATTGGGCACTCGTGGCGGCAGGAAGGCTTTTTCGGTCAGACACTATCTAGCTGAATGCAGTAGGAATCCCCTTCCTTTAGGGAGGGGAGGATGTCAAGTGGAGTTTTCCCAGCAGGGGGAAGACATCCCTAGTCAGGTAGCTAATACTTCGGTCGTAGTGGCTTTCCGACCACCCATCTTTATTCCTTGCCAGCCATTCACGGGAAACCGCTTCAAAGGTGTTTTCTGTTGCGTCTGCCATTTTCAATTCACGCTTGTGCTGCGAGGGGTCAACACCACGCGCCAGCAATGCCCGCGCCTCTGTATGCTTTTCGCGGGCTTCACTGTGGCTGAATTCTGGATAAGAGGCGATTGCCAGCGTTTTACGCTTGTCATGATGGCGGTAATCATAGCGCCAGTGTTTCCCGGTCGGGCTTACCAGCAAGTACAGGCCGCCCCCGTCCGTATACTTTTTGGGTTTGCCGTCTTGGTGTGGTTTGGCGTTGCGTATTGCGGTATCGGTAAGGCTTCTTTTCATGATTTACGGTATCCGGGTTTTGATTTGTGGATATACCGTCAATCATACCCATATTTTGCCCGGCTGATACCGTCTTTTGTCGGTCATTGCCGGATAGTGCAGAAACAAAAAAGCCCGCTAGAATGCGGGCTTTCGGTCATTGTCGTTTGTTCTTGTATAAAAAGATGGCGGAAAAGAAGGGATTCGAACCCTTGATACGTTACCGTATACACACTTTCCAGGCGTGCTCCTTCGACCACTCGGACACTTTTCCGCAGGGTTCTGCCGCTGGCAAAACCAAGGGCGCAATCGTAACGCAGGTGAGAGAGCTTGTAAACTGCATAACCTGACTTTTCGCGGTGTTATGGGTATGTGGTGCTGATATGCAGTTGGTCGGTTAGGATTCGACAGGCCAGCGGTGATACGCTAGCATGGCGATTGGGGTTTACAACAAAAAATATAAAGCCATGTCATTTATTCCAAAATTTCAAACATTCATACGCTGGTGGGGTGAGGGCTTGTACAACGGCCTACCCAATGCTGCCCGCAAATTATTCCGCGCCGAGTTGCCGCGCCTGCTGTTGCAGATGCTGGATGATCGCACGGTGGATGCGGTGTGGTTACAGGAGGGCAAGCAGCAGTCGCTGGGGCAGTTTGCCTTGCAGGAGGGTGATACCCAACTGGCGGATGCTTTACCCAAGTACACCAAAGGCAAGCCTTATCAGGTAGAGCTGCGCTTGGGCAAAACGCAAGTATTGTCGTTACAGCATCACTTCCCGGAAGCGGTTAAGGAAAACCTGCAACAGGTATTGGGCTACCAACTGGATCGCCTGACGCCGTTTACCGCCGAGAGTGCCTTGTTTGATGCGCGGGTGGCGCAACATGACAAGGGGCGCAAAGAAATTCTCGCCGATATTTTCGTTGCTCCCAAGCTAATCATTGACCGTTTGAAGCAGCAGTTGACCGGGATTGGTCTGGATGCTGTGCAAGTGGTGTCGGTGGATGGTGCTCACCCTGACATTAATCTGGCAGCACGGGAGGATTCCCGGCACGCGCAAGGCTGGTCAAGGATTCCACTGTACTTTTTCCTGGGGACGCTCGTGTTGGCGTTACTGATTCCGTTGGGTTACAAATATCGCCGGGTGGATCAGATCGAAACCGCGCTGGCTGAGGTACGCAAATCCTCTACTGAGCAGCTTTCCATTCGTGAAAAATTGCTTGAAGCTGAAGATGCAATGAAATTCATTGAAGCCAAACGTAAAACCTCGCCAATAGCGCTGGATGTGGTGGAGAAGTTGTCGGCAGCGCTTCCCGAACACACCTGGCTGGAACGTCTGGAAATTCAGGGCAACAAGCTGGAAATCCGGGGTGAGTCCGGCAAAGCATTGACCTTGATCGACACGCTGGAAGAAGCGCCCGAGTTTTCCAATGTGCGCTTCAAGTCGCCCGTTACCCGCAACAAGGACAACGGGCGTGACCGTTTCCATATCGAAGCCACGCTGGAGGTTCCTCATGCTGAATAACGCATTATTACGGCAACACCAAACCTTGCTGGCATGGGGGGTGTTGGTGCTGCTGCTGTTGGTCGGGGTGTTCCTTATCATTATTCCAGGCGTGCAAAAGTCGCTGGAACTGGGCGACAGGATTGAGGATGGTTATCAGCAATTGTCGCGTTTTCGCCAGATCGCCAATGCCACGCCTGAGTTCATGGCTGAGTACGAACGGGTGCAACAAAACGGGCTGGACAAGCTGTTTTACCCGGCAGGTATGACCTCTGCCCAAGTTGCCAAGGAATTGCAGAAAAATCTCGCGAATGTCATTACCCGTGACAATGGTGTATTGATCAGTTCTGAGGTGCTGGATGATCGACAACCTGAGGATGGTGAGGAAAAAGCCGTGTATCAGCGGGTGATGGTGAAAACCGTTTTCCAGAGCAGCCCTGCCTTGTTGCGTGAAGTCTTGCACCAAGCTTACCGGGCGCGTCCGTTGATGTTTGTGGAAAGCCTTGACGTTAAACCGTTGGATGGCGAAGAAGCTAAAAACCAGATCATGAAAGCCGAAGTACAGGTTTCAACTTATTGGCGTGGTGGGGAGGTGCAGCATGAAAAGCTTGATTAAACCACCCGTGCAGTCAGTTTTGTTACTGAGTGGTGCTGTTTTATTAGGATTAACGGCTTGGGGCTTATTCAACCTGAAAGTGTTGGAGGAACAGCAAGCTCATCAGGCCGACAGCATTAGCGTGAAAATTCCCGATGCCAGTGCGCTGGATGCGCCGGATTTGAACAGTTACCCGCAAATGGTCAGCACCCCGTTGTTCTGGGAAAGCCGCAAGGCTATCGAGCCAGAACCAGTGGTAGCACCTGTGGTCGCGGCTGCCCCGGTAGATACTACGTTGCCGGAAGGCCGCCTGATCGGGATCGTTGATTTGGGCGACAGCCTGTTTGCGATCATGGAAAATGCTGCCGGTGGCAGCGTGCATTTGCGCAAGGGCGAGATGTGGGGCGCGTGGAGCGTCAAGGGTATCGACCCTGACCGTCTGATTCTGAGCGTGGGTGATCAGGAACAGGTGATTCCACTGGTAGCAGATTTTTCTGCGCCACAAGAAAGCCCGCAGGTTGCCGAGGCTCGTGCCTTACAACAAGCTGCCCAGAAACATCAACGCGCCGCGCGTCAGGCGGTAGCGGCACAACAGATCCAACAGCAGCCCGTTATGCTAGGGGGGGCGGCGGGGAATGTACCCGCAGGCGCGGGATTGCCGTTTCCAGCGGATATGGAAAAGCAGCCACCTGCCTTGTCGGTCAATGATGCGCTGGAAGCACGTCAGCGTTTAATGGCCTCACGTTGGGGCGCTTTAACGAATGATGCTCAGGGGCAAGCACCACCATGAGCAGGAAGATAGGTATGATCTATCCGATAAGCTGTACTTTTTATTAAATTGATAAACCATTAGTATAGTTAAAATAAAGCCCGACGGGATCTATCAGACCGAGGCTCAGAATAAAAATAAAAACAAATGGGGTTAACTTTGTGAAATACAGGGGCAGCATTGTAGGGCTTGTCAGTGTGGCGGTACTTATGTCCGCTTGCACGTCAATAAAAGGCAGTCCGGGTTATCGCAGTAACATCAAAAAAGCAGGTTTTCAACGTAGCGATGCGGTTAAGGAATTGGACTCCGCTGCGGTGGGGTTATCGCGTCCGGTCTTGCACCCATTGGATAGCGGCAGTATCCAGACCGTTGGTTATCGTGAGGATAGCAATACTACCCCCGCGTGGGATTCCATGCCGTCAGGGTCTGCGGGAAGCACCAGTAAGAGTAATAAGCGCGATGATGTAGAGCTGATTCTCGGCACTCAGGATTACTACCGTTCAGATGTTAAGCGTCCCACTGTGTCGAACAAAGCTGCTCGTGGTGAAGGTATTGCGCTTAACTTTGAACGAGCCAGTATCCGTGAAGTGGTCAAGGTTGTGCTGGGTGACATCCTCAAGCAAACCTATACCGTAGAGCCGGGGGTTGAAGGTGAAGTGACTATCAATTCCACCAACCCGATTGATCGGGATGCACTGATTCCCACGCTGGAATCCTTGCTGCAAACTCAGGGGGCAGTGCTCTACAAGGATGACACCGGCAATTACCGGGTGGCGGCGCGTGCTAACTTGAAAGGGCGTGGTTTCATGCCTTCTGCCGGGGCGATTAAGCCCGGTTACAGTATGCAGGTGGTAACGTTGCGTTATATTCCGGTTTCTGAAATGCAAAAGATTTTGGAGCCATTGGCAAGCCCGGATGCTTTCGTGCGGGTTGACCCGAACCGCAATATGTTGGTGCTGGCGGGAACCAGTTCGGAACTGGCTAACCTGATGGCCACTATTCAGACATTTGACGTGAATGTGTTGAAAGGTATGTCGGTTGGCATATACCGTTTGAAAAATGTGGAAGTATCGGTTGTGGCGAAAAACCTCGATGCTCTATTCGGCGAAAGCGGCAACAGCCCGATGGCGGGTATGATCAAAATCATGCCGATTGAGCACATGAACAGCATTATGATCATTTCCGCCAATCCTGATTACCTCAAAGATATGAAAGACTGGGTAGACCGTTTTGATCAAGTCAGCCAGACGGCTGGTAAGCAACTGTTTGTTTACCAAGTGCAAAATGGTGATGCAGAACATCTAGCTGACATGCTTAACCAGATTTTTAGTGGTAAGACAAGCAGTAGCAAGGGTGGCGTTTTACCGGGTAGTGATACCTCCAGCTTGGCTCCGGGACTCTCGCCCGCGATGGTGGGGGGAGAGGGTCAACCGATGGCTGGCCCCGCAAAAACCATGTTGGGAGATGGCGGTGGTGGTGGGGTCAGTATTAACCCGGATGCCGAAGTCCGTATCGTTGCTGATAAGGTTAATAACTCGCTGATGATCATGTGTACAGAGGATGCTTACAAACAAATTCAGGAATCATTGAAACGTTTGGATATTATGCCGATGCAGGTGCAGGTAGAAGCCTCCATCATGGAAGTGACCCTGACGGATGGTCTGGAGTATGGTTTGCAATGGTACTTCAGGAACAACGGCAATGCGTTTGGGACGAACGGTCTGGGGAGCTTGGGGTCTGACTCCAGTGGTTATACGACCCCGGGTGGATTCTCCTTCTCGGCGACATTGGGGGCTGAACGGGTGATGGGAGCAATCAATGCATTAGCACGTGAGTCCAAAGTGCGCGTATTGTCTTCGCCGTCGGTATTGGTATTGGATAATCAAACCGCTTCCATCAAGGTGGGGGATCAGCAGCCAGTCTTTACCGGGAGTCTGTCCACCGCTAGTGGCAGCAGTTCAGGTCTGACAACGGCGACTACCGTGCAATACAAGGATACGGGGGTTTCCTTGCAAGTAACGCCGCATGTGAATTCCAACGGGCTGGTAAAAATGGACATCCAGCAAGACATTACTGACGTGGGCGAAGTGGATTCCGCCACCGGCAACCGCAGCTTCTTGCAACGTAATATCAAGAGCAACGTGGCGGTTAAAAGTGGTGAAACCGTCGTCCTCGGTGGTTTGATTCGTGACAATAATACCGAAGGTCGCACTGGTGTGCCGGGTCTGAGCAAGCTACCTATTATCGGTAGTGCATTCAGCGGTACTAGCCAGGGCGGCAAGCGTACTGAATTACTGGTAATGATTACGCCAACGGCGATCACCAGCCAGCGTGATTTGGTTAAAACAGGTCAGGAAATGCGGGATCGCATGAAAAGCCTGATGGAAGGGGATAAATTCCTACCACAATTGAAGGGGCAATATGTTAATTAAAAATACCGTGAGTTTATTACTAGCAACTTCCCTGCTGACAGCGTGTGGTTCTGGTGAGGAAGCTTTGAGTAAGGCGGCGGAAGGCCGTTGGCAGGCTCTGATTCAAGGGAATATGGAAGAGGCTTACCAGTACTACACGGATGCTTTCCAGAAAACCACCTCACAAGAGATGTTTAAGCACAAGGTACATAGTGGTTTATGGAAAAAAGTCAAAGTTAAGCAGATTCAATGCGTTGAGTCTGGTAAGCGCTGTGATGTGGCTGTTGATGTGGCTGTTGTGATGCGGATGCCGGGTTTGAGTAAGCCGATGGAAAGTCATACTACCCTGCATGAGGTCTGGGTCAGGGATGGTTGGTTTTCAGATTGGCGGTATGTAGATGAATGAATACTTGCGTGAAAAAAATTATTAATATGGTATAATTTATTTAACGCTTGGAGCTAACCAAGCGTGTGAATAGATAAACCTAAACGCCTTTTACCAACTAAATATGAATTAAAAATAAGGAGGCACGCAAGTGTTCAAAAAAAGCAAAATAGCCCTTAGCGTTGTGGCTGGGGTCATGGGAGTCATGGGTATCATGACAAGTGCTGAGGCTGTACATGTTAACCCGGACGGTACAGGTCAGGCGCTTATTTTTCCGTACTTTAATGCCAAAGATAAATATATTACTAATATTAACTTGGTGAACTCAACAGATAAGACTAAGGCTGTAAAAATTCATTTTCGTGAAAGTAAGACTAGTAAGGACATGTTTGACTTTAATATTTACATGTCACCGAATGATGTCTGGACAGCTACGCTGAAGCAGAGCCAAGAACCTGATAAAAATGGTAATTACGTGGGTTCTCTCACCACAACAGACCGGACGTGTACCTTACCTTTGGAAATGGCGGCTTCCTGCGAGGATGGTCGGTGTGAAACGACTAAAAATTTTCATGGGTATGAAGTATTTGGTATTAATGCATCAGATACCCAAGAAGGTTATGTCGAAGTCATTGAGATGGGGGTCGTGGAAGACTCTCTTGTGAAAGCGGGTGTCTTGCATCATGACGGAGCACCAGCAGACTGTACAGCTGTTGCTAATGCTTGGAGTGCTAAGCGTTTCACTGAAGGCACTGGGGCGAGTGCCAAGGGAATGTCTGCACCGACAGGGGGGTTATTTGGTCATTCGGCAATACTAAATATTGAGAAAGGGACTGCATTTGCGGTTGACCCCGTTGCAATCGACAACTACAGCACCCAGGCACAGCACTATCTGGCGAGTAGCCCAGTTAACTTTGGCCTGCCCTCTCTGGCTTCTGGGGATGTAACCACCAGTACGATACTCACTGGTTCTGAAATGGTGGAAACTACTTGGAAGCCGTTTACCAAGGATGCTTGTTTGATGGATGGTGATGACTTGACACCTGCCTGTGGCAAGAACCCTTATCCGATGGCTCATGTATTGACAGCCCCTTATGTGATGAATGAGTATTTTGTGGATCCGAGTGCTGATTATGATGGCCATACTGACTGGGTTATGACATTCCCGATGAAGAAATATGGTATCGCTTGGAAAGATAAAAAAGAGATTACTGATACCGCAACGGCTCTGACGATTGATGAGATGAATAGTCGTGATGGGTCATTGGTTCTGGCTGGTGTATTTCAAGATATTTATGACCGTGAAGAGGGTATGTCACATTCTAATACCCCAATAGGTGAAAATGACTTTTTTGGTTTCGTAGACTTCTCGCCGACAAAATGTCCAGCGGGTTCCTCAATTTTTGACAAAGATAAGGATGGCGAGTTGGGAACCTCTGGTGATGCTTGTTGCCCGACGGAGTATCAAAAAGATACCAATGACGATAGTGTGCCAGACATGTGCGATAATCCTACTATTGTAGATCCGTGCGTAGAGGCAGGAACATGTGCGGAGTTGCGACGTGAGGTCAATGTCTTGACTTTCCTAACAACAGATCCTGGATATGATGCTAGTTATTCCGTACTTTCTAGCGGATCGGATATAAATCCTCTCAGTGTGGGCGAGTTTGTTAGTGGTTGGGCACGTTTGTCCTTTAAGGGCTACGGTTTATCTGCTGGTTTTGATAGTGCAAAAGCCTATGGTGCGAATGCGGTTGATCCAGTAGCGACAGACTCATTGTATGAAGGGGTTCCCGTTGTCGGTGCGGCCTTTATTCAAGGCAAAGTTGTCGATAATCCTGCTGGTAGCTTTGGTGATGCATTGCCGCATAAGTTCCAACGTGATTGATTGATTGATTGATTGAATGAATGTGTTGGGTTAGATCTTAATCGTTCAAATTGAGGTTAAGATCATGCAAAGGGCGACAGGGCTTGTTCCTGTTGCCCTATAGTTAATGCTTGTTGCTTCAGGATTATCTTTATGCGCCAAAAAATTATCTTGGCACTGCTGTGCTCTTGTTCATTTGTGGTGATGGCTAGTGATATTGCTGCACCTGTCGATGCTGAAAAACATTATATCCAGAATGCTCTGATTCAAAAGGGGATTAAGCTAGGGCTGGATAATAGCCCGGAATTACTGGATCAGGTAGAAAATTTTCGGAAGGAACAATTAGTGCGTTTGACGATTGAGGCGGAAAGCGTGGCCGGTATGCCTGATTTCAGTGCTCGTGCCGAAGAACTTTACCAAGTCCGCAAAGATAAACAATACAACTTGCCGTTGCGTTTGCGTGTCAGAGTGCTGGAATTGGAGGTTCCTGAAGAAAAAGCGCAGGCGATACAAGCGGAACTCGAAACGATACGGGGTGAGGTTGTTGCGGGCAAACAGGATTTCAAGACGGCGGTGATGGAACACAGTAAAGCGGTTGATCTGAGGTTGGCACAGGGTGATAGCTACTGGTTTCATAAAGAGCAAAAGTCTGCGGCATTTTTTGCGGCAGCGGAAGCCCTTTCAGCCGACAAGCCGTTAAGTGATGTCTTCATCGACCAAGGTAAAGCCTACTTATTGGGTTTTCTTGACCGTAAAGAGGCGGAAATCCGTTCCTTTGATCAGGTAAAGCCAGAAATCATTGCCGAATTACAACAGGAATACCGCAAAGACCAGCAGAAAATGTTACTGGAAACTTTACGTAAGGAATTTCAGCAGCAATCCGCCGCCAAGTCTGAATCTGCTTCTCAGAATACTGCAATGTGAATGCGGCAACCTTGACCTTGCTGGGGCAACTATTACGGCAAGACTTACGCGAACGTTATGCTGGAACTGTGCTGGGCGTGTTCTGGTTATTGGCACAACCGCTGTTCATGCTGTTGGTGTATGCAGTGGTGTTTGGTGAAATCTTGCAACTGCGCTTGGGCGCTGCAACCGATTCCGTGCAGTTTACCGCTTGGTTGTTTACCGGGCTAACGGCCTTCAATGCACTCGCAGAAGTGCTGACCCGTGCGCCGGTGCTGCTGACGGAGCGTCGCGAGTTATTACTGAATTCATCATTGCCACCTGCCTTGTTGCCGTTGTTGCCAGTGGGTGCTTCGCTGGTGCTGGAAGGCTTGTCAGTCGGCTTGTTGTTGCTGTGGCTGGGGTTGCAGGGGCAGCTTCAGCCGCTGGGCGTGGTGTTTTATTTACCTTTTCTGTTGTTGCGCGTGGTGTTTTCGCTGGCCTTTGCTTATGGGTTGGCGGTGCTGGGGGTTTTCCTGCGTGACTTGCGCCAGATGATGCCACCGTTGTTGACCGTGTTGTTGCTGGTGTCGCCGATTGTGTACCCGCTGACGGTTGTGCCAGAAACATTTCAGGCGTGGTTTGAATGGAATCCGCTGGCGCAACTGGTGCAGGGTTATCGTGCTGCCTTGCTGGAAGGCCAGTTTTTGTGGCAGCCGTTTCTGGTTTTGTTATTGCTGGCAAGTGGGCTATTAGGGGCGGCGCTGTGGCTGTTTCAACGCCTGTTGTGGCGGGCGAGGTATGTGTTGTGAGTACCGCCATTCGCTTGGAAAATGCTGGGGTGGCTTACCGGCGTTATGCGCACCCGCGTGATGCCTTGCTGGAATGGGTGTTGCGGCGCGAACGCCATGTGCTGTTTCATGCCTTGCAAGGGGTGAGTTTGAGTGTGCAGGCTGGGGATTCGCTTGGTGTGGTGGGCGATAATGGCGCGGGCAAAAGTACTTTTCTGAAAATGCTGGCGGGAACCTTGCCGCCGACGCAGGGTAGTTGTGAGATTCGTGGTAGACGTTCCGCGCTGCTGGAGCTGGGAACGGGATTGCAGCCGGAATTTAGTGGTGTGGATAATGCGCGGATGGGGTTGGCGTTGCGCGGGCTTGCTCATGCGGATATTGAACGCTGCTTGCCTGAGGTGTTGGCGTTTGCTGAATTGGGCGAGTTTGCGCATCAGCCGGTGAAAACGTATTCGAGCGGTATGGTGGTGCGGCTGGTATTCGCGGTGGCTGCGGTGATTGAGCCTGCGGTGCTGATTGTGGATGAGGCGCTTTCTGTTGGTGATCAGTATTTCCAGAAAAAATCCTTGGATCGGATGCGGGCTATTCTCGGGAACGGTGCGACGCTGGTGTTTTGTTCCCATAACCTCTATCAGGTACGCGAGATGTGCCGTCAGGCCGTGTGGCTGGAACAGGGCAGGGTGCGGATGTTGGGCGATGCGCAAGCCGTGGTGGATGCGTATCAGGATGATGTAAGAGGAAGAAACCCCTCCCGGCCTCCCCTTATCAGGGGAGGAGTAAGAGAGGGAAACGTTGCTCTTCTTGATGTCAGTTTGAATCGCGATCTGTTCCAGACCAATGACCTGTTCCGCCTGAGCATCCGCGCCAGTCAGGGCGAGCGTCCGCTGGCTGATGTGCATGTGGGAATGGTGATTCGCCGCAATGATGAGGTGCAGTGTTACGGCATCAGTACTTTGCATGATGGTGTGCCCATGCAGGTGGTGGATGATGGAGTGCTGGCGGCAACGTTTGTGATGGATCATTTGCCGCTGTTGTCGGGCGAATATTGCCTAGAAGTCTGGCTGATCGACAGCAGTGGTGTGCATGTGTATGACTCCCGCGAACGTTGCTGCGCTTTCCGGGTGCAGCAAGCGGGGCAGCAGCAAGGGGTGGGCATGGTGATGTTGCCGCACCGTTGGGAAGAGGTGGTTGATGCAGTGGCGGCCTGAGGATTTTTCCTTGCGTTACCAGTTGTTGTTTCCGCTGTATGCACAGTTGCCGCCTGCGCTGGGCTATCGCTTGGCGGCGCAACAGGCGGAGGTTTTCAAGCGGCGTAAGCAGGATGAAGCAGCGACTATCCGTACCCAGATGCAACTGGCCTTGCCGGAGGCGAGTGCAGTGCAACTGGATGGCTGGATCGACGATTACTACCGCATGGTGGAACAGGAAGCGCTGGATACTTGGTATCTGCAACACCAGCCGGTGAAGCAAATCGTGGAGCTGCAAGGCTTTGATGCCATTGAGCAAGCGCGTAAACAGGGTAAACGGGTTTTGCTGACAGGCGGGCATTTCGGGCGTTTCTGGATGGCGGGGTCTGCGATGCGGGCAAGGGGCTTTACCACAGGAACGATTACCCGTGATGGCGGCGCTACCAATAGCCACGGGCTGCATCCGGCAGAGTACCGTTACCGTTTATTCAAGCTGCAACGCTTGCAACAAGCCTTGGGTGGGCCATTTCTGGTGGAAGGTGATGAGCTACGCCCTTTATATCGGGCGCTTAACGATCACTTAATTGCGTTGATATTTGATGTTCCATACACAGAAGCGCATAAAGGAAGAGTGACAGTTAATTTTATAAGCGGTACTATTGACTTGCCCGCCGGTATTTATCGAATTGCAAAAAAAACCAGGGCATTGATCGCGCCGTTCTTTATGCGTGATTTGGGAGGGGGTCGGGTAATGGCGGAATTCTCTGCTGTGCTTGATCCGTGTGACTATGACGAAACAGCACTGATGGGGTTGCTCGCCAACCAACTGGAACAGCGGATTCGGGAAAACCCCGGTCACTGGTGGTTGTGGCCTGCACTGCCCTTGCTACGGAGCAATAACAATGAACAAGGTAGCCGCCCACTTTCCTTTGGATGACAACCATTCACACAGCCAGATTGTGCGGCGTATCCCGCGTTATGCCCAGGTACTGGAACTGGGGTGTGGCGATGGCAGTATGTCGCGCTTGATGCGGGAACGTTGCGAAGCGCACATCATCGGTGTTGACCATAACCCGGATATTGTTTGGCAGGCGCAGCGCTATTGCGATTATGTTTTCACCGAAGATTTGGATGACCCCCACAGTCTGGATGCGCTGGAAGGCGAAAAATTCGACGCGATTACGCTGGTCGATGTGCTGGAACATTTGCAACACCCCGAAGACTTGCTGCGGCGTCTCAAGCCCTTGCTGCTGGATGAGGGGCAGATCCTGATTTCTATCCCCAATATTGCCCATGCATCGGTACGATTGGAATTGTTGAACGGGCATTTTGAATATGAAAAAACCGGGATTCTGGATACTACCCACCTGAAATTTTTCACCGCTGATAGCGTGCAATCGTTGCTGGCTGACGAAGGCTATGTGGTGCATGAGCTTGATTACACTTGGCACGATTTGCCGGATGAGGTGATTGCCCATTATCTGCAATCCGCTGGGCTGGAACCCACCCCGCAAGCCTTGGCGAAATTCCATGAGCCGGATGCGATGGCTTACCAGTTCATCATTTCCAGCAGCCCGGTGGTGGATGAAGTCGCCCCGCCCGCCAAAGCTGACATGATGCTCAAACCTATCGACGTTTCCTGGCAAACCTGGGGGCGGATGCACACCGAGTTGGCAATGGCACACGCGGAACTGGAGCGCGTGTATTCCACCCGTAGCTGGAAGATGCTGCGGCGCGGGGCAACGGCATGGCGCAGTATTCAGTCACGCTTCACACTGGAATGATAACCTGACGACCAGCGGTTAAGGTGTCATTATTATCATTAAGTTAGGGGATGTTGTGGTGAAGGTCAGTGTAATCCTGCCGGTTTACAACCACGCCCGCTGGGTTAGGCAGGCGCTGGACTCAGTGCTGGCACAGTCTTTCACTTCATTTGAACTGATTGTGATTGATGACGCTTCGCAGGATGCTTCCTGGGAAGTTGTTCAGGCCGTTTGTCAGGCCAACCCAACGGGGCGCTGGCAATGCGTGCGTCATAAAACCAACCAAGGTGCGCCCGCCACCCTCAACGAAGGCCTGCAACTGGCGCAAGGTGACTTTCTCGCCATCCTCAATTCTGATGACGTGTGGGATGCTGGGCGGCTGGCACGTCTGGTCAGCTTGGCAGAGCGCGAATCCGTCGATTTCATTAGCACCGACGTGGCCTTGCTGGATGGGGATTCTAAGCCGAAAGAGGCAATTGAACGGCATTGGGTCGCCTGGTTTGAAGCCTTGAAACAAGATTACCTCACTCACGCCGATAGCTGGGCAACCTTATTGCGTGGCAATTTCCTGATCACTACGTCCAACTTTTTTTTCCATCGGCGGGTGTATACACAGGTCGGTGGTTTTGCCGAATTACGTTATGTGCATGATTACGAATACGCCTTGCGGATTTGGCTGGCAGGTTTCAAGACCCGCTTTTTGATCGGGGAAAAGTTGTTGGGTTATCGCTTGCACGACACCAATACCATCCGCGAAAAACCGTTGGCAGCGATTGAAGAAAACATGCGCTTGCTGTTGGGGTGGTTGCCGCGTTTGCAACGGGTGTTGGACTGGCAGCGCTTGCGGGGGCTGGAAACCCAACTCCAAGATTTGTATCGTTATACCCGCGAGGAATGGCTGACGATTGTGCATCAGCGTTTGGTGGCACGCGAGCAGGAACTGTTCCCGCTGATTGCTGACCGGGATGGCTGGATAGCCGAACGTGACACGGTGATTAGCAACTTGCAGCAACAACTGGCGCAACACCGCGAATGGCTTGCCGAGCGCGAGCACTGGATTGGTGAACGTGACATGTGGATAGCTGACCGCGATAGCTGGCTGACCGAACGGGACGCCTTGATTCAGTTACAGACAAAACACCTGAGCGAGCGTGACCAATGGGTGGCTGACCGTGATGGCTGGATAGCGGAACGTGACACGCTGATTCAGCAATTGCAGCAACAACAACAGGACTTGTTGGCAAGCCGCGCTTTCCGTTTGGGGCAAGCCTTATTGAATCCATTGCGCCGTTGCAAACAGTGGCTAACAGGGGTGAGTCATGCCTGAAAAACTGATCCTGCGTGACTGGGGCAAGGTGCGCGTTTGGTTGGAACCACGTCTTCAGGATGTGAAACTGATTTCCCTCGATATTTTCGACACGGTGCTGGGGCGCTATGTTGGCGACCCGGCGGAAGTGCAACGTGCCGTATGCCGTGCTGTCAGCGAACGCACCGGCATTGATGCCGAAGCGGTGTGGCAAGCCCGTCAACAAGCCGAACAAGCCTTGCGTGCTGAAGCGGTGCAAGCGGGTTTCGACCACGAATGCCGCTACAGTGATTTGCTACCGCGTTGGATAGCGTGTCTCCCTTCGACTGCGTTCAGGGAGCGGGGGAGTTCTTTAGCCTCTTTTATCCGCCAAACCGAACTCGATCTGGAAGCAGCGACTCTGTACGTCAAACGTGATGCTCAAGTGTTCATGGATTGGGTGAAAGGGCGCAACCTCAACATTATCGCCATGTCCGATATGTATCTGGATGGCGACATGCTGTGCGAGTTGCTGCGGCGCAAAGGCATTGTGAATTATTTTACCTTCATCTATGTCTCCGGTGATTTCAAGTTGGGCAAATACAGCGGGCGGTTGTTCCAGAAAATGCTGCAAGTCAAAGGTGTGACTGGCGCACAGGTGGTACACATCGGCGATAACCCGATTTCGGATCGGCGCATGGCTTGCCGTGCCGGTATCCAGGGCATTTGGCTGTATGAAAAAGCCGAGTTGCAACGCCGCGAACGCCAGACTTTATCGGCAAGCATGGCGCAACGCGGCGGCATTTGGGCGGGGCGGCATTTCTTTGAATGCGTGGAAACCCGCAGCCAGCAACAGGATGGCCTGAAACCGCGTGATTTCTTTTTCCGCTACGGGCGTGATGTGCTGGGGCCTGCGTTCAGCGTGTTCATGCAAGGCTTGCAGGAACGCTTGCAGCAACAGCGTGACGCTGCTCAGCCAATTGAAAAGCTGCTGTTCGTGGCGCGGGATGGTTTCCTGTTTGAACGTTTGTACCGCACCACTCAGGGGCGGCTACCGTCGGAATACGTCTACCTGTCACGGCGGGTGATTACCGCTGCTTCGACAGCGGAAGGCTTGAGTTGGGAACAGACTATCGTGGCGTTTTACAACCCGAAGCAATGCGGGCTGGAATCGGTGTGCAAGGTGTATGGTTTGCCGCAGGCGCTGTTGCAACCCTTGGCACGCGAACACGGTTTTGAGGATTTTGCCGCCCCGATTCACGATTGGGAAGATACCCGCTTGCGCCATTTCTTGAAGGATGAGCAAGTGCAGGCGATTATCCGCGCCGAAGGCAGCAAGCACCGTGATTTGTTGCAGCGTTATCTGGAGCAGGTGGGCTTTTTCGCGCATCAGCGCGTCGCCTTGGTGGACATCGGCTGGAATGGCACGGTGCAGAAATTCCTCAAACAGGCGTTTGGGCAGCGTGAGGATTTCCCGCTGTTGCACGGCTATTACTTTGCGTTTGTGCCGAAGATGTACGCGGATTTTGGCGAGGATAATGTGTGCGAAGGCATTATCCATGATTCGCGGCGCGGCAATGCCTGCGAACGTATTCCGGCGGAGTTTGAGGAAATTTTCGAGCAAGGGGCGCGTTCCCACGAGGCCACGACGATTGCCTACCGCGAGCAGGATGGGCGCGTCGTGCCGGTGTTGAAAGCGGCAAATGCACCCGATCGGCAAGCAGAAATGGCCTGCAATATCTTCGTGGCGCAAATACAGCAGGGCGTGGCGCATCACTGGGAACATTTCCGCGCGGTGCAGCGCCTGACGGGGTATACCAGCCAGCAATTGCTGCCGTATGTGCATGGCGTGCTGGAACGTGCGGTAGTTTACCCGACCCGTGAAGAAGCCCGCGAGTTGACCAAGTTGGTGCATACCGAAGATTTCGGGCATGACCATGTGCTGGAACTGGCGAATCAGCCGGTGGGGTGGGGTGATTTGTTACGCCCGCGTCATTTGCTGCGCCGTCTGGAACTTAGTGCGTGGCGTTATGCGCTGTTTGACCGGATTCCGACCGGGGTGGCGAATTTCGCGTTCCGTATCGTGTATTTGCATACGGTGAAGAAGTAGCGGCTACAGCCCCTCAAACTTCGGAAGATTACCAAGAAAGCAAGCAATAGCTTGATCCCCATCATGACATCACAGGAATTCACTATCGGTAAGCAGGCATAAAGGTCTGCTGCCTTTTAATAGTGCGTTTGTGGTAATTAGTGCACATAGATGAAGCCTGATCGCGTTTGTTGCAAAAGTGGCACACATTTTGCTTTCACTCATTTACCCTTGTTGTGATTTTTTCTTACTATCTTACTAAATTAAATAATTGAGGTGTCGTATGCGAAATGCCAAAAAGATATTTGCCACTGGTCTTGTAGCCCTGCTATCCACGACGGTGTTAGCGCCTGCGGCTAGTGCTGGTGGTGGAGTGGATGTGTCTGCTTCTGTCGGCGTGGCTAATATGTACTTGTGGCGCGGTTATGACTTAGGTGATGGCGATGCTGCCATTTCAGGTGATTTGAAAGCAACCCATAATTCCGGGGCATACGCCGGTATCTGGGGGTCTTCCGGTGATGCAAGCTGGGGTACTGAGTATGACCTGTATGCCGGTTGGGCTGGCACGGTCGGTTCGCTGGATGTGGATGCCAGCCTCTGGACTTACGCTTACCCGGATAAAGATGCAACTGTCGGTGGGAATATTGCACCCGGTGAACTCATGGATGGTGTGGTTTCCGTAGGTTCTGGCCCTGTTAATGTCACCCTATACGAAGCGCTGAAAGGTGATGATGACAATGCATACCGCTATGTTTCAGCCAAGTACACCAAAGGCAAATATTCCGCCATGTATGGTCAGCATATGTATGAGGAAGGTGCTAGCCCCGGTCATATCCAGCTCGGTTACCAATACAACGATAACCTGAGTTTTGCGGTTAGTCAGTTCGTGGTGGATAAAGAAGAGATGGATGATAATCCGAAGTTCTTGGTTAGCTATAGCTTGCCATTGACTAAATAACACGGTTTACCCGTGTTTAAAAAAGGGATGCTACGGCATCCCTTTTTGTTTGCCCGCTGTTTGGCTTTCTGGTGATGCTTATCACGGTTATGGTTCATTTATACAGAAAACGTTGTTTTTTTGCATCAGATTGGTGCGCAATCGCAACAGATACTAATGCTGGCACGTTTTGTGCTTTGTCCTGAATAGGTTGACACGTTTTATCCATTATTCAGGAGTGACCCATGTTGTTTAAAGACGTTTTCAAACAAACCCTGCTAGTTGTAAGTATGGCGACGGCACTTGGTCTGTCTGGCCTTGCATCCGCTGCTGATGACACGATCAAGGTTGGCGTACTGCATTCCCTGTCCGGCACGATGGCCATCAGTGAAACCACCTTGAAAGACACCATGCTGATGCTGATCGACGAACAAAATAAAAAGGGTGGTGTACTGGGCAAAAAGCTCGAAGCCGTGGTGGTTGACCCCGCTTCCAACTGGCCATTGTTTGCCGAGAAAGCGCGTGACCTGATCGAAAAAGATAAAGTGGCGGCAACGTTTGGTTGCTGGACATCGGTTTCCCGCAAATCCGTCCTGCCGGTGTTTGAAGAGAAAAACAGCCTGTTGTTTTACCCCGTGCAATACGAGGGTGAAGAATCTTCCAAAAACGTGTTCTACACCGGTGCTGCACCTAACCAGCAGGCTATCCCCGCTGTTGATTACCTGATGAAAGAAGGTGAAGTGAAACGTTGGGTATTGGCCGGTACCGACTATGTTTACCCGCGTACCACTAACAAGATTTTGGAAGCCTACCTCAAATCCAAGGGTGTTGATGAAAAAGACATCATGATCAACTACACCCCGTTTGGTCATTCTGACTGGCAGTCCATTGTTGCCGACATCAAGAAGTTTGGTGGCGAAGGCAAGAAAACAGCGGTAGTTTCCACGATCAACGGTGATGCCAACGTACCGTTTTACAAGGAACTGGGCAATCAGGGCATTTCAGCGGAAGACATTCCGGTTGTGGCATTCTCTGTCGGTGAAGAAGAGCTTTCGGGTATCGACACCAAGCCACTGGTCGGTCACTTGGCAGCATGGAATTATTTCATGAGCGTCGAAAACGATGCGAATAAAGACTTCATCAAGCAGTGGAAGGCGTACACCAAGAACGACAAGCGCGTGACCAATGACCCGATGGAGGCACACGTTATCGGTTTCAATATGTGGGTAAAAGCAGTTGAGCAAGCCAAATCCACCGATACCGATAAAGTGGCTGAAGCCATGATTGGTCAGGAAGTGCCTAACCTCACGGGCGGTACTGCCAAAATGTTACCAAACCATCACCTCACCAAGCCCGTGCTGATTGGCGAAATTCAGGAAGATGGTCAGTTTGAAGTCGTCTCCAAAACGCCTGAAGTCGCGGGTGATGCATGGTCTGACTTCCTGCCGGACTCCAAAAATATCGTGGCTGACTGGACAGGTAAGGAAACAGACGGCAAGCCGTGCGGTAACTACAACACTGAAACCAAAAAGTGCTCCGGCCAAAAATATGAATAAGCGCGTTTAGAACAACACGTTTCCCCTAGAGGTATCTGCCATCACATCCTCTACCTCCATCCTCTCGGCAGATACCTCTCCCTTTCACGGTGTTCAGGTATATGTATGCTGAAAACTCATGATTTACCCCGTATTTTCCTGTTGAGCTTGTTGTTGTGGTTCAGTCCGCTGCTACAGGCTGAGCAGGAAAGTGCCGCCTTTACCCAAGCCGCCGCTTTGTTTGCGGAGGCTTCTTTCGATAAAACGGGTGAAGCCATTGACTTGCTCGCTGCCAGCGGTGACTCGAAAGTCGTGCCGTACTTGCAGGCATTGCTGGATGGCAAGCTGTACCAGCACGAGGAGCAAGGCACGCTGGTGATTGTTGCGGATGGCGCATCCACCGATGGGCTACGCAAGATTCCCACCAAGAACAGTTTGCGCCGCTCTTTGCGGGCTGCGATTGGGCAATTGAGCCTGAGCAGCCCGGATGCGTCGGTACGGCTGACGTCCGCCAATGGCTTGCTGGAAACCATTACGCCGGACATGGCTCCGCAATTGCGCGGCCTGCTGGACAAGGAAACCGACCCGGCAGTGCAGGAAGCTTTGTCGCTGGGTTTGGCCATGGCTGATTTGAATGCAGCCGAACAGCCAGTACGCTTGGCGGCGATTGCTTCACTGGCAGGCAATTTGAACCCCGGTGTGCGTAACCGCTTAACGACCATGACCACGGATAGCGATGCCGCTGTTGCTAAAGCCGCGCAAGCATCCCTGAAAGCGATTGAAGACCGGGCGGAATTATACGGTTATGCCGAAACCCTGTTTTTCGGCCTGAGTCTCGGCTCGGTGCTGGTGCTGGCGGCGATTGGGCTGGCGATTACCTTTGGGGTGATGGGCGTGATCAATATGGCGCACGGCGAGCTGATTATGCTGGGCGCTTACACCACTTACATTGTGCAGCAACTGATGCCCCAGGCCATTGATTACTCGCTGTTTGTGGCAGTGCCTGCGGCGTTTATTGTGTCGGGGTTGATGGGGATTTTGATTGAGCGCACGGTGATTCGCCATTTGTACGGGCGTCCGCTGGAAACCTTGCTGGCAACCTTTGGGATCAGCCTGATCCTGCAACAACTGGTGCGCACGGTGATTTCGCCGCAAAACGTGCCGGTTTCCAACCCGTCGTGGATGTCGGGTTCGCTGGAAATCAACAGCGTGCTTTCCCTGACTTACAACCGTTTGTACATTGTGCTGTTCTGCCTGATGGTGTTTGCCTTGCTGTATTTTGTGCTGCGTAAAACCAATTTGGGTTTGCAGGTACGGGCGGTCTCGCAAAACCGGGCGATGGCACGGGCAATGGGCGTGCGTTCGGCGCGGGTGGATGCGCTGACCTTTGGTTTGGGGTCGGGCATTGCCGGTGTCGCGGGTGTTGCGCTCAGTCAGTTAACCAACGTCGGGCCAAATCTGGGGCAGAGTTACATTATCGACTCGTTCATGGTGGTGGTGTTCGGCGGGGTCGGCAATTTGTGGGGAACGCTGGTGGCAGGTTTGTCGCTGGGCGTGGTCAACAAGGTGCTGGAGCCGTGGGCAGGCGCGGTGCTGGCGAAGATTCTGGTGCTGGTGTTCATTATTTTGTTCATCCAGAAACGTCCACGCGGGTTGTTCCCGCAGAAAGGCCGGGCGGCGGGGGATTAAGCGATGTTCATCACACGTATTCTGCACAATGACCGGGGCGGACAAATCATGCTGGCGGTGCTGGCTGTGGTGCTGGTACTCGTTCCGGTACTGAATTTGCTGGTGCCGGAAGGCAATTTCCTGCACATGCCGACGTATCTCGTGACCTTGCTCGGCAAGTATTTGACCTATGCACTGCTGGCGATAGCCGTGGATCTGGTGTGGGGTTACTTGGGCATTTTAAGCCTTGGACACGGCGCATTCTTCGCCCTCGGCGGCTATGCAATGGGCATGTATTTGATGCGTCAGATTGGCGACCGGGGTGTGTATGGCAACCCGAACTTGCCGGACTTTATGGTGTTCCTCAACTGGAAGGAAATGCCGTGGTTCTGGCAGGGCTTTGACATGTTCTGGTTTGCAATGCTGATGGTATTGCTGGTGCCGGGCGTGTTGGCGTTTGTGTTTGGTTGGCTGGCATTTCGTTCGCGGGTCACAGGGGTTTATCTGTCGATCATTACTCAAGCGCTGACATATGCGCTGTTGCTGGCGTTTTTCCGTAATGAAATGGGTTTTGGTGGCAATAATGGCTTGACCGATTTCAAGGATATTCTTGGTTTCAGCCTGCAATCGGACAATACGCGCATGACGTTGTTTGTGCTGTCGGGGCTGGCCTTGGCGGGTGGGTATTTGCTGTGCCGTTTCATTATCAACTCCAAGTTGGGACGGATTGTGGTGGCGATTCGCGATGCCGAAAGCCGTACCCGTTTTGTTGGCTACCGGGTCGAGCATTACAAGGTGTGGGTGTTTACGGTGTCGGCGATGTTGGCGGGTGTGGCGGGGGCGTTGTATGTGCCGCAGGTGGGCATTATTAACCCCGGTGAATTTTCCCCGCTGAATTCGATTGAAATCGTTATTTGGGTGGCGATTGGCGGGCGTGCCACGCTGTACGGCGCGGTGATCGGCGCGATTCTGGTCAATTACGCCAAGACGGTGTTTACCGGGCTGATGCCGGAATCGTGGATATTCATGCTGGGGGCGTTGTTTGTGCTGGTGACGCTGTATTTGCCGCAAGGCTTGGCCGGGCTGGTACAAAACCTGAAGGACAGCCGCTGGTTTCATAAGAGGGTGCAAGCATGAGTGAAGGCGCACATTTACGTCACACCGAGGCCGGGCAACCGGATGCCAGTCACACAGCCATCCTGTATCTGGAGGATTTGAACGTCAGTTTCGACGGTTTCAAAGCGATCAATAACTTGACGCTGTACATCGACAAGGGCGAATTGCGCTGCATTATTGGCCCCAACGGTGCAGGCAAAACCACCATGATGGACATTATCACCGGCAAAACTCGCCCCGACAGCGGGCAGGCATGGTTCGGACAAACGGTGGATTTGCTGAAACTGTCTGAACCTGAAATCGCCAATGCAGGCATCGGGCGCAAATTCCAGAAACCTACCGTATTCGAGTCGCACAGCGTCGCCGAAAATCTGGAACTCGCCATGCACGGCAACAAAAGCGTGTGGTACAGCCTTCGCGCCCGTTTGAGTGGCGAACAACAAGCCCTGATCGACGAAACCTTGCAGACCATCGGCCTGACTGACCATTACCACCAAGCCGCCGGAGCGTTATCCCACGGGCAAAAGCAATGGCTGGAAATCGGCATGTTACTGGTGCAAAAGCCCTATCTGCTGCTGGTCGATGAACCCGTTGCCGGGATGACCCATCAGGAAATGGAGCGCACCGCCGAATTGCTCACCTCGCTGGCAGGCAAGCATTCGGTGGTGGTGGTGGAACATGACATGGATTTCGTGCGTTCCATCGCCCATCAGGTCACGGTGCTGCACCAAGGCAGCGTGCTGGCAGAAGGTACAATGGACGAAGTACAAAACGATCAGCGCGTGATCGAAGTGTATCTGGGGGAATAGCTTCGGCTTCGCTCAGCTACCGCTCGCGCCCTGAGCGGAGTCGAAGGGCAAAACGAATTAGAGAGTAGTAACGATGCTAGTTGTTGAAAAAGTTAACCAGTATTACGGCGAAAGCCATACGCTGTGGAATCTGGACATGCAGGTGCCGGAAGGCGAATGCACCGTGTTGATGGGGCGCAATGGCGTGGGTAAAACCACCTTGCTCCAGTGCATCATGGGGCTGATCAAGGCGCGGGATGGCGCAATCCACTATCAAGGGCAAAACCTGCTGGGGGTGGATGCGGAAAAGCGTGCCAACCTCGGCATTGGTTACGTGCCACAAGGGCGGCAGATTTTCCCGTTGCTGACGGTGGAAGAGAATTTGCTGATTGGCCTGCCCGCGCGACGCGACAAGGTGCGTAGCATTCCCCCCTTTATTTTCGAGCTGTTTCCGGTATTGAAAGAAATGCTGGGGCGGCGTGGCGGCGACTTGTCCGGCGGGCAGCAACAGCAGTTGGCAATTGGGCGGGCGCTGGTGCTCGACCCGAAATTACTGATTCTCGACGAACCGACCGAGGGCATTCAGCCGAATATCGTGGCGGAAATCGGCGACATTATCCGTAAGCTCAATAAGGACATCGGTCTGACTGTATTGCTGGTGGAACAGAAACTGCCGTTTGCGCGGAAAGTGGGGGATCGGTTCTGCATTCTGGATCGTGGGCAGCAAGTCGCACAGGGCGCGATGGCGGAATTGAATGAAGGGCTGATTCAGCGCTATTTAACGGTTTAAACACGCTTTAAAAAAGAGGGGGTAAAAAATACCCCCTAACGACTCAAAAAAATGTTGTGGCTGGTAATGATCAGAAGTGGGCTTTGATCATGAAGGATGGGTTACTTTCGTTGACACCATCAATACCGTATTTGTTGTTCCATTGTGCCTGTTCAACACCAACATAGATCGGTTTTTTAGTGTGGAATAATTGCTTGCCTGCATTCCATTTGATCTGTGATGTAAAATTAGTTTCCGCCGCATGATCGCTTTGCTTGGTGCTGACATCGATAAATCCATCATACAAGAATTCAGCGTTACCTACTTGGAAGGGTAATGCCCATGTGGCGGTTATCTGTTCGTCATCCATTTGTTTGCCGTTGTTGGCCTTGTAGAGATTTAGGTTGACGTATTTGAACTTAGGCACATCTAGCCCAACCCCAACCCCATACAGGTAGTTGTCTGCATTTGCGGAACCTTCCATGGTTCCTGCCAGATACACGTCTTTGATAATGCCCTTTTTCAATTCCTTGCCGCTCAAGTAACTGAGGCTGACACGCGGGGCAAGCTCAAAGTAATTGTTCTTGGAGCCATCGGAAGCCACGGTGTGGTCAATGAAAAAGAAGGTATCACCCCAGTCTTGCCCCGTGGCGTGTTCAAAGGTCATGACTTGGCGATCATTGTCGCCTACCTTGTAATTATCGCCTTTGAGGTATGTCAGGCTGGCGTCACTCCACTTCTGTTCAGCCAGAACGGAGGGGGAACTCAGAACGCCCAACATAACGAATGCAGGTACAAAAAATTTCGATTTCATAAAGACTGACCTCTATTGCTTAATGTGCTAAACCGTAAAACCTGACCATACGGACAACTTTTTTAGTTAAAGCAAATTTCAGGCCAAAGCTGATAAATTGTGATGAATCTTCTGTAAGCCTTTATCTGTCGTTGGTTTGCCAAAACTTGGGTAGAATCCCGGTGAGCTTCAGTACCGTGAGTGCACCAGTACTAGGCATTTTTGACACTTGAAGGTGCATTGTTTGTGAATACACAGGAATATCATGCTCATTCATGTTGAGTCCCATAAGCAGGACAAATCGGTAGGCCGTATCCGCCAACAAAACGAAAGCAAAATCATTGCTGCGGCGGAAATTGAATTTGCCCGGCATGGCTACAAGGGAGCCAGTATCCAGAATATTGCCGAACGCAGCGGTTTGCCCAAAGCCAATATCCATTATTACTTTCGTTCCAAGCAAGGGCTGTACGCAGCGGTATTGTCGAATATTCTGGATTTGTGGGATGAAGTGTTGAGTGAACTCGACCCTGACGGTGATCCGGCGCAGGAATTGGAAGCCTATATCCGCGCTAAAATGGTGCTGTCGCGTGATTATCCCTTGGCGTCGCGCATTTTTGGTATCGAGATTATGAGTGGTGGGGCGCACCTCAAGGAATATTTTCAGGATGGCTATGTCGACTGGTTCAAAGGGCGCACTGCTGTGTTTGAAACGTGGATTGCACAGGGAAAAATGCAGCCGATTGATCCAGCGCACTTAGTGTTTCTGTTGTGGTCTTCCACCCAGCACTATGCCGACTTTTCCTGCCAGATTGATGCGGCTTTGGGCAAGCCACAAGCCATGCTTGAGCGAGCCGAGTTTGATACAGCAACGGAGACCTTGATCCACATCATTCTGCAAGGTTGCGGCATCCGCCAGCCGTAAATCTTATATTGTATCCAATCTTGATTAGCGATTGTATACAATGCTACCCTGCATCAAAGTTTGTCGACTTGAGTGGAAAAAGCTTTCCTTTACGCAAGCATTTTGCGTGCCAACCACTTTGCAGGGAGTTTGAAATCTCAAATGACAGGTTTAACCACACATGTTCTGGATACAGCCAATGGCTGTCCGGCAGCCAACGTTCGGTTGGAATTGTATGCCTGTGCCTCAGCGACTGAGCGCAGCCTGATAAAGCAAACCATGACCAATCACGATGGGCGTTGCGATGCGCCCTTGCTGACGGTTGACGAGATGCGTACCGGCATCTGGGAGCTGGTCTTTCATGTTGCTGACTACTTTCGACAAGCCAATACGCCTCTGAGTGAGCCGCCGTTTCTGGATGTGATTACGCTGCGTTTTGCGATTGCCGATATGACCGCGCACTATCACGTGCCGTTATTGGTATCACCGTGGAGTTATTCCACTTACCGTGGCAGTTAAACCCTTCAGGGAGGCTTTGTATCATGGAATCGATCATCATTGAGTGGCTGGGGCTGGCATTTCGCTGGATACACATCATTACCGCGATTGCTTGGATTGGCGCTTCGTTTTACTTCAACTGGTTACTGAATCATCTGCTGACATCGGAAGACCCCAACGTCTCAGGTCAGTTGTGGGCGCTGCACGCTGGCGGCTTTTTCAATGTCGAAAAGCGCAATATCGAGCCGGGTAAACTGCCGGAGCCGTTGCATTGGTTCAAGTGGGAATCCTACTGGACATGGATGAGCGGTTTTGTGCTGTTGGCCATCGTGTATTACGCCGGGGCAGAAGCCTACCTGATTGATCCGGCAGTGGCTGACATCAGCCAGTGGCAAGCGATCCTGATCAGTTTGGCAACGCTGGTGGGGAGCTGGTTGGTTTACCATCTGTTGTGGAATTCAGCGTTTGGGCGGCAAAGCCAGACGCGCAGTGCGCTGCTGACCGCTTTGTTCATCATGCTGGCCTCTTTCCTGCTGATGCAAGTATTTAGCGGGCGCGGGGCTTTCTTGCATACCGGGGCGATGCTGGCGACTTGGATGACGGGTAATGTGTTCTTCGTGATTATGCCAGCCCAGCGCCAGTTAGTGCAGTCAACGCTGGAGGGTCAGCCACAAAACAAGCAATTGGCCGCCGATGCCGGGCAACGTTCCTTGCACAATAACTACCTGACCCTGCCGGTGTTGTTCTGCATGTTCAGCAATCATTACCCCTCCACCTTTGGTAGTGAATGGAACTGGACGGTATTGATGGCGCTGTTCGTGGTGGGTTTCATGGTGCGGCATTACTTCAATGTGCGTGGTAAGCAAGGCAACCTGAAAGCCCTGTGGTTACTCGCTGTGGCCTTGTTTATCTTTGTGGGCACAGCGTTGTTAGCCAGTTACCCGCTGCTGAAAAACGCTGGAGCGGCGGGTGAAATCAGTTTCACGACGGTGCATGGTTTGGCACAAACGCATTGCATCAGTTGCCATGCTGCTCAGCCAACCAATACGGCTTTTCCCGCGCCGCCCAAAGGGGTGCTGCTGGAAACCGAAGCCCAGATGGTCAGCCATGCCGCGCAGATTGCCACACAGGTCGGTTCGCGGATTATGCCCCTGGGGAATACCACGCAAATGACCGATGACGAGCGTCAACTGCTGGTACAGTGGGCGAACAGCAGGCAGTAAGGTTACAAGGTATGACAGCGGAAAAGTGTACAGAGGAACAGGATCAAGGGCGGGATGCCGGGATTTACGAGCAGGTATTCGACGCTATTCTGGAGCAGCGTCTGGTTCCCGGCACTCGCTTGTCCGAAGACAAGCTGGGGCAGTTATTTGGGGTTAGCCGCACCGTGGTACGCAAGGTGCTGCTACGGTTGGAACACGAGGGCGTGGTGACTACCCACCGTCACAAGGGCGCAGTCATTACCCACACAACCGCCGCACAAGCCAAACAGGTGTTTGCTGCCCGCCGGGCGCTAGAGCTGGAAGTGGTGCGTAATGCCTGTGCCGGTATGGAGGCTGCGCAATTTGCCCATCTGCGTAGCCTCATCGTCGAAGAACAGGCCGCGATTGACGGTGGAGATAAAGGGCGTGCCTTGCGCTTATCTGGTGAACTGCATTTGTATCTGGCGGAATATGGCGGCAATGCCTTTCTGGCGGGTTTCATGCGTTCGCTGGTGTCGCGTTGTTCGCTGATCATTGCCCAGTACGAAGCAACAGACCGGCATTCGTGCCCGCATTCCGAGCATGAAGCCATTCTGGATGCTATCGAAGCGGGTGACGAAGCGCTGGCGGTGCAGTTGATGGCGGTGCATATCCAGCATATTGAAGACAAAATTGATGTGCGAGAAAAACCGGCTGCGCCTGATTTGACCGTCATTTTTGCCCAGCCGTGAAGCAGCCTTTAGAGGAAATATCCATGCTCGAACAGCCAGCCTATCCCAGAGACCTGATCGGTTATGCCGACCACGTTCCCCATGCCAATTGGCCGGGCGGGGCGCGGATTGCCGTGCAATTTGTCCTGAATTACGAGGAAGGCGGGGAAAACTGCGTGTTGCATGGCGATGCCGCCTCGGAAGCTTTTCTGTCCGAAATCGTGGGTGCGCGTGCTTACGAAGGGGTGCGCCACCCAAGTATGGAGTCGATTTACGAATACGGTAGCCGTGCCGGGGTTTGGCGTATCCTGCGTTACTTTCAGGAACGGGGCATTCCGCTGACGGTATTCGGGGTGGCGATGGCACTGGAACGTAACCCGCGTGCGCTTGAAGTGATGCTGGAAAACGGCCATGAAATCTGT
Source organism: Thiothrix litoralis (assembly GCF_017901135.1). Taxonomy (NCBI): domain Bacteria; kingdom Pseudomonadati; phylum Pseudomonadota; class Gammaproteobacteria; order Thiotrichales; family Thiotrichaceae; genus Thiothrix; species Thiothrix litoralis. The sequence continues at coordinate 2,655,300 of NZ_CP072801.1, read as the reverse complement.
AGCCACGGCTGGCGCTGGATCGACTACCAGTTCATGGACAAGGATTTGGAACGTGAACACATGCAGCACGCCATCAGTATTATCGAACGGCTAACCGGCGCAAAACCCAAGGGCTGGTATACCGGGCGCAACAGCCCGCATACCCGCGAACTGCTGATCGAGCAGGGCGGTTTTTTGTATGACGCCGATGATTACAGTGACGATTTACCCTTCTGGGTCAAGGTGAGTGGGCAGGATCATTTGGTCGTGCCCTACACACTGGATAGCAATGACATGCGTTTCGCCACCCCGCAGGGTTTTAACAGCGGTGAACAGTTTTTCCAGTACTTGCGTGACACGTTCGACGTGTTGTACGCGGAAGGGGCAGCAACGCCGAAAATGATGTCGATTGGTCTTCACTGCCGTTTGGTTGGGCGTCCGGGGCGGTTTCGCGCCTTGCAACGTTTTGTCGAATACGTCCAACAACAGCAGGATGTCTGGTTTTGCTGTCGTCTTGACATTGCCCAGCATTGGATCAACGAACACCCAGCCAAGGGAGTCACACCATGAAAATACCTATCGCCACGCTCAACCAACTGGATCAGGCCGCGTTTGTGCGCCTGCTGGGTGGTGTGTACGAACATTCCCCTTGGATGGCGGAACGCTGCTATGCCCAGCAACCATTTGCTGAGCGGGCAGCCTTGTTGCAGGCCATGCGTGAAGTATTGGCAGCCGCGACGGAGGCGGAACAACTCGCCTTGATCCGCGCTCACCCTGATTTGGCGGGTAAAGCTGCCTTGCGCGGTGAACTGACTGCCGAGTCCACGCAGGAACAGGCCGGGGCAGGGCTGGCGCAACTCACGCCTGCGGAATTCGCCCGCTTTACCGAACTGAACACCGCTTACACCACCCGTTTCGGTTTCCCGTTCATCATGGCGGTCAAAAATGCCAGCAAAGACCAGATACTGGCCGGTTTTGAGCAGCGTATTACCCACACACCCACAGCGGAGTTTGCGATGGCACTGGAACAGATTAACCGCATTGCCGCTTTCCGTATTGACGACCTTATTGAGTAAGCCGAGATGAGTGATTTACTGAAACATTTGACTTCGTTCTGTGTTGATTTGGCGCAACCGCGTCTGGGGGCTGATGCGGTCTATGCCAGCGATGAATTCTTTGCGCCGTTGACTCGCCTGATTGAACCGGCAGAACCCGTTTTCATTGCCGATAAATACGATGATAACGGCAAGTGGATGGATGGCTGGGAAACCCGCCGCAAACGTGGCGAAGGTTATGACCATGCCATTATCAAGATTTGCCCCGGCATTATTTTCGGGGTTGATCTGAATACTGCCCATTTCACCGGCAACTTTGCACCGTCAGCCAGCATTGAAGCTTGTTACAGCCGTACCCCGCCGACGGAATCGACCCGCTGGTTTCCGCTGCTGAGTTCGATGAGTCTGGATGGCAATAGCCATAACGTGTTTGCGATCAGTTCACGGGAAACTTGGAATTACCTGCGCCTGAATATTTACCCCGATGGCGGCATTGCCCGTTTGCGGGTCTACGGGCAAGTGATGGCGGATTTGCAAGGGCGTGATCCGGCTGAGGAAATCGACCTCGCCGCGATGCTCAATGGTGGGCGTGCCTTATGTGCCAGTGACATGCATTTCGGGCATATCAGCAACCTGATCGCGCCCGGCAAGGGCATCAATATGGGGGATGGCTGGGAAACCCGGCGGCGGCGTGAACCGGGCTTTGATTGGGCGATTCTGCGGCTGGCGGATGTGGGTGAAATTTCCCGGCTGGTGATTGATACGGCGTATTTCAAAGGCAATTACCCCTATGAATGTTCGGTGTGCGGCACGCTGTATCGCGGCGGCAATGAGCTGAGTATTGCCACGCAAAGCCTGTACTGGCAGGAAATTCTGCCCACCCAGCGGCTGGCGGCAGATACGGAATTTACCTTTGTGGACGAATTACGCCAGATTGGGGCGGTTTCCCACCTGCGTTTGAACATTTACCCGGATGGGGGGGTTAGTCGCCTGCGTGCCTTCGGGCATATCAGGAGGGAGTAAACCATGAGCCTGATTCTTACCCCTGAACCTTTGAGTGCGGCGGCTTTCGCGCCGTTTGGTGATGTGATTGAAGTCGCTGATGGGTGCAATCATTACGCCATCAATTACGGCAGGACAGAGCGCTACCATGACCTTGCAGCATTGGATGTGCTGGAAAATGCGGGCAAGCCAACCGTCAGCATTTTCCGTTCCCAACCCGCGCAATTTCCGCTGCGGGTGGAGGTGATGGAGCGTCATCCGCTCAGTAGTCAGGCGTTCATTGCGATGCAACGCAAGCCTTTCCTGATACTGGTTGCACCAGCGGGGGAACAGCCGCAACTGGCGCAACTGCGCTTGTTTGAGGTGGGGGCGGAACAAGGGGTGAATTACCACCGGGGTGTTTGGCATCATTACCAGTTTAGTCTGGATGAGGTTAGGGACTTTATCTGCATCGACCGCAGCGGCGGGCACGGCGCTAATTGTGACGAATACCGTTTCACCGAAGCGGTTTATTTGCAGCGTTCGCCGAGTATATAGGTCGCGGCTACCGAGCGGTCATCACCGAGCATCATCAGGGCAAACAGCTTGTCGTGAATGCTGTGGCAGTGTTGCAAGCGCCGTTCCAGCAGCGGGGTTCCGCGAAAATTCAGCACCACAAAGTCGGCTTCCTTGCCGGGTACAAGATTGCCGATTTTGTCATCCAGATACAGGGCTTCTGCCCCGCCCAAGGTGGCTAGATAAAGCCCTTGATACGGCGAGAGTTTATTACCGAGTAATTGCGTGGTCTTGTAAGCATCGGCAAAGGTTTGCAACAGGCTGAAGCTGGTTCCCGCGCCGACATCCGTTCCCAATCCCACCCTCATTCCCCAAGTTTTGGCAGCGTGCAGGTCGAACAGGCCGCTACCAATAAACAGGTTGGAACTGGGGCAAAAGGCTGCTGCCGCGCCGCTTTCCGCCATGCATTGCTTGTCGGTGTCATCCAGATGCAGGCAATGCGCCAGCACGCTGCGCGGTTGCAGCAGGCCGTGTTGCTGGTACACATCCAGATAGCTGCGGCTGGTGGGGAACAGTTCGCGTACCCACGCAACTTCCGCCGGGTTTTCGGCAACGTGGGTGTGCAGGTAGGTATCCGGGTATTCGCGCAGCAATTGCCCCGCTTTGGTCAGTTGCTCCGAGCTGGAAGTGGGTGCGAAACGGGGTGTGACTGCGTACAGCAAGCGACCGCGTTTGTGCCACTTTTCAATCAGTGCCTTGCTTTCCTGATAGCTGCTCTCTGGTGTGTCCTGTAAGTCGCTGGGGCAGTTTCTGTCCATCATCACCTTGCCTGCAATCATGCGCAGTTTGCGAGCTTCGGCAGCGCTGAAAAACGCTTCGACCGATGCGGGGTGTACCGTGCCGAAGACCAACGCAGTGGTCGTGCCATTGCGTAACAGCTCATCCAGAAAGAAATCGGCGACCTCACGGGCAAGCGCGGAGTCGCTGAACTGCTTTTCCGTCGGAAAGGTATAGGTTTCCAGCCATTCCAGCAATTGTTCACCGTAAGCGGCAATCATGTCGGTTTGCGGGTAGTGGATGTGAGTGTCAATCAGCCCCGGAATAATCAACTGATCGGGGAAGGTTTCCAGCTCACAATCCGCCGGTAACTGCCCAAGCAAGCTGTCAGCCGATCCGATCTGGGTGATATGCCCGTTTTCCACCACCAGCACTCCGTCTTCCAGGTATTCGACCTGTTGCTGCGGGGGGAAGTCGTGGCCGGGGTCGCCCAACAAATGCAGGATGGCACTGCGAAAGGCTTTGCAACGGCTAGATTTCATAATGGCAGTTTCCTGATGAGTGGTTGGCAAGCATTTTGCAGTAATATTTCCTGACCAATCAGACAGCTTTTGTCAGGAAACACGTTCATGAGTGAAACAGCAGTACGTTCAAGCATTACCTTCCGGCTCGATCAGGAGGAAATCACGGTACAAGGCATTAGCCCGACGACCACTGTGCTGAATTTCCTGCGTGACCACCTCGGCCGTAAAGGCAGCAAGGAAGGCTGTGCGGAAGGTGACTGCGGTGCGTGTACCGTGGTCATCGCCGACCTGCATCGGGGGCAGTTACGCTACCGCCCGGTTAATGCCTGTATCCAGTTTCTACCGCTGCTTGATGGCAAGCAATTGTACACGGTGGAAAGCCTGCGTCCGGCGCCGGGCGAACTGCACCCGGTACAGCAGGCGCTGGTCGATTGCCATGCTTCGCAATGCGGTTTCTGTACGCCGGGCTTCGTCATGTCCCTGTTTGCCTTTTACAAGAATCATGCCAGTGCCAGCCGGGAACAGCTTACCACCGCCCTGTCCGGTAACTTATGCCGTTGTACTGGCTATCGTCCGATTATTGAGGCGGGTTTGGTGATGTATGACTACGCCCAAGCCGTTCCCTCGCCCGAAATAAGTGCGCTGACCGCACCCGCCGGCAATCCGGTGGGGCAGGATGTACTGATCCAGCAATTGCAGGCGCTGGCAGCCGACCCCCGCAGTGTGGCACTGGCGCACGGGCAACAACGCTTTTTTGCCCCGAAAACATTGGTGGAACTCGCCGGGTACTTGGCGGCTTACCCGGATGCGGTTTTGCTGGCGGGCGGAACCGATGTCGGTTTGTGGGTCAGCAAGCAGCACCGTGACATTGCGACGCTGGTATACCTCGGCAATATCGCGGAACTGACCACCCTCACCGAGCAGGATGGCTGGCTGGACATCGGCGCAGCGGTGTTGCTGGAAGATGCTTACACACGTTTGGTGCAGCATTACCCAGTGTTGCAGGACTTGCATAGCCGCTTTGCTTCCTTGCCGATTCGCAGTGCTGGAACGCTGGTGGGCAATGTTGCCAACGGCTCGCCCATTGGTGATTCCATGCCCTTGTTACTGGCGCTGGATGCGCATGTCGTGCTGCGCAAAGGGGATGAAACCCGCGAACTGGCGCTGGAGGCGTTTTACCTCGGCTATCAGCAAACAGCGCTGCAAGCGGGCGAGTTTGTGCAGGCTGTGCGGGTTCCGCTGCCGTCAGCGGGGCGGGCGTTACGCAGCTACAAAATTTCCAAACGCTTCGGGCAGGATATTTCGGCAGTTTGTGGGGCATTCTGTGTGGCGCTGGAAAACGGCAGGGTCAGCCAGATTCGCATGGCTTTTGGCGGGATGGCAGCGATTCCCGCCCGCGCTTACCACACGGAAGACGTGTTGCGTAACCAGCCTTGGGATAACGCCTCCGTCGAACAGGCGATGCAAGCGCTGGCGAGTGATTTTTCCCCGCTCAGTGACCTGCGAGCATCGGCACATTACCGGATGCAGGTGGCGCGTAACCTGTTGCTGAAGTTTTACCTGCAAACGGCTGAACCCGCCGTACAGACCGGCGTTACCCGTCGCGAGGTGTGCGTATGAACAGTAGCGTCGGTCACAGTATTCGCCATGAAAGTGCTCACCTGCATGTCAGCGGGGAAGCCCGTTACATTGATGATTTGCCAGAACCCAAAGATACCCTGTATGCCGCCGTTGGCATGAGTACCCAAGCTCATGCCGAATTACGCCGGGTAGATTTGGACAGGGTACGCCAAGCCCCCGGCGTGGTGGCGGTCATTACTGCTGCCGATATTCCCGGTGTCAACCACATGGGTGGGCTGTTTGCCGATGAGTCGGTGTTCGCGGTGGAACGGGTGGAATACATTGGTCAGTCGCTGTTTGCGGTGGCGGCGGTGTCGGTGGAAGCTGCCCGCCGTGCGGTCTTGCTGGCGGACATTGATTACGCCGTGCTTGCACACAATCTCGACATCCGCCAAGCGGTGGCAGCGGGGCATCAGGTGATGCCACCCAAGCAGTTACAGCGAGGTGATGCCGAGACAGCTTTGCAGCACGCCCCCCACACCTTGCAAGGCCAGTTTCAACTCGGCGGGCAAGAACATTTTTATCTGGAAGGGCAAATTGCCTTCGCCCAGCCTAAGGAAAACGGCGACCTGTTGGTGTACAGCTCCACCCAGCACCCGCATCATGTTCAGGAAATGCTTGCCGGGGTATTGGGGCTTACGCAAAAAGACATTGTGGTGGAATGCCGTCGCATGGGTGGAGCCTTCGGTGGTAAGGAAAGCCAGCCTGGCTTTTTTGCTTGCGTAGCAGCCTTGCTGGCGACGAAAACCGGGCGTGCGGTGAAATACCGGGTTGACCGTGACGACGACATGTTGCTGACTGGCAAGCGTCATTGCTTCGATATTGTCTACGCAGTCGGCTTTGAGGAATCCGGTCTGATCAGCGGCATCAAGCTGGACTATGCCTCCCGCTGTGGTATTTCGGCGGACTTGTCTGGCCCGGTCAATGACCGCAGCATGTTCCATGCGGACAATGCCTATTTTCTGGAAAACGTGGCGATTATCTCCCACCGTTGCAAGACTAATTCCCAATCCAATACTGCTTTCCGGGGGTTTGGTGGCCCGCAGGGGATGATGGCGATTGAATACGTGCTGGACGAAATTGCCCGCTATTTGCAGCTTGATCCGCTGGTGGTGCGCCAGCGCAATTTCTACCGCACCGATGGCAGCCGTGATGTCACCCAGTACGGCATGAAAGTGGCAGACAATATTATCCACGAGATTGTCGCGGAACTGGCCGAGACAGCGGACTATACCGCGCGGCGACAAGCCATCCAGGCATTCAATGCCGCCAACCCCTATTTGAAGAAAGGCATTGCCCTGACCCCGGTCAAATTTGGCATTTCCTTTACCGCTACCCACCTCAATCAGGCGGGGGCGTTACTGCATGTTTATAGCGACGGAACGGTGCAGTTGAACCACGGCGGCACGGAAATGGGGCAGGGTTTGTATACCAAGGTCGCGCAAGTGGTGGCGGAAACCTTGCAGATTGCACTGGCTGACATCCGCTGTACCGCCACCAGTACCGAAAAAGTGCCGAATGCTTCCGCCACGGCGGCTTCTTCCGGCGCTGACCTCAATGGCATGGCTGCGCGTGATGCAGCGCAAACCATCAAGCAACGTCTGATCCGCTTTGCTGCCGAGCAATACGCCGTTGCTGCCGAGCACATTGTGTTTGCCAACGGGCGGGTGCACATCGGCGATGTGGCAAACCTCAGTTTTGCCGAATTGGCGCATCAGGCTTGGTTTCAGCGGGTTTCCCTGTCGGCGACCGGCTTTTATCGTACCCCAAAAATCCATTACGACCCGCATACCCTCAGCGGACGGCCGTTTTACTATTTCGCCTACGGTGCTGCGGTGTCGGAAGTGCTGGTGGATACCTTGACCGGCGAATACACCCTCCAGCGGGTGGACATCCTGCACGATGTAGGCAATTCCCTGAACCCAGCTCTCGACATTGGGCAGATCGAAGGCGGCTTTGTGCAAGGTACGGGCTGGCTGACCACCGAGCAATTGTACTGGAATGCCGCCGGGCGCTTGCTGACACATGCGCCATCGACTTACAAAATTCCCTTGGCGGAAGACGTGCCCGCGATGTTCAAGGTGAGTTTGGTCAACAAAAAGCCGAATCCCGAAGACACGATTTACCGTTCCAAAGCTGTTGGCGAACCACCGCTAATGCTGGCGATGTCGGTGTTTTACGCCCTCAAATACGCAGTGGAAAGTGTCGCTGCGCACCGTTACAGCTCGCGCCTGAATGCGCCTGCTACCCCGGAAGAAGTCCTGCTGGCCATCGAACGCCTGCAAAACCAGCCGGAGGATTTCCCCGCATGATGCCTTGGATGCAAGCCATTGCCACCTGCCACCAACAGCACCAGCCTTGTGTGCTGGTCACAGTGGTGGCAACCGAAGGTTCCGTGCCGCGCGAAACCGGCACCAAGATGGTCGTCGCCACGGAACGCTGCTACGGCACGATTGGGGGCGGCAGGCTGGAATATCAGGTGATTGCCAAAGCCCGCGACTGCTTGACTCGGGGCGGACAACAACCCGTCTGCCAACAGGAACGTGTAGTACTCGGCACGGAACTGGGGCAATGCTGCGGTGGCGTGGTGACGTTGCTGCTGGAATGCTTGCCCCCGAACGGTTTCAACATTGTTCTGTTTGGGGCAGGGCATGTCGGGCAAGCCCTCGTCAGGGTGCTGATGAATCTGTCCTGCCAGCTTCACTGGATTGACAGCCGCCCCGAAGCTTTCCCGGATTGGTTGGAAGACAGTGCCGTTACGGGTGTGAGCACGTATTTGCTGGAAGACCCTGCTGAATTAGTCGCCGCAATGCCTCCCGCCAGTGATTACCTGATCATGACCCATGACCATGCGCTGGATCTGGCGCTGTGTGAGCAGGTATTGCGGCGCGACGATGTGCATTTCGTTGGCCTGATTGGTTCAGCCACCAAGGCAGCGCGGTTCCGGCATCGCTTGCTGCAAGCGGGCATTAGCCCGGAACAACTGGAACGGCTGGTATGCCCGGTGGGTATGCCGGAAATCCGTTCCAAACAGCCGGGGGCGATAGCCGTTGCCATTGCCGCCCAGTTACTTAGCCTGCGAGAGGTTCACGCATGATGACAATACCCCCTGCCGCGCCCGTTCCTCCCCGTCTGGAATTGCGTGGCATCAGCAAAATTTACCCCTCGGTGATTGCCAATCAGGATGTTGACCTGAAGGTCATGCCCGGCGAAATCCACGCACTACTGGGTGAAAACGGCGCGGGCAAAAGCACCCTGATGAAAGTGGTTTACGGCGTGACCAAAGCCGATGCGGGCGAGGTGTTCTGGGATGGCAAGCCCGTACAGATACACAGCCCGGCACAGGCTCGCAGTCTGGGCATTGGCATGGTGTTCCAGCATTTTTCCCTGTTTGACACCCTGACCGTGGTGGAGAATGTCGCGCTGGCGATGGATGAGAAGCAGGACATGGCGCAACTCGCTCGCCAGATCGCAGAGGTTTCCAAGCGTTACGGCCTGCCGCTGGAGCCGGAGCGCCCGGTGCATGGCTTGTCGGTTGGGGAGCGCCAGCGGGTGGAAATCGTGCGCTGTCTGTTGCAGAACCCGCGCTTGCTGATCATGGATGAGCCGACCTCGGTGCTGACTCCGCAAGCGGTACGCAAGCTGTTTGAAACCCTGCGGCGGCTGGCGGACGAAGGGTGCAGCATCCTCTATATCAGCCACAAGCTGGATGAAATCCGCGAACTGTGCCACACCGCCACGGTGCTGCGGAATGGGCGCGTGACCGGCAGCGCTGACCCGCGACAGGAAAGTGCTAAAAGTCTGGCGGAACTCATGATTGGCAAGGAATTGCCTGCCTGCCAACACGGCATGGCTCGCGAGGCTGGCGCAGCACGCTTGGTGGTTTCACAACTAACCCGGCAATCCGCCGACCCGTTCGGGACAGATTTGCAAAACATCGACCTGAGCGTGAATGCCGGTGAAATTTTCGGTATCGCCGGGGTGTCGGGCAATGGGCAGCAGGAATTGCTGTATGCCATCAGTGGCGAAAAACCTTCGCAGCAAGCGGATGACATCCTGCTCAACGGGCAGCCTGCGGGACGGATGAACCCTGCCCAACGGCGGGCGGCGGGTTTGCGTTTCATTCCCGAAGAACGGTTGGGGCGTGGGGCAGTACCGGATATGTCCCTCAACCTGAATGCGCTACTGACGGGCTACGAGGCCGGGTTGAGCCGTTTCGGTTTCATTCGCCAGCGCCAGATACGGGCGTTTGTCAGCGACTGTATCACCCGATTCAACGTCAAGTGCAGCGGCCCAGAAGCGGAAGCCAAGAGCCTTTCCGGCGGCAATGCGCAGAAATTCATTGTCGGTCGGGAGTTGCTGCTCAAGCCGCAGGTGCTGGTGGTGTCCCAACCGACTTGGGGGGTGGATGTGGGGGCAGCCAGCTTTATCCGCCAGACCTTGCTGGATTTGCGGGATAGCGGCGTAGCCATTCTGGTGGTGTCGGAAGAGCTGGATGAGCTGTTTGAAATTTGTGACCGTATCGCGGTGATCGCGGGGGGTAAGCTGTTTCCCAGCCGTGCGATTGCGGCGACCAGTATCGAGGAAATCGGTTTGTGGATGGGTGGTAGTCAGCAACAGGAGCTTGCACATGAGGGGATTTAAACTGGAACCACGTCTGCACCCTTCGCGGAAGATGGTGTATCTGTCGCCCTTAATCGCTATCGGTTTGACCCTGTTGTTCGGCATGGCGATTTTCAGCCTGCTGGGGCAAAGCCCGGTGAAAGCCTTCCATGCTTTTTTCATTGAGCCGATCAATGACTGGTACGGCTTGGGTGAATTGCTGATCAAGGCATCGCCGTTGGCGCTGATTGCGCTGGGCTTGTCGGTGGGCTACCGCGCCAATATCTGGAATATCGGTGCCGAAGGGCAGTTGACGCTGGGAGCCATTGCCGCTGGGGGCGTGGCGTTGTGGCTGCATGACAGTGACAGCCATTGGGTGTTGCCCTTGATGTTTGTGGCGGGGGCGTTGGGGGGCATGGCGTGGGCGGCGATTCCGGCCTTGCTCAAGACGCGCTTCAATACCAGTGAAATTCTGGTGAGCCTGATGCTGGTGTATATCGCCAATCTGTTGCTGAGTTGGCTGATTCATGGCCCTTGGCGTGACCCGGATGGGTATGGCTTTCCACAATCCCGGCTGTTTTCAGATGCAGCGCTGTTGCCCAATTTGCTGGAAGGTACACGTACTCATGCGGGGGTATTGGTGACGTTGCTGGCCTTGGGCGTGGCTTTGGTGTTTTTCCGCTGGAGCTTGCTGGCGTTCCAGATGCGGGTGGCGGGGTTGGCTCCGCGAGCGGCGGGATATGCTGGTTTCAATCAGCACCGGATGGTGTGGACAGGTTTGCTGGTGGGCGGGGCTGCTGCCGGTATGGCCGGAACCAGTGAGGTGGCAGGCCCGATCGGGCAACTGCTGATACCGCTGTCACCCGGTTACGGTTTCGCCGCCATTATCGTGGCGTTTGTGGGGCGTTTGCACCCGGTTGGCATTGTGCTGGCGAGCTTGTTGATGGCCTTGCTGTATCTGGGTGGGGAATCGGCGCAAATGCAGTTGGCGTTGCCCGCTGCGGTGAGTGGTGTGTTTCAGGGCATGTTGCTGTTTTTCTTGTTGGCGGCGGATGTGTTGATTCACTTCCGCGTGCGGCTGACGGGTACTAAGCGGCTTGCTGCCGTCATTGTGCCGGAGCATTGAAATGGATATGCAAATGTTGATTCTGATCCTGACCGCTACAGTGGCGGCGAGTATCCCGCTGGTGTACGCGGCGCTGGGTGAGTTGGTGGTGGAAAAGTCTGGGGTGTTGAACCTTGGGGTGGAAGGCATGATGGTGATCGGTGCGGTCTGTGCGTTCATGGTGGCAGCAGAAACCGGCCTGTTGTGGCTGGCAGTATTGGCGGGAGCCGTGGCCGGAGCTTTGATGGCGTTGATTTTTGCGGTGCTGACGCTGAGCCTGATGGCGAATCAGGTGGCTAGTGGTTTGGCCTTGACCATTTTCGGGGTGGGTTTGAGTGCCTTTATTGGGCAGGCATACACCAGCGTTGCGCTGGATGGCCTTAAAGGGCTTTCCCTGCCTTGGCTGAGTTCGCTACCGGTGGTGGGAAAGTTGCTGTTTTCTTACGATATTTTGGCTTATGGGGCGCTGCTGGCCTTTTTCGGGGTGTCGTTGTTTTTGTACCGTAGCCGTGCCGGGTTAATCCTGAGGGCGGTGGGGGAATCGCCGCATTCGGCTCATGCGTTGGGGTATCCGGTGATCCGCATCCGTTATTTCGCGGTGCTGTTCGGGGGCGCAATGGCGGGCTTGGGCGGTGCTTACCTGTCGGTGGTTTATACACCGTTGTGGGCGGAAAACATGACGGCAGGGCGCGGCTGGATTGCGCTGGCGCTGGTGGTGTTTGCGACTTGGCGACCGGGGCGGGTGTTGTTGGGGGCGCTGCTGTTCGGCGGGGCGACGATTGCTCAATTCCATGTTCAGGGGCTGGGAGTGGAGATTCCCTCGCAGTTCTTAACCATGTTGCCGTATCTGGCAACCATTGTTGTATTGGTCATTATTTCGCGCGATGCGAATGTGATCCGGCTGAATGCCCCGGCTTCTCTGGGGCAGGTTTATCACGACGACGTTCATTGACGTAACCAAGGAGACTTGCATATGCATTATCAATATCTGGCTGGTAAAGCCAAACACTTACTGGGGCTGTGCCTGTTGGCAGGCGGGCTTGCCGCAGCAGGGAGCGTGCTGGCTGAGGAAAAAGCCGCAGCGGCAGCAGGGGAACCCTTGAAGATCGGGTTCATTTACGTTAGCCCGATTGGTGATGCAGGCTGGACTTACCAGCATGATGAAGGGCGCAAGGCGGTAGAGGAAAAATTCGGTGACAAGGTGAAAGTCACTGTTATTGATAGCGTTCCTGAAGGGGCAGAAGCCGAACGCGTGGCTCGCGAAATGGCCTCCAGTGGCAACAAGCTGATTTTTGGCACGTCTTTCGGTTTTATGAACCCGTTGCTGAAAGTCGCCAAAGCCTTCCCGGACACGGCATTTGACCATGCCAGCGGTTATAAGACGGCGGCTAATCTGGGCAACTATAATGCCCGTTATTATGAAGGGCGCTATTTGGCGGGAATCATTGCTGGTTCCATGACCAAATCCAATACCTTGGGGTATGTGGCGGCGTTCCCGATTCCTGAAGTAGTACAGGGGATCAACGCTTATACATTGGGGGCGCAAAGTGTGAACCCGGCTATCAAGGTGAAAGTGGTGTGGGTAAACTCTTGGTTTGACCCCGGTCGTGAGCGTGAAGCAGCCGATGCCCTGATTGATCAGGGGGCGGATATTGTTACCCATCACACCGATTCCACGGCGGTCGTCGCGGCGGCAGAAGAAAAGGGCAAGTACGCGATTGCCTACCATTCCGATATGTCCAAGTACGGCAAGAAAGCCCAGTTGACCGCTGTTACCCATCATTGGGGTGATTATTGCGTGAGTGAAGTGCAGAAAGTGCTGGATGGTACTTGGAAGCCTAGCAGCATCTGGAAAGGCATCAAGGATGGCATGGTGGATCTGGCTCCGTTCAGTGACGCAGTGCCCAAAGATGTCGTCGAGAAAGTAACGACAGCCAAGGCCGCAATTGTCAGTGGTGAGCTGCAACCCTTCGCCGGGCCAGTCGTTGATCAGGATGGCAAAGAAGTAGTTGCCAAAGGCAGCATCATGTCGGATGAAGACTTGTCTAAAATGGATTTCTACGTGAAGGGTGTGGAAGGTAAACTGCCTAAGTAAACCTCGAAACGCCGCACAAAAAAACGCCCGCCGATTCAAACCGGCGGGCGTTTTTTATGGTGTGGAGATTGGCTTAACTCTCCGCGTGTTGGCTGGCTGCTTTTACCGCCTCCAAATCTTCTTTCGCACCATTCAGGAAGAGATTCAGCAACACGGCACTGAAAGACGCCAGCAATATCCCAGATTCAATCAAGGGGTGAATGCCATGCGGCAACCATTGTTTGAAGTTGGGTGCGACCAGCGGGATCATGCCGATGCCAGCAGAAATAGCAATGATCAGCGCATTGTAGCGGTTATGCTTGAAGTCAACGTTGGACAGTATGCGGATGCCGGTAGCAGCAACCATCCCGAACATGACAATGCCAGCCCCGCCTAACACCATGGTTGGCAGCGATTCGACCAGCGCCGCCATTTTAGGCAGCAGCCCCAGCAAAATCAGGATCAGGCCACCGGCGACGCAAACAAAACGGCTACGAATACCCGTGACAGCAACCAAGCCCACATTTTGCGAGAAACTGGTGTAGGGGAAAGCATTGAAGACGCCGCCCAGTATGGTGCCGAGGCCATCGGTACGCAGACCGCGAGCCAATGCAGGTTGATCAACCTTGCGTTCGGTCATGTCGCCCAAGGCAAGGAACATGCCGGTGGATTCGATCATCACCACAATCATGACTAACGACATGGTTAGAATCAGCAGCGGGTCAAACACCGGCATACCGAACTGGAAAGGTTTCACCAAAGCGAACCAAGGTGCATTGGCTACTTTGTCGAAGGTCATCAGCCCCATTGCCGCCGTCAACACCCCACCAAGGATGATACCGAGCAGTACCGCGACATTGGAAAAGAAACCCTTGGCATATTTGGTAATCAACAGGATCGACACCAGCACGGCTGCGGAAATACCAATATTACTGAGTGAAGCGTATTTTGGGTTAGGCACGGACGGGGCGAGCGCCAAACCGTCCGGTATGGCTGGTAAGCCGGAAGCCGTCGCTGTTTTCGCTGCATCGAGCCAGGCGGCATGGTCAGGGTTGATGATACTGGGCGCTGTTGGGCCAAACGGGTTGCCGAAAATCCAGTTAATGCCGATGCGCATCAAGCTGATGCCGATCACAGTAATGATGGTTCCGGTGACAACAGGTGGGAAAAAACGCAGCATACGGCTAACCAGCGGTGCAATAATCACCGCAACTATACCCGCGCCAATGACCGAGCCGAAGATAAGCTGTGCACCTTCCATGCCGGGGGTGGTTTTAGCAATGGCTACCAGTGGTGCAACCGCCGCAAAAGTAACCCCCATCATCACGGGAAGTTTGATACCGAACCATTGGGTTGCACCAAAAGATTGAATCAGGGTGACCAGCCCACAGACGAACAAGTCGGCAGAAATCAGCAGGGCGATCTGCTCAGGGCTGAGTTGCAGGGCTTTACCGATAATCAATGGAACGGCAACCGCTCCGGCATACATGACCAGTACGTGTTGTAACCCAAGGGTGGCTAGCTGCCCGAAGGGTAGGACTTCATCAACAGGATGCGTCGAGTTAGGCATAGGAGGGGCTCCTTGTAACAGTGGGTGAAATAAAAAGTTGATCAATCGGTCAGGATTTATTTAAGATAATGCAAAATCCTTGCCATCTACTCCATCAAAGGAAACTGTCGTTATATGCTTATGAATAATTCGGCTGTGTGGATCAAGAATCCGTTAGCCATACTGGTGTCGGACGGCGTGGATGCTGGCGGCGGTCTGGTCGTGCAAGACGGGATAATCACCGAACTGGTTCGCAGCGGGCAGCAACCTGACACAAACGGTGCACAAGTGTTTGATGCCAGTGCGCATGTGGTCTTGCCGGGGTTGGTCAATACCCATCACCATTTCTACCAAACTCTGACCCGCGCATATCCGGGTGCCTTGAATCAGGAACTGTTCAACTGGCTGGTTTCCCTCTACCCGGTTTGGGCAGGGTTGGAGCCAGACATGCTAGCTGTGGCGACCCGCTTGGCACTGACCGAGCTGCTCTTGTCTGGCTGCACCACCGCCGCAGATCATCACTACCTGTTCCCGGCGGGCATGGAAAATGCCATTGATGTGCAGGTGGAAGCGGCACGGCAGGTCGGGGTGCGGGTGACACTGACACGCGGTTCCATGAGTCTGGGCAAAGATCAGGGCGGTTTGCCCCCGCAAAGTACCGTACAGGCAGAAACCACGATCATGGACGATAGCGAACGCCTGATCCGCGACTACCATGACCCTGCCGCCGGGTCGATGGTACAAATTGCACTAGCGCCTTGTTCCCCCTTCTCTGTGACCACTGAGCTGATGAAAGCCAGCGCCGTCTTGGCTGCCCAGCATAAGGTACGGCTGCACACCCATTTGGCTGAAACGCTGGATGAAGAAGCGTTCTGCCTGAAACACTTCGGTATGCGTACTGTCGATTATCTGGAAAGTGTCGGCTGGCTGGGTAAACAGACGTGGCTGGCGCACGGCATCCACTTTGATGACGGCGAAATCGCGCGTTTGGGCGCTGCTGGAGTGGGCGTATGCCATTGTCCCAATTCCAATATGATGCTGGCTTCCGGTATTTGCCGCACGCTGGAACTGGAAGCTGCTGGTAGCCCGGTCGGTTTGGGAGTGGATGGTTCTGCCTCCAACGACCATTCCAACCTCATCAGTGAAGTGCGTCAGGCCATGTATTTACAGCGCTTGCGTTACGGTTCGGCAAAAATCAGCCATCGGGATGCTTACCGCTGGGCAACGCAAGGTTCCGCACGGGTACTGGGGCGCACGGATATTGGCGAAATCGCGGTGGGAATGCAGGCGGATCTGGCCTTGTTCAAACTCGATGAATTGCGCTTTTCCGGTAGCCATGACCCGTTAGCCGCACTGTTATTGGGCGGTGCGCAACAAGCTGATCGTGTCATGGTCGCAGGGCAGTGGAAAGTGGTGGATGGGCAATTGCCAGATGTAGATTTGGCAGAGCTAATGCACCAACATAATCAAGCCGCTAAGAAGCTGGTGGGGAAAGTAAGCTGATAACGTATTCCGTGCTTGCCAGCTTGGCGCGAAACCTGCATAACTGCTAATGGTCAATGATAAGTAGGAGTAACTATTTCATGCACAAACGTTTGGTCTTTCTGATTACCAGTGTTTTCTTGATGCTCTCTGGCAGTGCATTTGCCCACTCCGGCATTCTGCCCCACCCAGAAACGGCTTCAGAGCCTAGCCATTTTATTGTGCATACCCTGATGCTGTTGCCAGTTGTGCTTGGCGCATGGTTGCTGTTTGCGGGTGTGAAACGTCTGCTTACTCAACGTATCCGTTCCCGCCAGCGTGATTGAAGCTGCCGCCGTCGCAGCGGGCGAGGGCTGGCAGGCTGAATTAACACTAGGCTTTAGTCGGCGTGGTGACAAAACCGTGCTGTCTTCACGCCGTCAGCGCGGCCCACTGGCGGTGCAACGCCCGTTTTACCCCGAAGGCGAAGTCTGCCACGCCTACGTATTGCACCCGCCCGGTGGAGTAGTAGGTGGTGATGCATTGCACCTGCATTTCACGGTTGAACCTGCGGCACACGCTTTGCTGACCACACCGGGGGCGACCAAATTCTACCGCAGTGCCGGATTACAGGCGCAGCAACACCAGCATTTCCACGTCGCAGGTGGCTGTCTGGAATGGTTGCCGCAGGAAAACATTTTCTTCCCCGGCGCGAAGATTGCGTTGCGCAGCACCATCCATCTGGATACGGCAGCGCAATTCATCGGCTGGGAAATCCACAGCCTGGGGCGTCCGGTGATTGCTGAGCCATTCACGCAGGGCAGTGCCTTATTCAAAACAGCCCTGTACCGCGACGGCAAACCTTTGTTGCTGGATCGGCTGCTGATTGACCATGCACAGGCGTTGCATACCGCTGCCGGATTGCGTGGGCAACCGGTCATGGCAACGCTGTTGGCTACCCCTGCCACGCCTGCGCTACTGGAAGCAGTACGCCCGTACTGTCAGGGCATTACCGATGGCAGCGCAGGCGTGACCCTGCTCAATGGCGTGCTGGTGGTGCGTTATTTGGGTAACAGCACCGCACAGGCACAACGCCTGTTTCGCCACATCTGGCAACATATTCGCCCGCTGGTCACGGGACGCCCCGCCGTACCGCCGCGCATCTGGAATACTTAGGAGGAGCACACGACATGGAACTCACCCCCCGCGAAAAAGACAAGCTGCTGCTGTTCACCGCCGGATTACTGGCTGAACGCCGCAAAGCCCGTGGCCTAAAACTCAACTACCCCGAAGCGATTGCCTACATCAGTTGCGCGATCATGGAAGGCGCACGCGACGGCAAATCCGTCGCCGAAATGATGGATTACGGGCGCACCTTGCTGAGCCGTGACGACGTGATGGATGGCATCGCCGAGATGATCCACGACGTGCAGGTCGAGGCCACTTTCCCCGATGGCACTAAACTCGTCACCGTTCACGACCCGATTGTGTAAGGAGCAAGCCATGATCCCCGGACAACTTTTCCCCGCTGATGGCGACATCGAACTCAATGCAGGGCGCGAAACCGTCACCCTCACCGTTGCCAACACCGGCGACCGCCCGATTCAGGTCGGTTCGCATTACCATTTCTTTGAAACCAACGATGCGCTGGCGTTTGAACGCGCCAAAACACGCGGTTTCCGCCTCAATATTCCAGCGGGAACAGCCGTGCGTTTCGAGCCGGGGCAAACCCGCGACGTTGAACTGGTCGCCCTCGCCGGAACTCGCGAAGTTTACGGTTTCCAAGGCAAAATCATGGGGAAACTGGCATGAAAATCAGCAGACAAGCCTACGCCGAAATGTACGGCCCTACCACCGGCGACCGGGTACGGCTGGGCGATACCGCCCTCATTATTGAGGTCGAACACGACCACACCGTGTACGGCGATGAGGTCAAATTCGGCGGCGGCAAAGTCATCCGCGACGGCATGGGGCAATGCCAGCGCAACGCTGCCGAAGTCGTCGATGTAGTCATTACCAACGCCCTGATCCTCGATCACTGGGGCATTGTCAAAGCCGACATCGGTATCAAACACGGGCGCATTGTCGGCATCGGTAAAGCGGGCAACCCCGACACCCAGGCCGGGGTGAATATTCTGGTCGGTGCTGGCACGGAAGCGATTGCGGGCGAAGGCCACATCCTCACCGCTGGCGGGATTGATTCGCACATTCACTTCATTTGCCCGCAACAAATCGACGAAGCACTAATGTCCGGCGTGACCACCATGCTCGGCGGCGGCACAGGGCCTGCAACCGGCACTAATGCCACCACTTGCACCCCCGGCATCTGGAATTTGCACCGCATGTTGGAAGCCGCCGACAGCTTTCCCATGAACCTCGGTTTTCTCGGCAAAGGCAATGTCAGCCTACCCGACCCTTTGCGCGAACAAGTGGCTGCCGGAGCCATCGGCCTGAAACTCCACGAAGACTGGGGAACCACCCCCGCCGCGATCGACAATTGCCTGACGGTGGCGGATGAAATGGATGTGCAAGTCGCCATCCACACCGACACGCTCAACGAATCGGGTTTTCTCGAAGACACGCTGGCGGCGATGAAAGGCCGCGTGATCCACACCTATCACACCGAAGGCGCTGGCGGTGGGCACGCACCCGACATTATCAAAGCGTGTGGGCAAGCCAATATTCTGCCGTCGTCCACCAACCCGACGCGGCCTTACACCGTCAATACGGTTGACGAACACCTCGATATGCTGATGGTTTGCCACCACCTTTCCCCCGCGATTGCCGAAGACGTGGCGTTTGCCGAAAGCCGTATTCGTCGCGAAACCATTGCGGCCGAAGACATCCTGCATGACCTTGGGGCATTTTCGATGATTTCCTCGGACTCGCAAGCGATGGGGCGGGTGGGCGAAGTGATTATCCGCACTTGGCAAACCGCGCACAAAATGAAAGTGCAACGCGGTAGCCTTGGAACTGATCCTGCGACGCACGATAATTTCCGCGCTAAACGCTACGTGGCGAAATACACCATCAACCCGGCGATTACGCACGGTATTTCCCACGAAGTCGGTTCGGTGGAAGTCGGTAAGCTCGCCGATCTGGTGCTGTGGAAACCGGCGTTTTTCGGCGCGAAACCCAGCCTGATCATCAAGGGCGGTATGATTATCGCCGCACCGATGGGCGACCCGAATGCCTCGATCCCAACACCGCAGCCGGTGCATTACCGCCCAATGTTCGGTGCATTTGGCAAGGCCAAACATGCCACGACGATGACTTTCCTCTCGCAAGCAGGCTACAACGCAGGTGTGCATCAGCAATTGGGGCTACAAAGCCTGATTGGGGTGGTGAAAAACTGCCGTAGCATCAGCAAAGCCAGCATGATTCACAACGATTACCAGCCGGTGATCGAAGTGGATTCGCAAACCTATCAGGTGCGTGCCGATGGCGAGTTGCTGATTTGCGAACCTGCGAGTGAATTGCCGTTGGCGCAACGCTATTTCCTGTTCTAACACCTCCTTGTCGGTGGTGGATAGGTGATTGTCCACCACCTATTCTTGGCATTTTAGTTACCAATATTCGCGTAAAGCTCCGTCCTTCAGGTCGAGGATATAAGCGTCTTTAGCTAACTTATCCGTTGGTGGCGTATCTCCCACCTTTCATACGGTTTTCCCGTTGTCATTTACACCTAAACGGGTCATCATCGCCCGATGATTGCCCCCACAACATCCCTCAAAACGCTATCGGTCAGAGTTCGCGACAACAAACACGCGGCGATTCTGTCACGCATGGCATTTGAGGCGAATCAGGTCTGGAATGCAGCCAATGCGGAAACCAAGTCCCGCCAGCAGCACAGCCCATGTTGGCCTTGATTTGGGTTTGAAAGACACCGCGACGTGCAGCAATTTCTACCGCCACCTCGAAGCAAAGTTAGGCATTGCCCAACGCGCCAAGCAAAAAAAGCGCGTGAAAGCCATCCATGCTAAAATCAAAAATAAGCGTAAAGATGCGCTACAAAAGTTCACCACCAAGCTGGTGTGTGAGAATGAACTTATCGTTGTTGGCAACGTTAGCAGTTCCGCCTTAGCCAAAACCACGATGGCGAAAAGCGTCTTGGATGCAGGCTGGTTCATGCTGAAAACACAACTGAAATACAAAGCGATCGCGCGGTCAGTGGTGTTTGAGGAAGTCAACGAAGCGTACACTACCCAAACTTGCTCGTGTTGCGGCAGTATTTCTGTCAACAGTCCGAAAGGTAGAGCAGGACTTGGAATAAGAGAATGGACGTGTGCCGAGTGTGGCACGCTGCACGATAGAGATGTCAATGCAGCTCGGAACATTCTCGCGGCTGGGCATAGCCGTCTCGTAGGAGGAATCCTCGTTCTTTAGGGCGGGGAGGATGTCAATTGGCAAACAGATCATACTGAAAGTTCTGTAAACCTTGGTCGGCACAATGGACACTTCCCTGCATCACATAGGCCGAAGGTGTTGCGGTACCGCCTTTCAGCACCAAACCCTGCACTTCCTGCCCACAACGCTGGCCTTTCACGGGTGTCCCGACTACCGCAACCACCGAAGTGGTTTTATTATGCCGATACACCTGCACTTGCGATGAACCGGGGGATTCCATGAAATAGCAGGGAGCCATCGGCTTCATCCAGACAGTGGGCTTAGCCTTGCCTACCTGCAATTTGCAACCGCCGTCATCATTCCACAACACCAAAGACAAACCCGCCGCTGTGGTCTGGTCTGACACATGTGGTGTATTCAAATGTTTAGGCAAGGCCAGCACCTGATTTTCAGGTGCTTTGTCAGGCTCACACCCCAACAGCGCCACCAGCAACAGGGTGGTACCACCAGAGAGCATTAATGGACGGGCCAAAACCAGACCTCCTCGGAACGCTCGAAATAATCCAGCGAGCCATCCGCCAATGCTGGGCCTTCCCAGTTAGGATATTTTTCACGCATCAGGATACCCGTACCGTCCCACAAGTCGATGTGATCACCCTGGTTATTTTCACCCCAGAAATTCTGGAAGCAAATAAACCCGGTGCGCCCTTTGAAAGCACCCCACGTCACATTGCTACGCACTTCCACCGGGCCGAAACGTTCCGGGTGGCGGCGCATCCAGTCAGACACTTCCCGCGCCCGCAGGGTATGCCCCACATGACCGCTATACCAACAGGTGGTCTTGTCATAGCCTTGCAACAAATCACTACGCAACAAGCATGTCCCCATCAGGATGGCACACTGGTTGCCAAAATTGGGGTTGCCATCAGCATCAAGGCACACGAACGTCTGCCCTGTCGCCACAGTTGGGTGATTGTTCCAGATACGGCGAAACCCCAGATTGATGCCCTCAGTCGGCAAGGATTGCGTCAACTCACTGGCACTGCCAAGCGGCTGAATGGGCGCAACTGACGGTGGCGGTGGTGGTAATGGTGGTGCCGCACTTAATTCATCAATCACAGCCTCCCGTTCAGGCTCTGTGCTCAAGACAGGAGGAACCGGCGCGGGCACGGGAATGGGTGCAGGCACAGGTCGTGGCACTGGGGTCGGGGTAGGTATAGGGGCTGGCGTCGGGGTAGGTGCGGGGCTACTCCCCCGAAGCAACGACAATAACCAACTCCAGAATGAATTCGACGCAGGCATAGGGAACTCCTTAATGAACATGCTTTAACTATAGAAAAAAATCCCCGTGTCAGTCGGACTAAAATCCCGGCAAACGCCCCCGTTCACGCAATTTGCTACTACGTGGAAAATGCGCACTCAGGAATTCCATCTGATCAACGAGAATATTACGCCCTTGTAAAAAGATGTATTCAGCATACGTGGGTTGGAACGGGATTGCGAGTAACGGCATGTGCGCCTGTTCCGGGGTACGCCCGCCCTTGCGGCTATTGCAATGCTTGCAGGCCGTCACGACATTGGTCCACACATCGCGCCCGCCTAATACCTGTGGGTGAACATGATCACGCGACAAATCCTTTTCCTGAAAATGCTCGCCACAATACAGGCAAATATGGTCATCACGTCGGAACAGCAAGGGGTTGCCTAATGGGGGGACATAATGCTGGTGTAATTGCTGCTTGCTGCCGTGGGTAGCAATGATGGAGTTCAGTTCGATCCGGCTGACCCGCCCGGTTCTGGCATTGATACCGCCACGAATCGAGAGAATGGGAGACCCGCAGGTGTAAGCTACCTGATCAGAATAGTAAAGTTTGACTGCCGTCTGGAAATGTATCCATTCCAACGGCATCCCACTGACATCAGTCCGCAGGATTAGTTGGTTCAAGCTGATCATGGCAAGCATGATTGCAGATTCCTGACATAAATCAAGTATTCATGCAATCTTTCATGAAGTTATCACGATCGGCTTAAATTATTGAGCCATGTCAAGTTACACCCCACCCGCTTCAGGCAAACTGCATCCATTGATTATTGAGAAACTCGGAAGGAAACACCCATGTTTAGTTTTGATTATGGTTTACCCGCTGCCATTGTTATCGCGCTGATCCTGTTTGCGTGGTTCAGTTTCTTCTCAGTCGTGTTCGCTTAAGCCAAACCACACATTCATTGCGGCGCAGATTCATTAGGAACGTGCACGAAACAACTTCCCAAGGTTTGTATAGCCCCCACAGACGGCTTGTTGCTATCCTATAGCCCCAACCTCCCGCTGGTGATACAAGACGATCAAGCGCGGCATGGGTGATTTGCAGGAACCGCCTTCCCTGGCTCTAGGCCGGGTGCGTCAGGCGGGAGGTGGTAGAAAAAAAAGTCGACGCCCTTGATGCTGAAGGGCTGGGCAGGGCTTTCCTGAGCATTGTGGGTGAACAGACCGCCGGAGACCCGATGCGTGAGCAGGTACGCTGGACAAACTTGGGTGCATGGCAGATTGAGCAACGTTTACTGGAAGCAGGCTACACGGTCAGTCGTAAGTTCGCCTGCGACAACCTGTACCGCTGGTGGGTGCAACACGGCAAGCCACAATACTCGGATGCCACCTCCATCCTGCTATTGTGCGACGGTGGCGGCAGCAACAGTGCCAACCACTTCATTTTCAAGGAAGACTTGCAGAAACTGGTGGAGCGTATAGGTGTGGAAATCCGCATCGCCCATTACCCGCCCTACACCTCCAAGTACAACCCGATCGAACACCGCCTGTTCCCGCCTGTCACCCGTGCCTGTCAGGGCGTGGTGTTTGACTCACTGCAAACCGTCGAAAAACGGATGGCAAAAACCCAAACCCGCAAGGGTCTGACGGCCGTGGATAAGCTGTACCTGACAGGACGCAAGTATGCCGAAAGTTTCAAGGCAAACATCCCCATCATCTTTGACTGCCATCTACCCAAATGGAACTACACCGCCGTCCCTTCCATTGCAATCGCTTAACCTGGGGAAGTTGTTTCGGGCGCGTTCCTAAGGCGGCTTTAGTCGCCTTCCACGACAAAACTCCCGCCAAAATTGATGGGGTAACGATTACGCAGTGTGGTCTGGAGCTTTTCAGCTTGTGAGCGAGAACGGTAAGTACCGACCCGTAATTTGAACATTAACCCGCGTGGAGTATTCAGGCTGACCAGATAAGCATCGTAGCCATCGCGGGCTAGCTCGTCACGCCAGCTATACAGTTGCCGGGAATCGTAGCCTGCTGCTACCTGCACTGCGTAACGGTTGGTCGTGTACTGGGTGCCTTCACGCTCGCGGACAACCGGCACGGTCTGGCGCTGTCGTGCTTGAATATAGTTATTACCGTTACTACCGAATGAGGGCGGTTCCCATAGGTCGCTGCTGTTGTTATTCCAACTGTTTGGGTTGCCACTATAATTGTTAATATTCCAGCCCTGAAGGTTTGGGCGGTAATTGATGAAGGGCAATTTTCCTGCTCGGTAGAGCATCACCACGCCCACAACAGCAACCACGATCAGTAGCGAGTGAATCAGTTTGAACACGAAACCGCGTTGTTTTGTAAGAGAACTTGATGACACGCGACTTGAATTATTCACTCCAACCTCTTTCGACGTATTGCTGCCCTATGACTATAGCCAAAAAGATGGGGATGCGGGAGATACATTTACGCTAAAATCCACAGTTTATTTTATTGACGGATACGGGATGAGCCCTGACATTTGGAATCCTCGCTTCGATACCTTGCACCCGTGTTTTCAGCAATTACAGAATGTGCGCTGTTGGGATGGTCGGGAAGACTGGCCTGCCTGTGAAGATTTAGCGGGATTATTGCCTGCTGGCTTGCGGGCGCAATCCGGTTTGCCGATTACCTTTGTGCCACAGGATGATACGTTGCCTTTCCCCGATTTGTATTACGAGGAGCGGATTTTTCAGCATGGCATGGTGTCAACCCGCCCCAACTGGCACGACTTTTTTAATGCACTGATGTGGAATGTATACCCGCGTAGCAAGGTGATGATCAATGCGCTCCATGCTGCCGATATAAGCCAGTATGGCAAGCCGCGTACCCCGCAACGCGATGCGCTGACGGTGCTGGACGAAAGTGGTGTGCTCATCGTGGCAAGCCGCCGCGCCTTATTGCAGCACGTGCTGGATTTCGCGTGGGAAAGGCTATTTTGGGAAGAGCGGGCGGCGTGGGAGCAGGAGGTCAGTTGTTACATGATCGGTCATGCCACCCTGGAAAAAATGCTAACACCTTACATCGGGGTAACGGCTCATGCGCTGCTGGTGGAAGTGGAGCCTGCCTTTTTCAGTTTGTCGCTGGCACAACAGCACGCTTATCTGGATGCTGTGGTGGGGAATACCTTGCAACAAGGTGGTTTGGCTTCCACAGCTTGCCTGAATCCTTTGCCGCTATTGGGAGTACCGGGGTGGTGGGATAATGCTAGTCAGGCGTTTTACCGCAACAAGGCTTATTTTCGTGATAAAAGCCGTGAACGCGCAGTGCAAATCATTGCGCCTGCCTGAACTGGAAGGTGTGTACGGTTTCGCCGGTCGGGTTGATGGCGAGTTGGGTTTCTTGCGATTCCGCGCCAAGGTTGGCTTTGATGCGGTAAGTGCCGATGGGTAGTGTGTCGCTGATTTGAGCTTTCAATAAGTGTTCAGCAAGGTAGTCACCTGTGGGGGAGTAAAGGGTGAAACTGGCGTCTACTGGCTGTTGTTGGGCATTGAGTGCCTCCAGCCGCAGCTTGCCCATCACGCCAAGGTCGAAATGCTGGGACAGGGTTTGTCCCGGTGTCAGTTCCAGCGTGGTTTGCTGTTTGGTGGTACGCCATAACACGTTGATCTGATACTTGCCCGGTGGTAACACTTGGCTGGCTTCGGTGCGGGCGGTGAGGCTGGCAACGTGCTCGCCCTTGTCAGTATAAATCAGGTAACTGGCGGTGAGGTTATTATCGCTGCCACTGGCGCTGGCACTGAGTGTCAGGGTGGCAGGGGTGTTGTCAGCGCCAGCCGTACTTTCCGGGGCGGGGAGCGGTGCGGGGGCTGGCAACAGTTGCTGGGCAAGCTGGCTGGCATCGCCAATCAGGGCGAAATGTCCGCCCGTGTTGTCTGCCAGACAATGCAGACTGGTTTCACTGGCCACATTTTCAAACGATAAAACGTGTATCTGCACAGCGGGGTTATCCGCTTTCAGGCGTGCGGCAGTAGCGCAGGGGTCACCTTGGCAACTTTCCGGGCCATCGCTGACCAGCACAATATTACCTTCGCCATTCAACAAGTTGGCGGCCTGTTCCAACGCTGCACTGATGGGGGAACGTCCGTAAGGAGCAATGCCGTTGATGTGTTGTATTAGGCTGGGGATGTCCTGTTCGCCGGGTGTTGCTACAACGCTGATGTCGTTACAGTCCGATTTATAACGGTTGCCATAGGTCATCAGGCCAATAGTGGCGTGCGCGGGTTGTTGCGCCAGCAAGGCTTCAAGGCCGAGGCGTGCTTGGGTAATTTTGTGGAAGCCGTTGGTCTGTCCCCACATGCTGTTGGAAGCATCCAGCACAATCACCAGTTTGCCGTTATCCGCCGCTACCAGTGTGGTGGGTAGTGTTAGCAGTGCCAGCAAATACCCGGCTGTGGTTATTTTGGTAAATGACATATCCATGCCTTGCAAGGTTAGTACGCTTTGTCTGTGAAGGTGGGTATTACGCCTGATTTGGTGCTAAATTGAATACTTTTTACGATAAAAGGAAAAATAGTTATGAGTGTTCAAGACGCTTTCGCCACACCTCGTTCAACGGTTCGTGATGTTGCGGGTGGTAGTGGTGTGCTTACCGATGCCATTATTAATGCCTTGAAAAAAACTCGTCCGTGGGTATTGCTACTCGCTATTGTGGGTTTCATTAGTGCAGCGCTGATGGCGGTGATCGCTGTGCCAATACTGATGGGTAGCACCATGATGAGCGGTTTGGAAGGAGCCGAAGCGGAGCAACTGGGCGCAATGGCGGGTGCTGGTGTCATGATCGGCATGGGCGTGATGTATTTGGTGTTTGCTGCCATTTATTTCATGGCGTCGCTGTACTTGCTGCGTTATGCCGGTTCCATCAAACGGGCAGTCAGTTCCCTGAGTGTTACCGATCTGGAAGCGGCGCTGGATCAGCAAGCCAGTTTCTGGAAACTGATCGGCATTATGGCGCTGATCTTCATCGTATTGATGCTCGGACTGTTTGTGATTGGTATCGGTAGTGCGGTCTTTATGGGAAGTTCTGGTCTATAAGCGGTAGCATTTTTCTGACCGTTCAGGGGGAAACTGCTTGCATGTTTCCCGCCCATCCCTAGAATGGGGTCGCATTATAATAAGAAAGATACATCATCATGCAGGTTGCGACATCCCATGCTCCAGCCGCACTGTTTGGCGAAAGGCTGGTCAAACTAGGCAAATTAAAACCCGTTGATCTGGATCGTGCGTTACGTGCGCAGGCTGAAATACGCCAGCCACTGGGCAGCGTCTTGGTTCGACTGGGAATGCTCACCGAACAGGAAGTGGCTTTCGTGCTGTCACGTCATTTGAACGTGCGCATGGCCTTGAGCAAAGACTATCCCTCCATTGCGGTCGAAAACCCCGGTATCGCTGTCAATTACATGCGTAATGCTGAAATTGTGCCGTTACAGGCAGGCGATGAGCGTATTGTGGTGGCCATGTCCAACCCACAAGATGCCTTTACTTGCCAAGCCATCTGTATGGCCAGCGGCAAGCTGGTGGAGCCGCTGCTAGGCTTGCCGAGCGAAATCCGCGCCAATATTGAACGCTTGTACGGTGCTGAAGCCAGTAAGAAAGATGGCTCCGGCGGTGATGACGATTTCGAGATTACCAGCCACGACAATCACTCTGATGACGTGGAACACCTCAAAGATATGGCGAGTGAAGCGCCGGTTATCCGTCTGGTGAACCAGATCATGACCAGCGCCATGACGCAGCGGGCTTCCGATATTCACATCGAGCCGTTCGAGAGCCACCTCAAAGTCCGTTACCGGATTGATGGTGTCATCCATGAAGTCGAATCCCCCCCACCACAATTAACCGCCGCGATCATTTCCCGCCTCAAGCTGATGGCGCGGCTGAACATTGCTGAGCGCCGCTTACCGCAAGACGGGCGTATCCAGCTCCGCGCCCAAGGCAAGGAAATCGACATGCGGGTATCGACTGTGCCCACCATGCACGGCGAAAGCGTGGTCATGCGTTTGCTGGATAAACACAGCGTCAAACTTGACCTGAATACCCTGGGCTTTTCCGACGATAACTTGCGCAAAGTGCAGCAACAACTGGATGCCCCCCACGGCGTTATTCTGGTCACAGGCCCCACGGGTTCGGGGAAAACCACCACGCTGTATTCCGCGCTGACCCAGTTGAATACCCCGGAAAATAAAGTGCTGACCGTTGAAGACCCGGTGGAATACGAGCTGGAAGGTATTAACCAGATTCAGGCCAACCCGAAAATCGGCCTCAATTTCGCCGATGCCTTACGTTCCATCGTGCGTCAGGACCCGGACGTGATCATGATCGGGGAAATGCGTGACGTGGAAACCGCGCGTATCGCGATCCAGTCCGCGCTGACTGGGCATTTGGTGTTATCCACCTTGCACACCAACGACGCTGCCAGCGGCATTACCCGTTTGATGGACATGGGGCTGGAAGATTACCTGCTCACCTCCACGGTCAACGGTATTCTGGCGCAACGTCTGGTACGGCGTTTATGCCCGCAATGCCGCGAATCCTACCCGGTATTGCCGGAAATCGAGCAGGAACTGGGCTTACGCCAATACCAGCCGGAAGGTGAGATGCGTTTGTGGCACGCCAAAGGGTGCAGCGCTTGCAACAATTCCGGTTACAAAGGGCGTAGTGCCATTCACGAAGTCTTGATCATGGATGACCCGCTGCGCCGCCTGATTCTCAAGCACGAAGATGCAGGCGTCTTGCAGGAACAGGCGCGTAAAGGCGGGATGCGCACCATGTACGAAGATGGCCTGATGAAAGCACTCAAAGGCGTGACCACCTTGGAAGAAGTGCTGCGCGTCGCGGAGGAAACCCCGAATGCCAGCGTATAGTTACAAGGCCATCACCCCGCAAGGCGTTGCCAAAGAGGGTGTTCTTGAAGCCGCGAGTGAAGCGCAAGCCGCTGAAAATCTGCACGCCCAAGGGCTAATCCCCATCAAAATCGTCGCGGGCAAAGCGGCGGTGGCGAGTGGGAATCAAGCCGCTTCTGCTAAGAAATCCGCGAAGCTGTTTGCCAGTAAAACAGTCAGTCAGCCCGACATCATGGCACTGACCCAGCAACTCTCCACCATGCTTCGAGCTGGGCTACCACTCGATCGCGCCTTGGGCATTTTGCTGGAAATCGGTGAAAAACCACCCGTACTGGAGCTGGTGCAAGGGATTCAGAATAACGTGCGCAGCGGCAAGCGTTTTGCTGATTCACTGGATGAGAGTGGCAAGTTTTCACGTTTCTACATCAATATGGTGCGTGCCGGGGAAGCGGGTGGTTCCATTGATGATGCGCTGGCGCGTTTGGTCGATTACATGGCGCGAGCCAAAGAATTGCGCGGCACGGTGATTTCGGCGCTGATTTACCCCGCTATTCTTGCCTTCGTGGCGGTGGTGTCGATCTTTGCTTTGCTGACCTTTGTCGTGCCGCAATTTGCCCAGATGTTTGGCGATATGGGGGCGGAATTGCCGACGATTACCAAAGTGGTCATGGGGGCGGCTGCCACCTTGCAGCATTACTGGTGGGCAGTATTGGGTGGTTTCTTGCTGATGCTGATGTTGGTGCAGTACGTGCTTTCCAATGAAAAGGCACGTACAGGGCTTGACCGCAGCATGTTGCGTTGGCCAGTCGTGGGCGACTTGATTGGCAAAGTGGAAACAGCACGTTTTTCCCGCAGTCTGGGGACGCTGTTACACAATGGTGTGCCGCTGTTGGGGGCGTTGAAAATCGCCAAAAATACCATTGGCAACCGGGTGATGGCGACGGCCGTCGAAGAATCGGCGGATAGCCTTAAGCAAGGGGAAAGCCTGACCCGTACATTATTGGCCAAGGGTGTGTTCCCCCCTTACGCTTTGCACATGCTGCGCGTCGGTGAAGAAACCGGGCGCATGGAAGACTTGCTGCGTGAAGTGGCCGATATTTATGACGATGAAGTCAAAACGTCCGTGAAACAGATGCTGGCGCTGCTCGAACCGCTGCTGATTCTAGTCATGGCGCTTGCCATTCTGGTGATTATTGGTTCGGTATTGTTGCCGATGATCAATATGGCCGATTTGGTAAAATAGTGAAATAATAACAAGGAGTTAATAATGAAGTCACAATTCTCTAAACCCTGCCTGTCTACCCAACAACGCGGCTTCAGCCTGATCGAATTGATGATCGTGCTGGTTATCCTCGGCCTGATCGCCGGGATCGTGGGGCCACAGGCGATGAAATATCTGGGTAAAGGCAAAACGCAATCCTCCAAGGTGCAAATTGAAAATATCAGCGCCGCGCTGGATATGTACCGTTTGGAAGTAGGCAGTTACCCCACCTCGGCTGATGGCTTGAAAGCACTGGTGACAGCGCCTTCCAGCGCCCGGGGCTGGAATGGCCCTTATCTGAAAAAAGGCGAAGTGCCTAAAGATGCGTGGAATAATGAATACCAATACAAGCGCCCCGGCAGCAACAGTCAACCCTATGACCTGCTTTCGTTTGGTGCGGATGGCGCAGCCGGTGGTGAAGGCGACGATGCCGATATTAGCCTCTGGCAGAAATAAGGCGGGTCGCAATAAGGGCTTCACTCTTCTCGAAGTTCTGATTGTGTTAGTGCTGGGGGCGTTGCTGATGGGGGTCGTGGCGACTTCCGTGAGTGAAGGCCCGGTATTGCGCAAAAGCAGTCGGGAAGTCGCGGCGAGTTTGCGCCATGCGCGTGCTCAGGCGGTGATGCGCCAGCAGCCAACTTTGTGGAAGATGAATATCCAAGAAAAACGTTTCTGGATAGACGGCGGAGCTGCGGATGCTGAGCGCAGCCTTAGCCCGTCAATTACCGCCAAAATCAACACAGCCTCCGCTGAAGTGGATGCCGCCAATCAGGGCGGTATTCGCTTTTTTCCTGATGGCAGTTCCACGGGCGGTTCGGTGGAACTGACGCACAATCAACAGACCTACAAGGTCAACGTGGAATGGGTGACGGGGCGTGTCTCGATTCAATAAAGGTTTTTCCCTGCTGGAAGTGATGGTCGCCTTCGTGGTGATGGGCTTGGTGGTGGGCGTTATTTTGCAACTGTTTGGTTCGTCAATGAACAGTGTGGCGCTATCAGACGAATACAGTTTCGCGGTACAGGTTGCCGAGTCGCGCCTCGCTACTGTCGGCAATGAAATCGAAGTCCAGGATGGCAACGAGAGTGGCGAAGAAAAAGGCTCTGGCTACCGTTGGGAAGTGCAAATGGCACCGATTAAACTCAGTGATGAAATGGAAAAGCTGCCTTTACCATTGCAATTGTACCGGGTAGAAGTGGTGGTGACGTGGAAGAGTGGCGATAAGTCGCGAGAGTTCCACTTGTCATCCTTGCGCTTTGGGGAAAAGTCATGAGGCAACGTGGTTTCACCCTGCTGGAAATGCTGATTTCTTT
Source organism: Thiothrix litoralis (assembly GCF_017901135.1). Classification (NCBI taxonomy): domain Bacteria; kingdom Pseudomonadati; phylum Pseudomonadota; class Gammaproteobacteria; order Thiotrichales; family Thiotrichaceae; genus Thiothrix; species Thiothrix litoralis. The sequence goes on along the minus strand of NZ_CP072801.1, from coordinate 2,624,002 downwards.
CGCGCTGGTTTCCTTGCTGTTTCTTGCCCTGTTTGCCAGCTTCAATACGATTAGTCGTGGTTGGGATGCAGCGGATACGCGCATCAATAAAACCGAAGACATGCGGCTGATTGCCGATTTCTTGCGTCGTCAATTGAGTCAGGCGATGGTGGTGAAGATAACGGGCAAAAAAGAAGCGAAGGTGTATGCTTTTGAAGGGACTGCTACATCCCTGCGTTATGCCGCGCCGCTGCAACCCTTGCAGCATCAGGGCGGGGTATTTCTGATCGAACTCAATATTGTCTCCAGCAAAGCGGGCAAAAAGCTGGAAATGCTGTTTGCACCTTATCGCCCGGAACTGACTTGGGATGAAGCCTTCAAGGATGCCGAACCCGTGCTGGTGTTCGATGGTTTAAAAGACGCTGATTTTGAGTATTTTGGCGCGGAAGAAGAAGGTAAAGATGCCGATTGGACAAGCGATTGGGAAGACAAGCCGCGTTACCCGAATATGCTGAAGCTGAGGCTGGAAGATCAGGAACGCGCTTGGCCTGAAATGTTGGTGGACTTGCCACAGGTAACTGATTATGCGAAATAGGGTTTCTTCTCGCCAATCCGGTGTTGCCATGATTGTGGTGTTATGGATGATCATGGTGATGATGACGCTTGCTGCGAGCCTCATCTACGCTACCCGCACCGAAACCAGCATGGTGGATTACGCCCGTCGCAGTGCACAAGCCCGTGCTGTTGCGGATGCTGCCGCGCATTACGCCGTGATGCAGCTTTTCTTGCCCAATAAAGACCGCGCCCTCAAACTGGGTGGTGCGCCGCTGCTGTGGGATTACGAGGGGGCGAAGGTGGAAATCCGCGTGGTGGGTGAAAATGGCTTGATCGACATCAATTATGCTAGCCGCCCTCTGCTGGAACTGATCCTGAAACAGACCGGAATGGACGATCAAGCGGTGCAGAATATGCTGGATATTCTGGAAGATTTCCGGGATGTGGATGACCTGAAACGCCTGAATGGTGCGGAAGATGCTGATTACGAGAATGAGGGTTTGGCTTTTGGGGCGAAAGATGCGCCGTTTGAGCGCATTGAAGAGTTGCAGCAGATACTGGGTATGACACCACAACTGTATAAAGCGTTAACACGTTATTTGACGGTTAACTCCGGCGCAAAAGGCATCAACCCGATGTTGGCTCCGCGCCAAACCTTGTTGCTGTTGGCTGAAGGCGATGCGGCAAAGGTAGATGCGTATATTCAGCAGCGGGATGAGGCAGAGGGGCAATATGTGCAGCCTGATTTCGGTGGCGCTTTCTGGGATGCCAGTCAACAACCCTTGTACCGGATGCAGCTCAGGGTCTACACCGATGAAACCGCTCCCCCCTATTTTGAGGAGCGGTCTCTGCGCTTAAGGCCGGGGCAAACCCCACCCTTTATTAATTATTTCCGTATCTTGCAAGAATCTTCCGCGCAGTTTGGGTAAGCGACTTTTCTTCCATCCAGCGTTGCAGGCTACCTTTCTCAGCGTTAACCAAGGGCGCAACGATTAGCAGATAAGCCAGGAAGGTCAGCAGGAAGCCATAGAACATGTAGCTTTCACTGGTTTGCAAGTGCTCTGTCACAATCCCGACGCTAGCCAACAGCACCGCAACGGTTGCCATCGTCAGCATCGTAGCGCATTTACTCATGCCCATTTCCAGCAACAAGTGATGCAAGTGGTCGCGGCCTGCGGCAAAAGGTGAGCGGCGATCCCGCAAGCGCACCAGAATGACCCGTACCATGTCCATCAGCGGGAGGGCAATCAACCACAAGGCTGTTACCGGGCGGAACGCAGTATTGGCAGAGCCACCTTGTGTACCTTCGATCAGCAGCCAGCTTACGCTCAAGCCAATCAGCATGGAGCCTGCATCACCCATGAAAATTTTCTGTTTGAACGGTGGTAACACCAGATTATTGAGCAAGTAAGGAATCAGGGCGGCGATGAAAATCACGCTAACCCCTAATTCTGCTGGATGGCTGGATGGGCTGAACAGCATCACCAAACTCAGGAATAACACCATCGCCACCGAACCCAACAAGCCGTCAATGCCGTCAATCATGTTAAAGGCATTGATAATCCCCAGTACGATCAGGATGGTGAAGGGGTAGCTGAACACACCAAGGTCGATTTTACCCAGCCCCAGCAAGTCACCAAGGTTTTCCAGCGATAAGTCAGTGCCGATACACAGCGCCAAGGTCAGCAATATTTGCATGGTGATACGCAATTTGACGGAAAGGTCTTCGGCATCATCTGCAACGCCTAACAGGACGATGCCAAGGGAGCACAGCAGCCAGGTACTAAGGACAGCATCGGTTGGCAGGGTGAGAATGACAGCGCTGGCGACACCTATGAAGATCGACATGCCGCCGATCAGCGGGACGGCTCCAACGTGTTGTTTACGGCCTTGGGGTATATCTAAAAGACGGGCACGATGAGCCACGGGCTTCAATAGATGAAGTGCAATCCATGTCGCACACAAGCTTGTTATTAGCGATAGTATAAGCATGTTGTCCTCGGGGTTTCTGGCTGGCTTCTTACTTTTTATATGTTAACCAATGCTTATCTATTGTAATTATCGAAGCGGTTCAAGTGAGTAATAATTCTGATTAGTGGAAGGGGTTTTGTGTAAAACTCTGATAGGCGGCATTTTGAATAAGAAATTATCCATCGTCCTTTTTTAAGCAAAGTGCAAGTCTTCAGTGTAATGCCACCTTCTATCAGAATTACATGATAATGGCGGGTTTCTGTGATAATTTGACTATACCTTACCAATAATAATTTTAATTAATAGGGAATGGTATTGACATAAACCTATGTCAATAGCCGTTTTCCTTTAGCAGTTTGATTACATCAACATGATAGATTTACACAGTCATATTTTGCCTGCACTTTGTGATGGTTCCCAAGATCTGGAAACTTCATTAGAGATGGCGCGTTTGGCGGTAGCTGATGGTATTACCCATCTGGCTGGTACGCCGCACATTCATCCGGGGGTATATGATAATTCAACGGATAATATCGCCAAGACCTTGCGTATGTTGCAAGTGGAGTTGTATTCCCAAGACATAGCCTTGCGTCTGGTGATGGGGGCTGACGTCCACATGGTGTTCGGTGTGCTGGAGCGCTTGCAGGATGGGCAGATTCCTACCTTGCATGGTTCACGCTATTTCTTGCTGGAGCCATCACATTATTTGCCTGTCCCGCAGTTTTTGCGGCAGATTGAGGCTTTTTTGAATGCTGGCTATGTGCCCGTGATTACGCACCCGGAACGTTTACGCTGGTGCGAAGACAATTATCAGGATTTCATTACAGCGGCGCGTATGGGGGCTTGGTTGCAAGTGACGGCTGCGGCGATCAGTGGCACGTTTGGGCGTACTGCAAAACGCTGTGCTGAGCGGCTGTTACTGGATGGTGTGGTACATATTATTGCATCCGATGCGCATAATACCGGGTATCGCCCGCCTATTTTGTCTGAGGGGGTGGCGGCTGCGATACGTATTACCGGGGATGATGCTGATGTTATGCGGATGGTGATTGATCGGCCGCTGGCTATTCTGGATAATATTGATCCACGTGAAGTGTTATTGCCGCCGGGATTAATCAGTGCAGCGCCTGCGGTTGAGTGTTTATTATGTTGATCAGTCGTTATTGAGCAGTTTTAGCCACGTCATTTTGATGAACTCCCCTAATTGCGTGAATTCTACTTCGCGGGCGCTGCCTCGCCGCCATGCCAAACCCACTTCGCGGTAACTTTCTTCGGGTAATGCCCATATTTTGACATTTGTGCCGGTGAGCAAGGTTGAGCCTTTCACCATTTCTGGCAGGTAGGAAATACCTAAATCAGCATCTACCATTTGTGTCAGGGTCAGCAGGCTACTGGCGGTGAAGCGGCTGATTTTATCCATGTCCTGCAAATGACAAGCGGATAGGGTATGGTCGCGCAAACAATGCCCATCTTCCAGTAACAGGATGCTTTCCGGGTTAAGGTCATTAAAGATGTGACGTCTGGGGCGGGTATGCTGGGTGTCTTCCCGGCAGGCGAGGAAGAACCTGTCTTTGAACAATGACATGACTTCGACATTGCGTAGTGCATAGGGCAGGGCAATGATAATGAGGTCAAGTTCACCATTCATCAGCTTTTCGTAAACCCGCTGGGTAATGTCTTCGGTCAGGTAGAGGCGTAAGTGTGGGAACTGTTGGCGCAATGCAGGCATTACCCTTGGCAGCAGGAAGGGTGCAATGGTCGGAATGATGCCAACCCGTAGTTCACCGGTGAGTGGTGCATGATTACTGCGTGCCAGTTCCACTAGATTTTCAACATCACGTAGGCAACGGCGGGCTTCAACAGCGATTTGGCGACCGATGTGGGTCACGGTCACATTTTTGTTGGTTCGGTCGACCAGTTGCACTTCCAGTGTGGTTTCCAGTTCGCGGATAGCGGTGCTGAACGCTGATTGTGACACAAAACAAGCCTCAGCAGCCTTGCCGAAGTGTTCGTGGCTTTCGAGCGCAACGAAGTAGCGGAGTTGTTTTACGGTTGGCAGATTCATGGCAACCTCGGGATGAATCGTTTTTAAAGCTTACTACAGAGATAATATTCTATTTTCTCTATGAATGTAACAGTCTTTTGGGGCGTTATGCCTTTTGTCAGCTTATGTGCTACGCCTGCTTGGTTATGGTCTTATTTTTTCGATAAAAAGCCTAATCTATAGTGTGTCTTGTTTTTTATCATTGGCAGATGCTATTTGCTTGATTCTTGTTGGTGGCTAAGGACATCATTGCTGGATTTCTTGACGGCTAAAAATAATCACATGCAGTGTAGGCTTATTCATTAGTGCTCGGGAAAATTCATTGCTTTATTTTTTTGTATCACCAATACGACAGAATCTTACTTGGTTTTGTTTATTTTTAATATTATCAGTTGGTTGTTTTGTTGTTATTTTGCCTTTATTATTGGCTTATTCAAGAAATATATCATCATAAAAATAAATAGAATTGATTCGATTTCTGTTAATGATACATTGGTTTGTGAAATGAAATAATTTGATTTCGTCGTAATTAAGTTAATTAATATGATTGATAGCTATTGTCGCATTTTAATGGGTTCGAGTATTTAATTTATTAAAAAATAGGATTTTTTATGGATGAGGTTCCTGTCCAGCTTAAAAATGCACGTAAGAATGTGATTTTTAGTGGGTTTGGTTACGCATTACCGTTATTGGCGGCATTGGCGACCATCCCGATTATGGTTGGCGCACTAGGTGCTGATCTATATGGCTTATATGTTATATGTACGTCACTTATTGGTTTTATGACGTTGGTCGACTTGGGGATCGGTCAGACAGTTATTAAGTATGTTGCTGAGTACGAAGCAACCAATAAACGCGCCAAGGTTCAGCCCGTCTTGAATGTGGCTTTGCTGATTTATCTGCTGATCGGTTTGTTGAGTGCCGTTTGCCTGTTTGTGTTCTCGTCAAATTTGGCGGCGGCTTTGTATGATGATCCACAGAAGCAGGTGCTTGCCCACAGGGTATTGCAAATTACGGCATTTCCTCTGTTTTTCAGCTACATGAACCAGTTTTTCCTGAATGTTTGCAAGGCTTACCACCGTTTTGACTTACCGGCAGTAGTGCATAATTCTGGAAACCTAGGGGGGATTGTGCTGGCGAGCGTGCTGTTGCTGCTGGGATATGGTTTGCAGGAAGTCATGTGGGGGTACGTGGTGATTCAGGGCTTGGCCTTAACGGCGGGCTATACTGCTTGCCGACATGTATTACCTGCCACTATCCGCTTGCAGCTTGCTTTTGATAAAAAGCTTTTTGATGAAATCGTTTCTTTCAGCTTCTACACCTTTATCGGTAATTTTGTCAGTTCAGTGGCTGCACGCGCTGATAAGCTGTTTATCGGGATGATTCTGGGTACAGAAGCTGTCACTTATTATCAGATACCGTTTACGATTGCGCAGATGGCGAACGGTATTATCCATGCATTAGTGAATATTGCATTTCCACGTTTTAGTGAAATGTTTGCCACTGATAATAAGCAGGGTTTATTGTCGTTGTACCGTAAAGTAGGGCAAGTCATGTCCCTGATTAGCATGGTCATTGCGGTCTTGTTAATAACGGTGGGCGGTAATTTCCTGGCGTTGTGGATTTCGCCTGAGTTTGCGCAGCACGCTACCTTGACCTTGCAGATTATTGCGCTGTATTTCTTCCTGCATTCCAATACGGTGACAGGTTATTGGGTGCTTCAGGGCGGTGGTGAAGCGAAGCTGACGGCGCTCATCGCAGTGATTGGTACCGTATCCTATTTTGTGGGGATGTATTATCTGGGCGAGCACTATGCCCATAACGGCGTGGCGTTTGCCTTGTTCCTGTTGCTGCTGGCAGTGCCGTTGCAATACGTGTGGATTGCCCGCTATGTTGGGCATCGTGTAGTGGAGTATATCGTGCAACTGGTGATTTTTGCTGTGCTGGGTTATTTCATGCTGTACGGCTTGGAAATAGTGAATGACTGGTTGAACAATCACCTGCTGGAAATTTTGGTGGATGGTGTGTTGGGCTTGCTGGTCTTGATTGTTGGCGGGTATTGGTTACTGAAACGCAAGGATAGTGAAGGCGAAGGTTTCGAGACTCCTCCCTTGTTGAAAGGAAGGAGTTAGGGGTGTTGTTTACGCTTTCAGGCGCTTGTACTTGATCCGGTGTGGATGCAGTTCATTGCCGTGGCGGCGCTTGTAGTCTTCCTCGTAATCGCTGTAGTTGCCTTCAAACCACGTGACTTGTGAATCGCCTTCAAACGCGAGGATGTGAGTCGCAATCCGGTCAAGGAACCAGCGGTCATGCGAGATGACTACCGCGCAGCCGGGGAAGTTGAGAATCGCTTCTTCCAGCGCCCGCAAGGTTTCCACGTCGAGGTCATTGGTCGGTTCATCCAACAGCAACAGGTTGCCGCCTTCTTTCAGCAACTTCGCCAAATGCACGCGGTTGCGTTCCCCACCCGACAAATCGCACAGGCGTTTTTGCTGGGAATCACCCTTGAAGTTGAAACGTCCGCAATAGGCGCGTGACTGAATCTGGTAGCCGCCGACGGTCATGATGTCGTGCCCGTCAGCAATTTCCTGCCACACGGTTTTATTCGGGTCGAGGTCGTCGCGGGACTGGTCAACGTAAGCAATCTTGACGGTTTCACCGACTTTGAACGTGCCGCTATCCGGCTTTTCCTGTCCGGTAATCATGCGGAACAGGGTGGTTTTACCCGCACCGTTGGGGCCGATGATGCCGACAATGCCGCCTTTGGGTAGGCTGAAACTGACGTTTTCATACAGCAAACGATCACCGAAAGACTTGCTGATACCTTCCGCTTCAATCACTAAATCGCCGAGGCGTGGGCCGGGGGCGATGTAGATTTCGTTGGTTTCGGCACGTTTCTGGTAGTCGCTGGAAGAGAGTTCCTCAAAGCGTTGCATCCGTGCCTTGCTCTTGGCGTGGCGGCCTTTGGGGTTGGAACGTACCCATTCCAGCTCTTCCTTCATCGCCTTTTGGCGGCCTTGTTCGGATTTACTTTCCTGCGCCAAGCGGTTTTGCTTTTGCTCCAGCCACGAGGAATAGTTGCCTTCCCACGGGATGCCTTGCCCACGGTCGAGTTCCAGAATCCAGCCCGCCACGTTGTCGAGGAAGTAGCGGTCATGGGTAACAGCGACTACAGTGCCGGGGAAGTCTTGCAGGAAGCGTTCCAGCCAAGCGACGGATTCGGCATCCAAATGGTTGGTCGGTTCGTCGAGGATCAGCATGTCGGGGGAAGACAGCAGCAGGCGGCACAGTGCGACGCGGCGTTTTTCACCACCGGAGAGGGTGCTGACATCCGCATCCCACGGTGGCAGGCGCAGTGCATCGGCAGCCACTTCGAGGGTGTGTTCGAGGTTGTGCGCGTCGGAGGCTTGCAGGATATTTTCCAGTTTGGCCTGTTCGGCGGCGAGTGCGTCAAAATCGGCGTCGGGTTCGGCGTAGGCGGCGTAAACTTCATCCAGACGCGCTTGGGCATCCTTGATGACTTTCAAACCTTCTTCGACATTGCCACGCACGTCTTTGTCAGGGTTGAGTTGCGGCTCTTGCGACAGGTAGCCGATATTGATGCCCGGTTGTGGGCGGGCTTCGCCGAGGATGTCGGTGTCGAGGCCAGCCATGATGCGCAGTAAGGTGGATTTACCCGCGCCGTTATAACCGAGTACGCCGATTTTCGCGCCGGGGAAAAAGCTCAGGTAAATGTCTTTGAGAATGAAACGGTTCGGCGGGACGATCTTGCCGACACCGTTCATGGTGTAAATGTATTGTGCCATCCAGTGCTCCAGAGTGTGGAAAACACCAATTATGCGGGATGTGAGCGGGTCATGGTATGGTTGTCTTGCAGTTTTGGCGCATCTTCTCCGACTAGCATTGGTTTGCCATCTTGCCAAATGACGGCGTATTGACCGAGGCGTTTTTTGCGGTCTAGGGCTTTCTCGACGGCTTTACGCATCACATCCAGCATTTTCTGAGTGTCTGGGGATGGAGTGTTCATAATCCGGCTTCCTTCAGGAGTTTTTGATAGTAAATCTCGTGCAATATGACACGCTGATTGCCTTGTTGTTCAAACACGGGTTCGGAGAGATGGCTGTTCATGAAGCAGCGAGTACGGTTGGCTCGATAGCTGAAATCATTCAGCAAGTTGCGTAGGCTGCGGGCAAAACGTCGCTCAATGTCTTTCGGCGGGATGTTATGTCCGCCGTGTGCTACCCGTTCAGCAACCCGCAGTTTCGACATTTCCATGCTGGGCAGGGCTAAGTAAATCAGCTCAACTTGCCAGCCTGCTTGTTGTAGGCGATTGATGAGTTGTAGGTAACTGCGACCTGCTAAGGTAGTTTCAAAAGCGAAATCTTCTTGCTTGCGGATGTGTGTTTTGAGTTCTTGCAGGAAAATGCGGCTGGCTGCTACCAATTCGCGTTCTGGTGCAAGCGGTGACAGTCCGGCAGCAATCAGGTCGGCGTTGATGAAGTGTTGGCACGCTGCTTGGGGCAGGTATTCCAGCGCGAACGTGGTTTTACCTGCACCATTAGGGCCAGCGATTATCCAGCAGGTTGGCATGGGATCAAAACCTCTGAGGGCTTATCAATGAGCGGTTTAACGATCGCCAATATCTTGCTGAATTCTTCAACAAAGTAATCAATAGCTTCTTGAGGGTTTTCGTGTAATACAGCTAGTGTTTCTGGTTGAGTCCAGCATTCAAATTTGTCACATTTTGAACAGTGAAACCACCAGTTGTCGTTCCTTCCTTGTTTGTACTGTTGTATGATTTTAGGATAAATAAGATTATCAAGCATGGTTTTTTTATTTTTATCAATAACCGTTCCTTTTTTGGAAATTTCTGTTTTGGGTGAAACTCCAATAAGAAAGAATGGACGAGTCTTTGTTGGTTCTTTGTTTTGATTATTTATTTCGATATATATTGGCCAGTTTTCTTTTGTTAAAGATAAGGAGTAATCATGTGCTGGATATGGGTTTTTTGATTTTTCTTCAATCTTGTAATGTTGAAATTTTTCTTTCATTGCGCATAAAAGTTTTTCAACAAATGATGTAATAATTTGATTCTCAATTTTCTTAAAGTTATTAGCTATCATTGCAGCTATTTGCAACCTATTTTTATTGTTTGATTTTTCAAGTAGGTAATTAGAAATTGTTTGGATTTCGGTTTTATCGTCAATCATAAAGTGATAGTCTAAGTTGTGTTGGCAATAGTTTGAAAAGTCTGATAAAAACTGGCGAACATACTCGGCTTGAGATTCTTTTTGACAAGCCTGTAACCAAGAGGTAATGTGATATTTATAACTAATTGGAAGTAGTGTTTCTTTATCATTGATTTTTGTTTTTGCTGCACTGTGTTCTGGTGGCTCTCTGCCATCAGGTGTTAAGTAGATTATGTAATAATTAGGATAGTGTTGTCTGATATGATCACTATAATCATCAATCTGCTTATTCTGGTCTATTGCCCAAGGTTTGTTTTCTATGGCAATGCCTGCATGGTGCTGGTTATTCCTTTTGATTTCAATGAGTATATCAATTCTTCGCTTGTTATTTTCAATACTTGTCGTGTGTTCTTCGGTGCGTATAAACGCATGATCACCTGATTCATAAAATTCAGGTTTTTCGATGATTTCAATGAATTTTTGTAGAAATATATCACCTTGCCCATGATTGCCGTTAGGATCAAGTAAATCACGGATGATTTCGGAAATTCGGTTCTCATTGGGGGCGATGTAGGGGAACAAGCTAAAGCTGCTGGCAAGGCGTTTATCCAAGAGTTTTTTGGTGTCTTGGGCAATCTTGAGCCGATAGCCGATGTCGTGGAAGAAAGAGTCGAGTTTAGCCCTCATCAAACAGATTCTCATTAAGTTAGGTGTGTTGATTTTTGCACAGTTTATCCGGTGTGTCATGTTTGAAAGTGCCTGCCCCAAAACCAGCGGCTGTGCTATGTTTGTGGTATGCCTGCTTTGTGGAGAACAGCAATGTCTACTGCCGAAAAATTGCAACAACGTTATACCTATGCCGATTATGCCCACTGGTCGGAAGATGAGAGCTGGGAGCTAATCGACGGTATCGCTTATGCGATGGCTGCACCGTCCCGTATCCATCAGGAAATCGTGTTTGAGTTGGGCGGGCAGGTTCGTAATTACCTGCAAGGTAAATCCTGCCGTGGCTATGTCGCGCCGTTTGATGTGCGGTTGCCACGTCAGGGCGAGGCGGATGACAAGGTAGATACCGTGGTTCAACCCGATTTAACCGTGATTTGTGACCGCTCCAAGTTGGATGATAAAGGCTGTCGGGGTGCGCCGGATTGGATTGTGGAAGTGTTGTCACCCGCCACCACGCTCAAGGATATGCACACCAAAACCCGTTTGTATGAACAACACGGCGTGCGTGAATATTGGATTGTGCATCCCACTGAACGCTGGGTCATGGTGTACACTTTGGATGAGGCGGGCAAGTACAGCCGCCCGTCGGTGTATGGCATGGATGAGCCGCTTGCCCTGCAAGTCTTGCCTGATCTCAGCATTGATTGGGCATTTGTGGAACAGATTTAGGGTGGGCGGTGGTGTAGGGGCGGTTCGCGAACCGCCCCTACGGGATTAGAAGAATCGGCTAATGTTGGTGACTTGTTCTTGCACCAACGCCATATCTTGGCGCGATTCGACGTTTAAGCGTAACACAGGCTCAGTGTTGGAGCCGCGCAGGTTAAAGCGCCACTCCGCAAATTCCATGCTCAAACCGTCGGTGGTGTCGATCACCAGCGGTTGCAGCGCGGTGAAATGTTCGCGCACGGCGGCGATGCAAGCTTTCACATCGTTAACGTGGAAATTGATTTCGCCGCTGCACGGGAATTTCGCAATGCGCTCATTCACCAGCGAGGACAGGCTTTGGCCTTTCACGCTCATCAATTGCGCCACCAACAACCACGGGATCATGCCGCTGTCGCAGTAGGCGAAGTCGCGGAAGTAATGGTGCGCACTCATTTCACCGCCGTAAATCGCATCTTCCAGCCGCATCCGTTCCTTGATGAAAGCGTGCCCGGTTTTGGATTGGATCGGCTTGCCACCCGCGCTTTCCACCACGTCCACCGTGTTCCACGTCAAGCGCGGGTCGTGGATGATGTTGGAACCGGGGTGCAATTGCAGGAAAGCCTCCGCCAGCAAGCCGACGATGTAATAGCCTTCGATGAATTCGCCGGTTTCGTCAAACAGGAAGCAGCGGTCGAAATCACCATCCCACGCAATCCCCATATCGGCGTTATGGGCAAGCACCGCATCGCGGGTATCGGCGCGGTTTTCCGGCAGCAAGGGGTTAGGGATGCCGTGCGGGAAAGTGCCATCCGGTTCGTTGTGTACCTTGATGAAGCGGATGGGAACGTGCAGGCGGGTGAATTCGGCTTCGAGCGCATCCACGACGTGACCAGCAGCACCGTTACCCGCATTTACCACCAAGGTCAGTGGCTTGATGGCTTTCAGGTCGATGTAACCGAGCAAGTGTTGCACGTAATCCGCGAGGCAGGATTGCTGCGTCAAGCTGCCGCGCTGGGTAACGGCGGGGAAGTTGTTTTCCTCGGCCATGCGCTGGATGTCTTTCAAGCCAGTATCGCCGCTGATGGGGCGTGAGCCTTCGCGCACCAGCTTCATGCCGTTGTAATCCATCGGGTTATGGCTGGCGGTGACTTCAATACCGCCATCCACGCCGAGGTGGAAGGTGGCGAAATAGATTTCTTCGGTGCCGGTCATACCGATGTCGATGACATCCACCCCGGCATCTTGCAAGCCATTGGCCAGTGCCAACTTCAAGGTTTCCGAGGTGAGGCGCACGTCACCGCCGACCACGACGCGCTTGCCGCTGCCTACGAATTCCCCATACGCCCGTCCAATACGGTAGGCCACGTCATCGTTAAGCTCTTCGCCCAGCTTGCCACGAATATCGTAAGCCTTGAAACAGGTCAATTTTTGCATGTTAAACGTCTCTTTATTGCTGCTTTTGGGTTAATAGCTGCCCTTGCGTAACAAGACAGCTACAAAGGTTTTGGTAAGGATAATCAAATCCAGCTCCAGCGACCAGTTGCGCACGTACCAGACATCCAACTGGACACGTTCGGCATAGCTCAGTTCATTGCGCCCACTGACTTGCCATAAGCCGGTGATGCCCGGTCTGACTTGTTGGTAATAGTCGATGTATTCGCTGTATGCTGGAATTTCTTCTGTAATGATCGGTCTTGGGCCGACCAGTGACATTTGCCCACGCAATACGTTGATGAGTTGCGGTAATTCATCCAGTGAGGTGCGCCGTAAAAAGCCGCCGATGCGAGTAATGCGTGGGTCATTTTTTAATTTGCGGTCACGTTCCCATTCTTCACGGGCAGCCGGGTCAGCCGCGAGGATTCTTTCCAGTTGTTCGGCGGCATCGGCTCGCATGGTGCGGAATTTGTAAATCTTGAACGCTTGACCATCTTGCCCGACACGCTGTTGCCGGAAAATGGGTTTGCCGTCGGTTGCCACCCATACCCAAATATACAGGCCGAGCAGGAATGGCGACAGCGCCAGCGTCAGGGTGAGCGCCAGAATAAAATCAGAGATGTGCTTGAAAGCCCGGTCACTGCCACTCAACAGGTTGTTGCGGACAAAAAAGATCAAGCCTTTTTGGTTGATGGAGTTGAAAACTTCAGCATTAAACAAGGGTAATGAGGTCATACGGGGAACCAGTAGGATGCGTTTTACTTTATGCTGGATTTTGTCCATCAGGTAGAACATGTGTTCCATACCCGTGCTTTCCAGCATGATGACAGTGGCGAAGAAATGTTCTTTTTCAAGAATGCGCGTAACGGTGGTCTGTAAATCTTCGGGGGAATGGTGATTGATGTTGACGGTTTGCGCGACATCAAAGCCGAATGGGTTGTCGGCTGCCAGCCATTGGTGTGAATTAGCGCAGGCTTCTTCATCACAAATGAGTAGTATCCGCTCACGCAGCAAGGGGTGCTTGAGGCAACGCCGTTTCAGGTAGTAGATCCAGATCGGTAACAGCAGGTTCAGGCCAAAGAACGTCATGATGATCAGGCGCGAATACTGGTCAGCCTGTTTGAACATGGCCATCAGTGCAAAGCTAATGATCAGGGCAATGACGCTGCCCTTGATCACCAGCCAGGTTTCCGATGTCGTCACCATGCGCCGGGTAAACAGGCGCAGGTAAAAGAAAAGGAGCATGTAGACACCTATTTGCCACAAGTATTTGTTGGCGGGGTGGGCGTAAACGTCAGGCAACACGACTTCCGCCACGCCACGTGCCAGCAGTAGATTGAGCAGCAGCAGCAGGGTATACAGGGTCAGCTTGAACAGGGTATATTTCATCGTTTAGTTATTGAAAAGTAATCATCTTGAATCGAAGTGCCACCCCAGAGGTTGCTATCTTGCTTTGTACTTATAATGGTCAACATTATCTGAGTGACCAGCTTGATTCTATTGTCACTCAGACTTACCCAAACTGGATAATGTGGGTCTCGGATGATGGCTCGCAAGATAATACCCTCTCAATTTTGGCTGAGTATAGGTCAAAATGGCCGGATGGGCGCTTATCTATTGTTCATGGACCAGGGCAAGGGTTTGTGGCTAACTTTCTATCTTTGGCCTGTCGCGCCGATATTCAAGCGGATCATTACGCTTTTTGCGATCAGGATGACATTTGGGAAGCCGATAAGCTCCAGCGGGCGCTGGACTGGTTACAGGGTGTACCTGCTGATGTGCCAGCCTTGTACTGTTCGCGGACACGTTTGGTGGATGCGGATAATAATAGTATTGGTTTTTCACCGCTGTTTGCTAAGTCCCCCGTTTTTGCGAATGCTTTGACGCAGAATGTAGGAAGCGGAAATACCATGGTGTTCAACCATGCAGCCCGCTTATTGTTGCTGGAAGCTGGAGCAACAGTTGATGTAGTCGCGCATGACTGGTGGCTTTATATGCTGGTTAGCGGTTGTGGTGGCAAGGTTTTTTATGATCCGTACCCTTCATTACGTTACCGTCAGCACGACGCGAATGTGGTGGGAGTCGATTTGAGTTGGTCGGGTCTTTGGTTTCAGTTTCGCAAGTTGTGGCGCGGGCATTTCCGGGACGGCAATCGGCGTCACATAGGTGCATTGCGCGGCTTACGTGCTAGACTCACGCCGGAAAGCTGGGAGACGTTGAACAGGTTCGCGACAGCACGGGATCGCTGGTTGATACCACGTTTAGTGGGGTTGAAGCAATCCGGTGTTTATCGCCAACGTCTGTCAGGTAATCTGAGCCTTATTGCCGCTGCCATTCTCAAGAAGATTTAACGACATGAACCCACATCATCCCCATCCTTCTGATCCGTCAGAAATGTTGCATTCCTTTTGGAAAAACCGGCGGCTCATCTGGACTCTGGCCAAGCGTGAAGTGATCGGGCGTTACCGTGGCTCTGTCATGGGCATTGCTTGGTCGTTTTTTAATCCTGTTTTTATGCTGATTGTATACACGTTTGTGTTCAGCGTTGTCTTTAAGGCTCGCTGGGGGGTTGAAACAGATGGTGGGCAGGCTAGCTTTGCCGTGATTTTGTTTGCCGGGATGATTGTACATGGGGTATTTGCAGAATGCGTCAATCGTGCGCCAACCTTGGTGCTTGCGAATGCTAACTATGTAAAAAAGGTCGTATTCCCTCTTGAAATATTGCCGTGGGTTGGTGTGATTGCGGCGTTGTTTCATGCTGCTATCAGCGTGCTGGTTCTATTGGCTGCCGAGCTTATGTTAATGCACTACATACCGTGGACTATTGTATTTCTGCCAGTAGTGCTGTTTCCCTTTATCATCGCTGTTATGGGGATTAGCTGGTTTTTGGCATCAACAGGGGTTTTTCTGCGTGATGTCAGCCAATTAACGGGTTTGGTTACAACGGTTTTATTATTCATGAGTCCAGTTTTTTACCCGCTGTCCGCGCTACCTGAGAAATATCAGGCAATATTATTGCTGAATCCACTCACCTTCATTATCGAGCAAGTACGACAAGTGGTTGTATGGGGGCATATGCCTGCTTGGGGGGGGTTGTTTGTGTATACCATCATTGCTTGTTTTGTTGCATGGTTAGGTTTTTCATGGTTTCAGAAAACCAGAAAGGGATTCGCTGATGTCATCTGAAATAGCCATTAAGGTTGAAGGTTTGGAAAAGTGTTATCAAATCTATGATAACCCTCACGATCGTTTAAAGCAGTTTGTTTTTCCACCGCTACGGCGTCTATTGGGAAAGCCTCCCAAAGAATATGGTCGTGAATTTCTGGCAGTGAATGCTGTCTCCTTTCAAGTCAAAAAAGGTGAGGCAGTCGGTATCATCGGCCGTAATGGTTCAGGCAAGTCAACATTATTACAAATGATCTGCGGGACGTTGACACCTAGCAGTGGCAGTATTCAAACCACTGGTCGTGTCGCAGCCTTGTTGGAGTTAGGGTCTGGATTCAACCCAGAATTTACTGGGCGAGAAAATGTTTATATGAACGCCTCAATTCTGGGCTTGAGTAAAGCTGAAATTGATGCTCGCTTTGATGAGATTGTGGATTTTGCCGATATTGGTAATTTTATTGAACAACCTGTTAAAACCTATTCCAGTGGAATGTATGTTCGTCTTGCTTTCGCTGTTATTGCGCATGTAGATGCCGATATTTTGGTGGTTGATGAGGCATTATCGGTTGGTGATGCGGTATTTACCCAAAAGTGTATGCGCTTTATTCGAGGTTTTCAGGGAAAAGGCACGTTAATTTTTGTCAGCCATGATATTGCTTCCGTGCAGAACATTTGCAAGTCGGCTATCTGGATGAAAAATGGCAAGGTTGAGCGACTGGGAACAGCAAAAGCGATTTCGGAAGCGTATTTGCAATACACGCTTCAAGAAATTTATGGTGAGGAGGCAACCCTGACATCGATAGCACCTGCTGCCCTAGATAATCAGTCTACGCCAGATTCAAGCGTTGAACCTGTGATTGATTATGGGGCGGTTGCTTCTGTCACTGATAATATTCAGGCTGCCAAGGGTTGGAAAACTGCTCAGGCTGAGATTGTCTCTGTTGTGCTTGCGCACTTATCAGCCGGTAAAACTGCCTGTGTTTTTGAAGGAGGAGAGCGTGTACGCATGAGTATTCGTACTAAAACGCATGTTGCGCTCAAAAACCCAATTATTGGCTTTTTAGTGCGTGACCGTTTAGGACAAGATTTGTTTGGTGAAAATACGCTACCCTTTACTGAATACACACCTACCGCTGTTGGTGCTGGTATGGTGTTTGAGGGTGTTTTTGACTTCAAATTGCCGATGCTGCCTAATGGCTTATATGCTGTCATGGTATCGATTGCTGATGGGGATGCCCATGATAATGTCCAGCATCATTGGATGCATGATGCCCTGATTATTAATATTTCATCCAGCAAAATCCGCTATGGACTAGTCGGCATTCCATTTGAGCGCGTAGCATTAGAGGTGATTAATGAGTAATAACATGCTTCAACAACTATATAATAAACACTCTGGTAAATCATCAGACAAATGGTCTTTATACCTTAGTGAATATGATCGTTTGTTTCGGGATTATCGCAAAAAGCCAGTAAGATTGCTTGAGATCGGCATTCAAAATGGTGGTTCGCTCGAAATTTGGAGCAAATACTTTAAACATGCAAAATCCCTAGTTGGCTGTGATATTAACCCGGGTTGCGTGAATCTACGTTATAATGATACACGTATTAATGTTGTTGTCGGGGATGCTAATGCATCGGATATAAGTCAGCAAATATTCAAGCACTCGGCTGAGTTTGATATTATTATTGATGATGGCTCTCATCGTTCAAGTGATATTGTGAAGTCATTTGCCTTGTATTTCCCGAAGCTGGTGGATGGCGGGCTCTTTATCGCTGAAGACTTGCATTGTAGCTATTGGGAGGAATTTGAGGGCGGTCTATTTGATCCTTACGCATCGATGACGTTCTTCAAGCACTTTGCTGATATTATTAACCATGAGCATTGGGGTATCGAAAAGTCTCGTGCTGATATTTTACGAGGCATGTTTGCTAAATATGGCTGTGAGGCAATGGATGTTGAGTTGCTGGCTCAAGTACATTCCGTTGAGTTCATAAACTCCATGTGTGTATTGCGTAAAGCACCCAGCCTTGAAAATGGACTGGGGCACAGGGTCATTGCAGGTTCTGTTGAACAGGTTGTTCAGGGACATCATGATTTAAACGGCAAGGCTTACCAAGTTAATGACATATCAGAGAAGCGTAATGCTTGGTCGGTAAGAAGCCTTCCTCCGAGTGAAGCTATTGAGAGCTTAGAAGAAGAACTGGCTAAAAAGACCGAAGCGCTTGCTAAGCTTACTACGGATTTGGCTTATAAAGATCTGCAAATTGATGTCTTTGCTAATTCAACCTCGTGGAAAGTAACCGCTCCACTGCGTTGGTTGGCAGATAGAATGAAACTGGTGATTCCTGCTGTAAAGCGTGCAACCCTGACCATTAAACGTAGTGGTGGTTTGAAAAAAGCAATACAATTGTATAAGCGAGATGGTTTACCTGGTGTTGTGCGGGGGGTAAATAAGGTTATCAAGGCTTTGCGCCATATCCCTGTCATAGGCTCTGATGGACATGATAGAAATGACTACGTGGAATGGGTACGTCGTTACGATACCCTGACGGATGAAGGGCGTATTACTATCCGCACTCGTATCGCGGCTTTATCGGAACAGCCACTGATTGCTGTTGTGATGCCGGTTTATAACCCGAAGCCAGAATGGCTGGAAGAGGCCATTGAGTCAGTACGTAAGCAGTTATATCCTCATTGGGAATTATGTATTGCGGATGATGCTTCCACTGATCCAGCCATTCGCCCCATCCTTGAACGTTATACCAAAGAAGACGCACGTATCAAGGTGGTTTTCCGTGAACAGAATGGTCATATTTCTGCCGCGTCCAATAGTGCACTGGAGTTAGTAACAGGTGAGTGGTTAGCTCTGTTGGATCATGATGATATTTTGGCTGAACATGCCTTGTTTTGGGTTGCAGATGCGATTAATCATAACCCTGAAGCACATTTGATCTATTCAGATGAGGATAAGATTGATGAGCAGGGTCAACGTCATGCGCCTTATTTTAAATGTGACTGGAACGTTGATTTGTTTTATTCACATAATATGATTACTCATCTGGGGGTCTATCAAACTAGTCTGGTACGTCAGCTTCACGGCTTTTCGCTGGGAATGGAAGGTGCGCAGGATTATGATTTGGCCTTGCGCTATATCGAACAGATTAAGCCTACTTCTATTTGTCATATTCCTAGAATCCTGTATCACTGGCGGATACATAGTTCTAGTACCGCACAAGATCGTAATGCCAAACCTTATGCGGAATTGGCTGGGGAGAAAGCTCTAAATGCACACTTTCAACGACAAGGAATTAAAGCGACTGCGCAGTTACTGAATTTTGCCATGTACCGTGCTGTTTATGCATTACCTGAGCATGTTCCCAAAGTCAGTCTCATTATTCCAACCCGAAATGGTCTGAAGCTGATACGCACTTGTGTTGATAGTATTCTCACGAAAACCACTTATCCAAATTATGAAATACTGATTATTGATAATGGTTCAGATGATGTTGCGACCTTGAAATATTTTGAGTCATTGAATAATAAGCCGAATGTACGAGTGATTCGTGATGACCGTGAGTTTAACTACTCTGCCTTGAATAATGCAGCAGTGAAGTTGGCCGAAGGTGAGCTTGTGGCACTGGTCAATAATGATATTGAGGTTATTTCACCGGATTGGTTAGGTGAAATGATCGGTTTGGCTTTACAGAATGGCGTAGGTGCTGTGGGCGCTAGGTTATGGTATCCAGATAACACGCTGCAACATGGTGGCTGTGTCTTGGGAATTGGCGGGGTGGCTGGACATTCCCACAAATATCTGCCACGTAATGAATATGGCTATTTTGGACGGGCTTGCATTACGCAATCTTTTTCTGCTGTAACTGCTGCTTGTTTAGTGGTTAGAAAGAGTATTTATGAAGAGGTCGGTGGTTTAAACGAAATAGATTTAAAAGTTGCGTTTAATGATATAGATTTTTGTTTACGTGTCCGCGCTGCTGGGTATCGTAATGTATGGACGCCTTTTGCAGAACTTTATCATCATGAGTCGGCTACCCGTGGATTTCATGAAGATAGCCCCGCAAAGCAGGCTGCTTTTGCCAAAGAGGTTGCTTATATGGAACAGCGTTGGGGAGATCAATTGTTGCATGATCCTGCCTACAGCCCCAACCTGACTTTGGATCACGAGGATTTTAGTTTGGCATGGCCACCGAGAGTGACAGATGCTCTTTGATTGTGCAGATACCATTGCCGATAATTATCTGCCATTTGCTGGATGTTAAACTGCTGCTCCAGCAATTCCCGGCTCGCCCGTCCTAGCCGTTCACGCAGTGCCACATCCCCCGCCAGTGTTTTAATCGCGAGGATAGCCGTGTCATTATGCTGGAACAAATAGCCGTTACGCCCCGGCTGCACCATGTCCAGATGCCCGGTGCATTCGCTCAGCACCAAGGGCAAACGGTGGCACATGGCCTGTAACGCGGACAGCGGCAAGCCTTCCCACGCGGAGGTGGATAGGTAAATGTCGGCTTGTTGCAAGTGCTCTGCCACCTCGGTGGGGCTGACCCAGCCGGTGCAATGCAGGTTGGGTGACGTCAATTGGTGGCGCAGTTCGCCATCCCCGATCCACACAAAGTGCACTTGGGGTTGGTCGACAAACGCTTGGGCAATGGCGTTAAAACGTGCCGGGTTTTTCTGGTTGGAAACCCTGCCCACCAGCGCTACCGTGCAGGTGGCGTTATCCTGCTGTGTGGGTATCTTTTCCGGTATCCGGGCGCAGGTGATGCCGTTGTTGATGTAATCAGCCGGAATGCCGTGTGCGCGGAAACTTTGCGCTTCAGACGCTGAACAAGCGACGACCTGACCACTGCACAGGCTGGCGAGTTTTTCCAGCCAGATAAACAGGGATTGCTTGATGGAGGGAACATCCTGCCGCAGGAAAGCCACCCCGTGTGGTGTATAAATAACCCGTTCGGATTGCCACAGCAGTTTTGCGCTAATACGCCCCAAAAAACCCGCCTTGGAAGAGTGCAGGTGAATAATGTCACCATCGTATTGTTTCAATAAACACATCAAGCGGTAAAGCGCCAGCAGATCACCGAAAGGTGAAATATCCCGCGCTACGCCTTGCCAATGCAATAGCTTTACACCAGACGGGAAAAGGTCTGCGTAATTTTTAGGCGTATCTGGGCGCTTGCCATGAATGACAATATGCTCATGCTCAGGCATGACATGGGTCAGTTGGGCAACAAAATGCAATACACCAGCGGCGAATGATTCGGCTACGTGGATAACCTTCATGGTAGGTATTTGTCTTTACTTTTTGATCGGTTTATAGATAGTAGTCAATTTTTATATTTTCTGCTCAAGCAGTTTGCCAATATGTTGATTAATGTCTTGCCGGAAGCGAGTGACTGAAAATTTCTGGGCAAATTCACTGATTCTTTCCGGGTCAAAGGTTGCCTGTTGTGCTTCAAAAGTATCCACTGCCTGCCGGATCGCCTCAACCGTTTGTTCAGGAAAATGGATGCCGGTTACGCCGTGGATCACCGTTTCTGCCGTGCCTCCTTGATTGAGACAGATGACGGGTGTACCGCAAGCCTGTGCTTCTACCGGGATAATGCCGAAATCTTCCAGTGCGGCGAATACCAGTGCCTTGGCTTGTTGCATCAAGTGGGCAACCTGTTGGTCATCCTGAAAACCGAGAAGTTCAATATTCAGGGTGGCCATGCTGCGCAGCCTTTCCATTTCCGGGCCATTGCCCACCACCAGCAGTCGGCGCGAGGTATGCGCAAATGCCTGTACGATCAGGTCAATGCGCTTGTACGGAACCAAGCGTGAGAAGGCTAGATAGTAATCATCTTTATCCGTCGACAAGCTGAATCGATCCGTATCAACTGGCGGATAAATAACATGAGCCTCGCGCCGGTAAATCTTCTGGATACGTTTGCGGATGTAGTGTGAGTTGGCGATAAAATGGTCTACCCGATTGCTGCTGAGCACATCCCACAGGCGTAGGTGGTGTAAAGTGCGGCGGCTGAGCCAGGATTTAACACCCCCGTTTTGCAAATTGCCGCCACGCAGGTAATCGTGGTACATGTCCCAGGCATACCGCACCGGCGTATGGCAGTAACACACATGCAATTGCCCGTGGTGGGTTAGTACTCCTTTGGCGACCAGATGTGAAGAGGACAGCACCAGATCATACTTGTCGAGGTTGAATTGTTCGATGGCAATCGGGAACAGTGGCAAGTATTGGCGAAAATGCTTGCGGGCAAACGGTAAACGCTGGATAAACGAAGTGTTGGTTTGCTTGCCAGCGAGTAAAGACTGACGCCGGGTATCATCCAGCCAATCCACCAAGGTGTAAATGTCAGCATCGGGATAAAGGGTGTTGAACTCACCCACGCATTTTTCCGACCCCGCCACTTCATTGAACCATTCATGCACGAGTGCTACTTGCATTTAAAAACCTTGGCAGTGATGAAACGGGTCTGTAACAATGGGTAGCTGCGATGTACCAGTAGAAGACATGATGTTCCGCAAAAGCCGGAATTCTAACATACATTTAACGATTACATCTGCTGTGCGGCTGGGAGATAGAGGGATGGAACAACATATCATGAAACAGACAACCCTTGGGAGTGCAGAGGGAAAATGGCCGGATCTCGCGACTGTGAATTCATGGTTGCTGGTTCTGCTCGCTTTTAGCTTTATGATCAGTATTGCTGTTGGCAATATTTTACTGACACTTATCCTGTTGCTATGGTTATGGGAAGGTAAATTCCACGAAAAATTCCAGCAAGTCAAGCATAACCCTTTCGCGTGGGCGGCAGTAGCCTTTGTGGGCTTGCACTTTCTTGGCTTATTATGGACAAGCGATTGGGAATTTGCTGCATTTGTTTTGAAAAAAGAATTCAAGTTTCTGATGGTTCCGGTATTGATGACGGTGCTGAAACGTGAACATATTCCGTATTACCTGTTGGGTTTCCTGTTATCCATGAGCTTGCTGGTGGGTATTTCGTATGGGATTTATTTGGAACTGATTCCCCCTTACGCGATTTTTGGATTGGAAACCGTGCAAGACCCAACGCCGTTTGTGGGGCATATTGTCTACAACCCGGTGCTGGCATTTACCTTGTATATGATCTTGTACGTAGTGTTCCTGTCAGGTGAGTTGTCGTGGAAATTCAAGGCGCTGGGTTTGGTGTTGTTCGTCATGATGGGCATCAATATGTTCCTGACGCAGGGACGTATGGGGCAAGTGGTGTTTCTGGTGCTGCTGTCGTTATTTGTGTTTCAGTATTACCGGGGTAAGGTGCTCAAACCGGCTTTGGTTGCGCTGTTGTTGGTGGTGACGATTGCCCCGGCGGCTTACCTGTTCAGCCCCGTGGTGAAGGATCGGGTGAATCTGGCTGTCCACGAAGTGCAGAATTACCAGCAAGCACCCAACTCCAGCATGGGGTTACGGGTCATTATGCTGTTGAATTCGTTTCAACTCATTGAGGAAAATCCGCTGCTGGGGGTGGGTACGGGTGACTATCGACAAGAGTATGCGCGGGTGAATCAAGAAAACTTCCCCGAAGCGACGCGTGGCGAAGTGCTCGCGCACCCGCATAATGTGTATGTGCAGGAAATGGTGCAATTTGGGGTATTGGGTTTGCTGGTGTTGGGCTACCTGTTTTACGTGATGTTGTGCTTGTATCAGCGGTCTACCAGCCCGTTCCGCCCGGTGATGCTGGCGTTTCCTGTATTCTATTTTGTGATCTTTTTCTCTGACGGCTATATCATGGATCATTACCTAACGTTCCTGTTCCTGCTGTTGGGTTCGATTTTGTATGTCGATCAGGCTCGTCTGCGTGATTAAGAAAATCCTCGTTATTATCCGGCGTTCCAATGGTGATGTGCTGTTGGCTTCCCCACTGATCCAAGGTTTACAGGAATATTACCCGGGGGCAGTGATTGATCTGCTGGTAAACGACGATACGCTGGGTATTGCGAAAACCTTGCAGCCGATTCGCCAGATTCAGGTGTACTCGTATCAGTGGAAAAAGCTGCCCAAGTGGCAACGCTTACAGAAAACCGTTGCGCTAATGCGGGCGCTGTTTCGGCGTTATGACCTCGCGATTTCGCTAACCGCCACGGACAGCAGTGTGTTGTATGCGCTGTTGGCTGCACGGCGTGCCATCAGCACCATTGACGCTGAACCGCGTAAAAACTGGTGGAAAAAGCGTTTGTTGAGCGGGTATTACGTACTCGACCCCGCGCGTCACACCTTGTTGAATAATCTGGAACCTCTGCGACTGTTGGGCATTCTAACCGCGAAGATTGCGCCCACGGTGCATTGCTCGGCATCCGGCAAGGCGGCGGTATTGGCAAAGCTTCAGGCGAATAACCTTGAGCGATTCATGATTTTTCACCCTTCAGCACAGTATGGCTACAAGGTTTATCCCGCGCATTTGCGCCATACGCTGCTGCAACAACTCAGCACATTGGGGATGCCGATTGTGGTGACAGGGGCAGCAACGGCCTTGGATTTGCAGATCAAAGCCACCTTGCCCACGCTGGATAATGTCTACGATTGGATCGGTGAAACCAGCCTCGACGAATACATTGCCCTGAGCGAATATTCGCAAGCCTATGTGGGCGGCGATACCCTGAACATGCACATTGCAGCCGCGCAAAACAAGCGGGTGTTTGCCATTTTTGGCCCCACCTTATTGGAGGCTTGGTCGCCCTGGTCGAACGCTTTGCAGTGTAATGCTACCCGCAGCCAGCCCCAGCAGACCTATGCCAATATCACGGTGTTTCAGGCTGATATGCCGTGCGTACCGTGCGGGAAGAAAGGGTGCGATGATCAGTTGGGGGTGAGCGAATGCTTGCAGCGGATTGAGCCGGGGATGATTATTGCCGCCGTCAAGGCTTGGTTGCAACAGGAGCAATCGTGAAAATTTCAGTTATTGTGACCACGTATAACCGCCCACGCGCGTTGGAAATTGTGTTGCACAGCTTGTTCCAGCAACAGCGTTTGCCCGATGAAATTTTGGTGGCGGATGATGGTTCAACGCCAGCAACCGAAGCCTTGCTGACGGCGCTGCAAGCACGTTCGCCTTGCCCCTTGCGCCACGTTTGGCAAGCGGATGATGGTTTCCGTGCCGCCGGGATTCGTAATCAAGCGGTTGCGCAAGCCACCGGCGATTACCTGATTTTCTTGGATGGTGATAGCGTGGTGTTAGCGAATTTTGTTGCCCAGCATGAACGTCTGGCAGAAAAGGGCTGGCTGGTGGCGGGTAATCGGCTGTTATTGAGTGAGGTTCTGACGGCGGACTGGGAAGCAGGGCGCTGTAATCCACTGCATTTTTCCGCGTTGGCTTGGTTGGGACAACGGCTGGCGGGCAAGGTAAACCGCTTATTACCTTTGATTCGCTGCTCAACCACAGCGTCGTGGCGCAAAAAGAAACCTGCCGCTTGGGCAGGCGCAAAAACCTGTAATTTAGCGGTATGGCGGCAGGATTTCGTCGCGGTTAACGGTTTCGATGAGCTGTTCCACGGCTGGGGGCATGAAGATGCTGATCTTGCCATTCGGCTTATCCATCAGGGCGTATCGCGCAAAGAAGGGCGCTTTGCCGTGCCTATCCTGCACTTGTGGCACAAGGAAAGCCCACGCGACTTTGAATCGGCGAACCTGCAACGTTTACAATCACGTCTGGCGGATAAAACCTTTATCCGGGCAATCAAGGGTATGGAATAATGACAAAAATAAGTGGGTTGGTGATCACCTACAACGAAACGCAGCACATCCGTGCTTGCATTGAATCGTTGTTGCAAGTGTGCGATGACGTGGTGGTGGTCGATTCTTTGAGCAGCGATGACACCGCCGCGAGGGCGACAGCCATGGGCGCGACAGTGATTCCGCAGGCGTTTCTGGGTTATGGCCCGCAGAAAAATCATGGTCTGGCGTTTTGCAAGCACGCATGGGTATTGAGTCTGGATGCGGATGAGCGCTTGGATGCGGATGCTATCGCCGAGATTCAACGCTTGGATTTGGTTAATAGCCAGTACGATACGTATGCTTTTCGCCGTAAAAACCTGTTTCATGACAAATGGATACGTTGCACCACCTGGTATCCCGATCATGTGCGGCGTTTATTCAACCGCGAAAAGGTGCGCTTTTCCGAGGCGCAATGCCACGAAAAAGTCGAAAGTGCGGCACATACCGAACTGGATTCGCACATCATCCATTACTCGTTCAGCGACTACCACGACATGCTCCACAAGCTGAATAAGTATTCCACGCAATACGCTGAGGATAATATTGGCAAGAAAAAGCGTGTTAGCGTGTGGTCGCCGCCGTTGCATGGTCTGTTTGCCTTCCTCAAAAATTACTTCATCAAGGGCGGGATGTTGTGCGGGTTTGATGGCTTCAATATTTCCTTGCTGAATGCGCTAGGGTCGTATTTCAAATACGCCAAGCTGCTGGAAAAACAGCGTTACACGGGGGGCAAGCCATGAAAGTTAGTGCTTGTACCTTTATCCGCAATGGGCAGATTTTGGGCTACCCGTTTGTGGAATCAATTCGTTCCGTGTTGCCCATCGTCGATGAATTCGTGATTGCGGTGGGGCAAAGTGACGATGATACCCTCAGCATCCTCAAAAGCTTGAATGAACCCAAGTTGCGCCTGATTGAAACCGTGTGGAACGAAAATATGCGGGCGAAAGGCTATGTGTACGGTCAGCAAAAAATGCTGGCGCAGTTCGCGTGCACTGGCGAATGGATTTTCTATTTGGAAGCCGATGAAGTGCTGCATGAAAACGACTTGCCGATCATTCAGGCGAGTATGCAGCAATACCTGCACGATGACCGTGTGGAGGCGCTGATTTTCGATTACTTGCATTTCTACGGCAATGCCAACACCTACTTGTGGTCGCCGGGCTGGTATCGTCGCGCTCCGCGCATTATCAAAGCATCGGTCAGAAGCTATGCGCCCGATGGCCTGTTCTGGCTGGTGTTGGATTCCAACAAGCACGGGCGTTACCCCAAAGCCGCGCACAGCGGGGCGACGATGTACCATTACGGCTGGGTCAGGAGCGAGGAGCAGATGAACCTCAAAGCCAGCCGCGTGGAAAAGTACTGGAACAAACAAAACGCCGCGATTGATTACCGCGATATGGATGGGCGCATCCTGCGCGAATTTACCGGAACTCATCCGGTGGTGATGCAGACTTACTTGCCCAAGGAATCCGGCCTGTTTCAGGTGAACCCCGCGTACCAGCCGAGCCGCAAGCAGCAAAAACACGGGTGGATGCTCAAACTGGAACGCTGGTTCGGGCTGGAACTCAGCAAAAAACATTACACGCTGGTGAAATAACTCATGCTCTACCTGCACCATTCCAATCAGCTTGAACAGCTTGCCAGCCAGTTTGCCGAGTTGCAGCGCAAACAGCCTTTAGCGCCGTTGGCAACCGAACAGGTGGTGGTGCAAAACAGCGGCATGGGGCGCTGGTTGTCGTTGCAAACTGCCAGCTTCAATGGCATTGCTGCCAACATCCGTTACCTGTTTCCGGCGGAAATGACCTGGGAATTGCTGCGCATGGTGTTGGAGTCTGTGCCGGAAAAAGACCCGTGCGCTCCGGCAGTGATGCGCTGGCGTTTGTTTGATATTTTCCTGCAAGAGCCAGAGGCATGGCCGGAGTTGGCACGTTACCTTGAGGGTGGTGCAACGGCGGCGTGGCAACTCGCCGCGCAACTCGCCAAAGTGTTTGACCAATACCTGTTTTTCCGCCCGGACTGGATTCGGGAATGGGAGCAGGGCAAAGGCGGCCGTGATGATTGGCAAGCACGTTTGTGGTGGCGGGTAGCAGGTGAGCAGCAATTGCCGCACTGGGTGCGTTTACAGGAGCGTTTTTCCCATGCACTGGCAGCAGTCGATAAAACCAAATTGCCGCAACGTATCTGCTTTTTTTCCGTGCCGGTGTTGTCACCCGGTTATGTGCAATTGTTGGGGAAGGTCGCCGAATACCTCGACATCCACATCTACCTGATGAACCCTTGCGAAGAATACTGGGGCGATATCGAGTCCGAAAAACGCAAGCGTAAGCAGCAGGCGGATGTGCAGGATTATTACCATGTGGGCAATCCCTTGCTGGCATCGTGGGGGCGGCAAGGGCGTGATTTCCTTGATTTGCTGATCGAAGCCAACGCCGATATTGACGATTTATCGCTGTTCCATGAGCCGGATGAAACTACCTTGCTGGGGCGGGTACAAGCCGATATGTTGTACCTGCGGATGCCGGAAGAGGGGGAGGAGACAACAGCAGATTCTTCCATCGCCTTCCACGCCTGCCATTCGCCGATGCGTGAAGCCGAAGTGCTTTACGATCAGTTGCTGGCCTTGTTTACGGCTAACCCCGATGTGACCCCAGCAGACGTGGTGGTGATGACGCCCGACATCGACACTTACGCGCCGTATCTGGATGCAGTGTTTTCGAGTGCGCCTTACCCCTTGCCGTTCAGCATTGCTGACCGTAGCCCCGGTTACGTCCAGAGCATTACCAATCTGTGCGAACGTTTGCTGGAGATCCCGCAAGGCCGCTGTGATGTGGAAAGCGTGTTGGCCTTGCTGGAGTTCGAGGAAGTGCGTACCCGTATCGGGGTGGATGAGGCGCAAGTGATGCAGTGCCGCGCGTGGATGCGGGCGGTGAATATTCGCTGGGGTGCTGATGCCGGAATGCGCCCGGAATTGGGGGGCGCGGCGACATCCGAACACACTTGGCGTTACGGCCTTGACCGTTTGCTGCTGGGCTATGCGATGCCTGGTGAGGAACTGTTCGGCGGTATCCTGCCGTGGAATGAGATCGAAGGCAGTCAGGCCGAAATACTGGGGCGCTTGCAACAGGTGCTGGATGCGGTGTTCGAGCTGGCACGCTGGGGGCAGCAGCAACACTCGGTCACAGAATGGAACCGACGTTTCCGCTATGTGCTGGAAACCGTGGCAGGCGAAGACGCGCCGCTGCAATCGGTATGGCAGGCGCTGGAAAATCTGGAAAAAACCCTGGGGCAAGCCAATTTCGAGCAGCCGATTGTGTGGGCGGTGTTCCAGAGTGCGCTGGCGGAATTGCTCGACAAGCGCAGCGAATCCGACGGTTTTCTGGGGCGCGGGATTACCTGTTGCGCCCTGATGCCGATGCGTACCGTGCCGTTCCGTTTCGTTGCGCTGATCGGCATGAATGACGGTATTTACCCGCGTCGTGATGCCCGCGCCAGCTTCGACCGCATGGGGCAGGGGGTCAAGCGCGGCGACCGCCTCAAGCGTGACGAAGACCGTTACCTGTTTTTGGAAAGCATCCTGTCTGCGCGTGACTGGTTGTACCTCAGCTACATTGGGCAAAGCCCGCACGACAACAGCGAATTACCGCCGTCGGTGCTGGTCAGCGAACTGATGGATTATCTGGAGCGCTGCGTGCCGGGTAGCCGTAAAACCTTGTTGAGCAAACACCCGCTGCAAGCCTTCAGCCGCAAATACCTGCGCGGTGATAATGATTTGTTCACCTACAACCCGTATTGCCTGCCTGACGCAAACACTTCCCCAACGCTCCCCGGCTTTGCTCCTCCCCTGATAAGGGGAGGCTGGGAGGGGTTTCTGCCTCCCCCCGATCCTGCCTCCCGCTACGTCAGCCTTGCCAATTTGATCCGTTTTTACCAGCATCCGGCGCGGGTATTCCTGAAAGAGCGCTTCGGTTTGCGTCTGGCGGAATACGCCGATGAGTTGCCAATCCGTGAACCGTTTGGGCTGGAAAAGTACAGTGAGCGTGATGTGCGGGCGTGCATTTTCCGGCAACTGCAACACGCGCTGCCAGCGGCGACCGCCGAACCCTTGTTGCGGGCGCAAGGCTTGTTGCCGCACGGCAAACCCGGCGAACTGGTTTTCAGGAAGGAAGCGGGGGTGACGGAGGTGTTTTTCCAGAGCATTCAACCGCTGCCTGTCTTGGAGCGCGAACCCTTTAGCCTGACCTTGGGCGAGTTTCACCTCAGTGACACGCTGGCAAATCTGGATAGAACCGCCGGGCGCAAGGTGTACGAGTTCGGCAAACTGAGCTACTGGAACTGGCTGGACATCTGGCTGCACCATCTGGCGCTGAATACCTTGCCGGAAAGTGTTTGCCCACACCGCACTCTGATCTATACGCCGGAAGACCGTTTCCAGCTTGAGCCAGTAGCAGATGTACGCGAGCAATTGCACCAACTGCTGGACTGGTATTGGCAAGGCTTGCAGGAACCGTTGGCGTTTTTCCCCAAATCAGGCTTTAACCTGATGGAGCAGAAACAGCCGGATGTCGCCAAGGTGATGAGTACCTGGGATGGCAGCGGTAACTTCGCGGGCGAATGTGAAAAGCCCGAATACCGCCTGCTTTACCGTGGCATCAACCCGCTGGAAACACAAGAAGACGCTTTTGTGGAAATTGCACAAGGTGTATTCGGGCAGATGTTTAGCGCAAAGAAATAACCGGCCAGCCGTTGGCTAAGGCCGTTGCTTTGAGTGTGTCATCGGGGTCAACTGCCACCGGGTTTTCCACCATTTCCAGCAGTGGCAAGTCATTGCGCGAGTCGCTGTAGAAATAGCTGCCGCTGAGGGTTTCCGCGCTGGTTTCTAGCCAGTGTTGCAGGCGGGTGACTTTGCCCGCTTGAAAGCACGGCACGCCATCAATTTCACGGGTATAGCGCCCGTCGACGATTTTCGGTTCAGTTGCCAGCAAATGCGGAATGCCAAACGCTTCGACAATCGGGCGGGTGATGAAACTGTTGGTGGCGGTAATCACCATCAGCGTGTGGCCTTGGCTGCGGTGTTTTTCCACCAGTTGCCGGGCTGTGTCGCTGATCAACGGCTGGATGACACTGGCCATGAATTCGCGGTGCAGTTCGGTCAGTTCCGCCATGCTGCGCTCGCTGAGGGGCTTAAAGGAAAACGCCGAAAATTCGTGAATATCCAGCACGCCTTGTTTGTATTGGTCGTAAAAATACTGGTTGGCGGTGGCGTACTGATCGCGTTCCACCAATCCCTTGCTGACCAGAAATTGCCCCCATTCGTAGTCGCTGTCGCTGCTGAGCAGGGTGTTATCCAGATCAAAAAGTGCCAAAGTCATGTTTTTTTTGCTCCGTTTGCGGAAAACCGACGATTGTACCTGCTTTTTGCCAGCGTTAAATTGCTGAATCATGACAGTTGTGGAAAAATCAGGGAAAGTTAAGCTTTGGAGAGTGAATCGTGATTGATCAGGAAGGATTCAGAGCCAACGTTGGCATCATCCTCTGCAATTGCGACGGGAAAGTGTTTTGGGGGAAACGGTTGGGACAGGACTCCTGGCAGTTTCCACAGGGAGGAATAGATCGGGGAGAAACACCGACAGATGCCATGTTCCGCGAATTGTACGAAGAAGTTGGTTTGCGGCACGACCAAGTGCAAATAGTCGGGGAAACTCGTGGATGGTTGCGCTACCGCATCCCCCATTACATGATTCGCCGTCGTGCGAAGCCGTTGTGCATCGGTCAAAAGCAGCGTTGGTTTTTGCTGCGTTTGTTGTGCAACGACTATGATGTCAATTTGGAGGCCACCGGGAAACCGGAATTCGACCATTGGGAATGGGTGGACTATTGGAAGCCCGCCAACCAAGTGGTCTTTTTTAAACGTCGGGTCTACCATCGGGCGCTGAACGAATTAGCGCCGTTGTTGGAGTAAGAAACCCCTCCTAACCTCCCCTTATCAGGGGAGGAACAAGAGGGGGGTCTTAAAATGGCTTCACAATCGCCAGAATCACGATCACGATCAGCAGCACGCTGGGGGCTTCGTTAAACCAGCGATACCACTTGTGGTCGTGCGTGTTGGCATCACTCCTGAATTTGACCATCAGCTTGTAGCAAGCATGGTGATAACCCAGCAACAGCACAATCAGCAGCAGTTTGAGGTGGAACCAGTGACTGGCTACCAATAGATACTGCCAGTTCATCACCAGCATGATCAAACCAAACACCAGCGTAATGCCTGCGCCGATGGTCATGATCGCAAACAGCCGCCGTTCCATGATTTTGAACAGGGTAAAACTGCCGCTGTTTTCGGGCATGGCGTGGTACACATACAAGCGCGGCAGGTAAAACAAGCCTGCAAACCACGTCACCATAAAGATAACGTGGATGGCTTTGATCCATTCGTACATGGTTTATCCTTTTATTAAGTCGCGGACTTTTTGTTCCAGTTCCGCCGCATCCCATTCGCCCATTTTTCTGGCAGCAATATTGCCATCAGCGCCGATCAGGAACGAGGTGGGTGTGACCCGCACGTCAAACTGTTTGGTCAGTTCGCCGCTTTGGTCGTGTGCGACAGTATAAGTCATGCCTTTTTGCGTGCGCATCGCCTTGATTTCAGCGGGGACATCGTAAGGCATGGCGACGCCAATGATGCGGAAACCACTGCTTTGCATCTTTTGGTCGAGCGCTTCCAGTACCGGAATTTCTTTCACGCAGCCGGGGCAGGACGTTGACCAGAAGGTCAGCATATACGGCTTGCCTTGCAAGCTGCCAAGGTTGAGTTTTTCGCCGTCAAGGGTTTGCACGTTCATCGCCTCGGGGACGTGCATCACGCCCTTGCTGGGCATGAACACAAAAAATGTCAGCAAGCCAATGATGAATGCCAGTATGGCTATTCCTTTCGTATCCAGTTTCATAGTGCCTGAGGTTGTTAATCGTTAAGGAAGGCGTATTATACAGGGATTTTTCCAGCAGACATAAAAAGGGGTCGTGTGAAAAGGAAGATTGGTATTGTTGGCGCGACAGGTTATACCGGCGTTGAACTGTTACGGTTGCTGGTGAGCCACCCTGATGTTGAGATTATTTGCGTGACTTCCCGTGAACATGCGGGTAGCCGGGTGGATGCGATGTTCCCCAACCTGCGCGGTTATCTTGATCTGGCGTTTACTGCGCCGTCTGATGAAGCCCTGAGTGCTTGTGATCTGGTATTTTTTGCAACCCCCAACGGTGTTGCCATGAAAAGTACCCAGACCTTGCTGGATGCTGGTACTAAAGTTATTGATCTCGCCGCTGATTTCCGTATCAAGGATATTGCTGTCTGGGAAAAATGGTACGGGATGCAACACGCCAGCCCCGCCTTGGTGGAAGAAGCGGTGTATGGTTTGCCTGAATTAAACCGTGAACACATCCGCAATGCCCGCCTGGTTGCTAACCCCGGTTGTTACCCGACCGCTGTGACTTTAGGTTTGTTGCCCTTGGTGGAAAATGGCCTGATTGATCTGGAAGGTATTATTGCCGATACCAAGTCCGGGGTCAGTGGGGCAGGGCGCAAAGCCGAAGTCCACACCTTGCTGGCAGAAGCGGGCGATAATTTCAAAGCCTATGCGGTTGCTGGGCATCGCCATCAGCCAGAAATTGCCCAAACACTTTCAATTGTCGCGCAAAATGCAATAAGCCCCGTTTTTGTACCACATTTGTTGCCTATGATTCGCGGGATTCACGCTACACTCTACGCTATGCTGAGTGTTGACGCAGAACAAGCTGATTTGCAGCAACTGTACACGGCTCGCTATGCCAACGAACCCTTTGTGGATGTGATGCCTGCCGGTTCTCACCCTGAAACCCGCTCGGTGCGTGGCGCTAATATGTGCCGTATGGCGATTCACCGCCCCGGTAATACCCGCCGTGTTGTGGTACTCTCAGTGATTGATAACCTCGTTAAAGGTGCAGCGGGGCAAGCAGTGCAAAATATGAACCTGATGCTCGGTTTATCAGAACACACAGCGTTGCAGCATCCGGGGTTATTGCCCTGATATTACTAAAAAGAGATAGTAAGCACGCATGAGCTTCGAGTATAAATTTGAAAATCGTGGGACAGTACAAGTACGTCCCACCGGCAGTGACAAGCGCAATCCCTGCTGGTATATGTTGTTAGGTGTTTTGTTGTTGTCCACTGCGCTAGTCGGTTGGTTCTTTTTTAGTGGTTACCTGACCCCGGCTTCCTCCACAGGTGGTATTCATGCCGTGACCTTGGGCGGTAAAATGAACGAGCAGGAAAAACTCATCGCCGAGCAAACCACGACCATCCGCGATCTTGAAGCCAAGCTGGCTTCCACTAAACGGGATGCCGATGTACAAACGGCTGCCAATGCCGAGCTTACCAGGAAGTTTTCTGCCACTGAGGCTGATCTGACCACCGAACGTGGCAAGCTGGCTTTATACGAAGAGATTCTGTCGCCGGAAGGGCTGGAACAAGGTTTGCACTTGCAATACTTCGGTGTCAAAGAGCGCCTAGTTGATAGCGACGGTAAGAAAATCACTGGCAAGCATTTATACCAGTACCATTTGGTATTGGCGAATATCAAAGGCGGCGATACTGCGGTAAAAGGCAGTTACAGTATCGCTATCAGCGGCAAACAGAATGGCAAAGCCGCGAGTGTGTTACACAAAGATGTTACTCCGGACAATGAGAAAGTGCTGAGCACCTTTGATGTTAAGCATTACCAAAGTCTGGAAGGTAATTTGGTTTTCCCCAAGGATTTTGTGCCAGAATCCGTGAAAGTTAAAGTGAACCCTGATTCCGGCGACATCCCAGAGCGCCTGTCCAAGAGTTATGACTGGTCTAGTTTCAATAAAATCAGTGCCACCAAGTCTGATTTAACCGTATCCACCACAAAGGAGTAAACAAGCATGTTCGGAAAGTCCGCCAAAAGTAGCGGTGGTAGTATGCCCGCCAGCAGCAGTAGCAATCACAACCACGGCGACCAGAAAATTCGTAGCGCGACGATTGATACCATGATCGGCAAAGGCACAACCATTGACGGTGACTTACGTTTCTCCGGGGGCTTGCATGTGGAAGGTGTCATTAAAGGTAATCTGGCAGCAGACGGCGATGATGCTACCCTGATCCTGAGTGAACACGGTCATATTCAAGGGGAAGTTCGCGTACCTAGCATGGTACTGAACGGCATGATTGATGGTGACGTTTTCGCGTGTGGCAAAGTCGAGCTGTTCGAGAAAGCCCGCATTTGCGGTGATGTGTATTACAACTTGCTGGAAATGGCGGTTGGTGCAGAAGTGAACGGTAAGCTGGTACGCCAGAAGCCTGAAACGGGCAAGTTCGCTACTCCGCCAACACCCCTAATAGCACCGGTTTCCACTGACGACGAATAAGGCTTTTTGCCTTGTGGCTTAAGCAGTGATAACGTCACATCATACA
Source organism: Thiothrix litoralis (assembly GCF_017901135.1). Taxonomy (NCBI): domain Bacteria; kingdom Pseudomonadati; phylum Pseudomonadota; class Gammaproteobacteria; order Thiotrichales; family Thiotrichaceae; genus Thiothrix; species Thiothrix litoralis. Next base: position 2,589,061 of record NZ_CP072801.1, on the reverse strand, counting down.
ATCATTTTGCAGGAGATATTTGCATGACCGTTGAAACCGCCATTCCTTCCCCGCTGGTCTTTACTGATGCAGCGGCAATTAAGGTAAAAGCACTGATTCAGGATGAAGGCAATGATGCGCTGAAACTGCGCGTATTCGTACAAGGTGGCGGTTGTTCCGGCTTCCAGTACGGCTTCACCTTTGATGAAAATATGAACGAAGATGACACGGCTGTGGAAAACGGCGGCGTGACGCTGCTGATCGACCCGATGAGCTTCCAGTACATGGTCGGTGCAGAAATTGACTACACCGAAGGTCTGGAAGGGGCGCAATTCGTGATCCGTAATCCGAATGCGACCACGACTTGTGGTTGTGGGTCATCTTTCAGCCCGTAAGTAGCAGATGGCAAGCATCTAAAAAAGGCCGCTTTCGCGGCCTTTTTTATGGTTTAGGCTTAGCCTGTATTGCGCATCCCTGCCGCAATGGCATTGATGGTGCGTAACAAGACTGGCAGCCACGGCGAGTCGGTATTGCCGGTTTCTTCCACATACTGGCGATGCCGCCGGATCAGGGTGATCTGGATGTGGTTCAACGGGTCAAGGTAAGGGTCACGGCGTTGCAGTGAATATTGCAGCAACGGAGTGTCTTCCATCAGGGCATCCAGATGCGCTGTTTTCAGCACCTCATCTACCGTGAGGTTATATTCGGTGCGGATATTGGCAAATATTGCCTGAGCACTGGCCTGATCGGTGGCCAGTTCGGCGTATTCACTGGCGGTATCCATTTCCCCTTTGTACAGCGCCATTTGGGTGTTGCTGAGCAGGGAACGGAACGCAGGCCATTCGTTATACATACGTTCCAGCAGGGCACTGTTGTCCGGGTGGGCTGCGCGGAAGGTGCTGAGTGCCGTGCCGATGCCGTACCAAGCGGGCAGGGTGTGGCGCGATTGTGCCCAGCCAAATACCCACGGAATCGCGCGGATCGAGCCTTTGTCCCGCACGGTTTTCTTGCGGTGCGAGGGGCGCGAGCCAATGTTCAGCAAGGCAATTTCCTGCACCGGGGTAGCTTCGTAGAAATAGTCCATCAAGCCCGGTGTCCAGTCGGTCAACTGGCGGTAGCTGTGTTCACCCGTTGCGGCGATTTTGCTCATGGCATTGAGGAATTCTTGCGGGTAAGAGCCACGCTTTTTCAGCAAGCCGATGCTGGCTTTGAGCAGGCCGGTAGTGCCGACCCCCAGCTCATACACGGCTGTTTCCACGTTACTGTATTTGGCTGCGAGGACTTCACCTTGTTCGGTGAATTTGATTTGCCCGTGAACGGTGTCGGGTGGTTGTGCCAGAATTGCTTCGTGGGTAGGGCCGCCGCCACGCCCGACTGTGCCGCCACGCCCGTGGAACAAGCGGCATTTGACGCCGTATTTGTCGGTGAGGGCAATGACTTCTTTCTGGGCGTTGTACAAATTCCAGTTGGAGGCGAGGATGCCGCCATCTTTGCACGAGTCGGAATAGCCGAGCATGACTTCCTGCATATTGCCGGAAATTTCCAGCAGGGTGCGGTAGGCATCATTTTCCAGCAGGTTGGTGAGCACGCTGCTGATGTGTTTGAGGTCTTCGATGGTTTCAAACAGCGGCGAAATCTGGATATTGCAGAACAGTTCGCGGTTTTCGTCGTAACCCACCAGACCCGCCATGTGTGCCAGCAGCATGACTTCCATGATGTGGCTGGCCTGATGGGTCATGGAGATGACGTAAGTGCCGAAGATGCCAGCACCCGCTTCGTTGCGCATTTCCAGCATACTGTCGAAAATTTCCAGCGTTTCGGCGGTGCGTTCGCTGAGCTTGGTGCGGTGTGGCATCGGCAGGCGCGGGCGCAGGATGAGCTCGGCGAGGATGTCCAGACGTTCGCTTTCGGGCAGTTCCAGGTAGTTGTGGCACAAGCCGGAGAGCTTGAGCACTTCTGCCACGGTTTCGCTGTGGATGGTGGATTCCTGACGGATGTCGAGTTTGTACAAACCAAAGCCGCAGGTTTCCGCGAGGCGAATCAGGTCTTTGAGTTCGCGCCCGGCAATGACGTGGTCGCCGTGGCTACGCAGCGAGTCGCGGATCAGGTACAGCTCTTGAATAAATTCGGCCACATCGGTGTAAGCATTGGCTGCCAGTGTGGCGGCTTGTTCGTTTTTGAGGCGTGAATTGACCGTTTTCAGGGTTTCAGTGAGTTTGTGGTGCATGAGGCTGAGCAGGCGACGGTAAGGTTCCTGCTGGAAACTTTCGTGGGCGTAGTGGAACAGGACATCGCCAAGGTTGATGCGCTGGTCTTCCTCTTGCAAATAAGTGGTGAATTCGGGCGTCGGGGTGATGAATTCCAGCGAGTGCGACAGGATGGTGCGCAAGTCTTTCACCCGGCTGATGTATTCTTCCAGCGCCAGTTGCATCTGCATACGGATGGCTTTGCGGGTCAGGGCAGGGGTGACGAAGGGGTTGCCGTCACGGTCGCCACCTATCCACGAGCCGAAGCGCAAAAAGCTGGGAACGCTGACCGCACCCCAACCGTAGGCGATACGGGTGGCGCGTTCGTAATAGCGGTACATGGTCGGAATGGCATCAAACAGCGATTCGCGGAAGTAGTACAGGCCGTAACGGATTTCGTCTTCCACCGTGGGTTTGCGGGTACGCACTTCGTTGGTGCGCCACATGAGCTGGATTTGTGCTTTGAGGTGGCGGATCAGGGATTCGCGTTCCGCCGGGTCTTGATTGAGGTCGAGTTGGTCGATGACCAGGAAGATGCGGCGCTGGATTTCCATCATGGTGCGGCGACGGGCTTCGGTCGGGTGCGCGGTGAACACCGGGGTGTAGCGCATCTGATCCAGCAGAAATTGCAGCTCTTCCGCACTCATACCCTCTTGCTTCAGTTCCAGTATGTTACGGCGGATCGAGCCTTGCCATAACTGGCTGTCGGGTTTTTGAATCTCGCGGCGGCGTTCCCGATGCTGGAAATCTTCCTCAACGATATTGGTGAGAATGTAGAAGGTGTTGAAGGTGCGGATGACCTGTTCCAACATATCCACGTCCAGCCCGTCGATGAAATTCATCATGTCGGTGCGGATGGCATCATCGTTGCTCTTACGCAGGCTTATGTAGCCACGGCGCAGTTTTTCAACAGCAGCGTAGACGGCTTCGCCTTCCTGCTCCCTGATGATTTCACCGAGTAGTTCGCCGAACTGGCGGCTATTTTCCTGCAATTTGGCAACGTCGAATGGCTTGTCTGTGGTGGTATTCATAATGTGTGATCTTCCCAGCTAGTTGATGCATTAATACATGCAAAAATGAGGCCTTCATTATGCCTTAAGTGCTACCTGCGACAAAGGGGGGTGACAATTTGATGAAATATTCCGTTTTTGCTGCATCGCAACAAAAAACTGATTGACAGTGTTTTCAGATCGCGTTATTGTGCACTGCATCAAATGCAGAAACGCACGAAGAAACCAAACTTAAAAACCGCACTAGGAGATATGACATGCAAAACGAAATGATGAACATCGTAAAACAATTCAATGACAGCGCTATGGCTTCTGCCAAGAAAATTGGCGAACTGAACATGAAGACTTTTGAAACACTGTCCAGCAAGCAAGCTGAACTGGTTAAGTCTTGTGTTGAAATGGGCACTAAAAATGCTGAAGCAGCTACCAAAGTAAAAGACCTGTCTGAGCTGAGCACCATGCAGCAAGAAGTTACGCGCACTTGCGGCGAAAAATGGGTTGCTAACATGCGTGAAGCCACTGAAATGCTGACTTCTGTTCGTGACGAACTGACAGCGATCATGGAAGAAGCTGCAAAGTACACTCAATCTGGTGCTGAGCAAGCTGTAGAAGCTGGCAAGAAAGCAGCAACTGAAGCCGTTGAAAAAACCACTGCTGCTGTTGAAAAAGCTTCTGCTGAAGTTGTTGAAATGACTAAAGAAGCGGCTGACAAAGCTGTTGATGCAACTAAAAAAGCCGCTGCAAAAGCTAAAGTTGCTTAATTAAGTTTTCAGGATTATCGATTTTAATCGGCAGTGGGCTGGGGTGTAACTCCTCCTCCTCTCCTCTCTCTAGCGACTCAGCCCACTAATCCTCTATTGCCCGCTCTTACAGCGGGCAATTTTTTGCCTATTCGTCATGCTCCAATGACAAGCCATCCTCAAATTCCAGCGCTGTTGGCGGCGGCAATGTGTTGCTGGCTGCTGCTGAGTTGTTGCTGGAGCAGGGCAATGTCTTGCAGGGCTTTGCTTTGCTGGTCGGTGACTTGCTGTTGCAGGGTTTGCAACTCGTGCTGGAGGCGTTCCTGCGCTTGTTGCTCGGCACGGGCGGCAGCGGCACGGATCGCCTGTTGCTGTTCAACGGCGAGTTCCTGACGCATTTGCCCGCGCAATACTTCGGAAATGGCAATGGTTGAGCCACAGTTGTGGCATTCGATGGTGTTGTCTTGCATGGTGCTTAGCCCCTAGGTTACTCAGTGATCAGGGTATAAGTGCTGCGGGGGTGAATGGGCAGCTTGACAAGCTTGTGGGGTGTGAGGGGTGCGTCAGTCGCCGATGGTGATCAGTACTTGGGCGTTGTAGTCATTCAGGCCGTATTCCAGCACCTTTTTGGCATTCAGCCCGAATTGCGCTTCAAAGTCGGCGGCGCTGTATTTTACGCAGCAAATGTCGGGGCAGTTTTTCGCAATGTAGAGGTCGGCGTAACGTTCGTCGGTGAAAACGATGGCTCGCTTCCATTTTTCGCCAATAAGCACGTAATTTTTCATGAGAGAGTACCTGTATTGAATCTTGATCTGTCTGTTGTCCGAAGTTGGACGCATCGGAAAGGTTTAGGGTTCACCCCTAGCGTAACAATTTTGATGCAATGCAGCAAATTTAAGGTAACAGTCAGTGCAATTAATAAAAACAGGTGTTTAGGTACTCAGATTTGTGGTTCGCGGCGCTGTTGGTTTGGGCGCGGTGTGGTGGTTTCGCCGGGCTTGGCGTGCAGGTAGCAGGCGTGTTTGCCATCGCTGTAGCCCATGCGGTAAAACAGGCCGAGTGCGGCTGTGACCACTATGCTGGCGAAGGTTTGGAAGAGGCCAAACGATGCAATGGCAGTGCCTAGCACCCAAAACAGGCCGACGCCTGCGAGTATTGCCCCTATGAGCAGGAAGGATAAACGGATTCCCATCAGAAGCCCCGAGCTATTTTTTTGTTAATAAGTTGAGCTAATCATAGCAGTGGGGGAGGGTGGGTGTATAGGGGGAGGAAGAAAATCAGGTCAGCAAAAGAAACCCCTCCCCAGCCCTCGCCTTATCAGGGAAGGGAGCAAGAAAGGGACTGCGTGTCTTGTTCCTCCCCTGATAAGGGGAGGTTAGGAGGGGTTTCTTCGGGGATTGTCTGAACTGTGATTCATAGGATGACTGTGATTAATCGGATGCGGGTTGTCCTCTTTCATCACACTAATTCTTTAATCATGGAAATCAAGGTTCAGACAATTAAATCAGGGCGGTATCAAGTTCAACTGCGCCTGTCTTAATCCCTTTTAAATCAGGGCGGTATTCAAACTGGGTGGGGTTTATGATACCTCTACTGTTTGTCGTCTTAATCCCTTTTAAATCAGGGCGGTATTCAAACGTCGTATTGTAGTAATGTCCTCGTTCTATTGGGGTCTTAATCCCTTTTAAATCAGGGCGGTATTCAAACACGACCCGGAACTGCTGGAGTTGGCAGGTCAATACCGTCTTAATCCCTTTTAAATCAGGGCGGTATTCAAACCGCTCTTGATTTTTTATACAGCGATATATAGTTGGTCTTAATCCCTTTTAAATCAGGGCGGTATTCAAACGTTTCAGGGTTGGGAGTGGGTCACCCAGTTTCGTCTTAATCCCTTTTAAATCAGGGCGGTATTCAAACATAGGTTGCTAAGAAATTAGCAACCTATAAAATGTCTTAATCCCTTTTAAATCAGGGCGGTATTCAAACTAACAACACTGCTAACACAATGACCGATGAAGCGGTCTTAATCCCTTTTAAATCAGGGCGGTATTCAAACACAGTAAGTTAGGTTTTGGTACAGTGGGAAACGTCTTAATCCCTTTTAAATCAGGGCGGTATTCAAACGGTCGATATGATTCAGGGTAAGTGGAAGACTACAAGTCTTAATCCCTTTTAAATCAGGGCGGTATTCAAACCGAAGGCTATTGGCAGATCGGCATCTACGTGTACGGTCTTAATCCCTTTTAAATCAGGGCGGTATTCAAACACGAAGAAGCTTCTATTCGTATGCGCGAAGCAGGGAGTCTTAATCCCTTTTAAATCAGGGCGGTATTCAAACGTTTGAAAATCGACACAGCGGCACGTGCTGCACTGTCTTAATCCCTTTTAAATCAGGGCGGTATTCAAACCCCGCCGTTCGTCGGAAACGCTTTGGTTTCAACAACTTGCGGTGTATGAATTTTGACATCAAATTGGTATTTCAAAGTTAGCATTTTCAGGCTCGTAGAATGAATACAATTAGACTGGTTTTTCAGCAAATGTAAGCAAGTCAGTTGTGAAATAACGGCAAGTAACCGAGTACCTGTATACGCCTATTGTAACGGATAAGAGCTGATGGCGCTATAAATTTTAGCAATGATTACGCCTCAGGTTCAGCGGGTTGCGTAAAATCAATACCTTTGTAAATATTAGCCAGTGACAATGGCGTGTCGATACAAGGCAACATAATCACCTGATCCAACGCATCATAAGCACTCACCCACCATGCGCCATCCACTTCCCGATAATAGAAGGTCACATGTGGCTTATCTTGCACAATGATGAGATACGCCTGCAAGGATTCTAAGGCTTGGTAAGCCAACAACTTTTCACTGCGATCTTTCCAGTCCGTTGATTTTGAAGTCACCTCCACAATTAAACACGGCTTCTCCACATAACAGTCATCCATATTATCCGGTTCGCAGCTTAACACCACATCAGGGTAATAAAAGGCTTTGTGCCGCCGCGCCCTGACTTTCACATCGGAAGTATAAGCATCACACGGTGTGCCATCTTCACGCTGCAACGGCAAAGCCCGCACAATATTCAACGCAATACGATTATGCCGCAACGAAGCCCCCGCCATCGCGTACAACACACCATCCACATACTCATGGCGCTCTTCCGCGAGTTTCTCACCCTCCAAGTATGCTGCCTCGGTGATATAAGCCGAATTTTCAGTCGTCATTTTGACTGTTAGCATGGTATTGCCCCTATCGCTACTTGAGCTTTAATCATAGGGTAAGTCTAGCGTTGCGGCAACGCCATCTGCACACTGCGCCCGCGCCGGTAGCTGCGATTACCCACAACCCGGTTGTTCAACAGTTTTATGGCAAATTGCTGGATCAAAAGAAGCATCAACGGGCAGCGATGACCGCTGCCATGCGTAAACTGGTGCATATCTGTTTTGGTGTGCTGAAGAACCAGCAGGCGTTTTCACCAACGATGTAGCGTATTTAAATAGCGGGGTTAATAAAAAATCCCTATGGATTTTTTGTTGACCTCAACACGATACTCTTTTAAATCAGGGCGGTCTTCAGAGGTAAATCAGGCAAGAATGTCAGCATCAGCACACGTCTTAATCCCTTTTAAATCAGGGCGGTCTTCAGAGGATTCTAGATGAGTGGGAAGAGCGCAAGTTGCAAGGTCTTAATCCCTTTTAAATCAGGGCGGTCTTCAGAGTGTGAAGACTTCTATTATGAGACACGCGATGCGTCTTAATCCCTTTTAAATCAGGGCGGTCTTCAGAGGAGGTGTCACCACGTAACGGCTATTGCGCCGTGTCTTAATCCCTTTTAAATCAGGGCGGTCTTCAGAGAACCACAATGGGGACTAGACCATGCCACGCTACGTCTTAATCCCTTTTAAATCAGGGCGGTCTTCAGAGCATTCACCACGACGATGATGTGTTCATGCTGGACGGTCTTAATCCCTTTTAAATCAGGGCGGTCTTCAGAGTGATGAAATGGAATGGTCAGATTTGCCTGACAGTCTTAATCCCTTTTAAATCAGGGCGGTCTTCAGAGCTTTCAGAGGTGTAAGCGGGTTTATCAAGGCTGTCTTAATCCCTTTTAAATCAGGGCGGTCTTCAGAGCCAAACTTGCGCTGCAAAAGGCTTTGGGATGGGTCTTAATCCCTTTTAAATCAGGGCGGTCTTCAGAGGGCTCGTGTCTAATCAGCCTTTTGAATCAGTGGGTTACAGAGACCCTTAGCAGGAAATGGGCTGTATAAAAAGTTGCCTTGAGAAAAAATTATACAATCTGGATTTTTAAAGAGGCTACACGACTTGGTTTTTCGTGTTAATGGATTGATTCTACTGCTATTTAGCTGCGGATGGAAGGATTATTCAGCAGATTGGCTGAAATCAATCCCCTCGTAAATTTCCGCCAGTGTCAGCGTGCTATCAGGGCAAGGCAGCGTAAGGGTTTGTTCCAACTCATAAAACAGCGTCAGCAGCGGTTGATCTTACGCCGAATTTTCCGGGGTCACTTTTGCTGCCAGCATATTCATACCTCTTCCTTCTACAACGTATCCCGATTATAGCGCACTTCAGCAGGCAACTTCGCCCCGGTCAATAGCAGCCCATCATCCCACAATGCCTTGCCCAACTTCACCCATTCCGGCTCATTCGGCAACGGATAAACCCGAATATCATCTTGCTTGGGGTGGATCAAGGTACGCAAATGCTTCAGCACCTTCTCGCGCCGTTCCGCATCCAGCTCCACCAAAAACACCGAATACTGCAACGGTAACGCAATTTTTTTCAGGTAACGGTGTACCCGCCCCAGCCGCTTGGGGTTGGCAATATCATACGCAATAATATGCGGCAAACGCCGATGTGCCATCAGTCAGCCTCCTCGTGTTTCAAGGTGCGCCACAAACGGTTTAACGCAATCCGCGCCCGCTCCTCAAAATGCCCCTGATGACTTTCGTAAAAATGTACCACGCTGTAACGCAAACCCCTGTCAGCAAACAGGTGGGGTACTTCGCCACGCACCACCAGCCAATACGCCTCCAGCAATAATAGCTTTTCCATTTCCCGCGACAAATGCACCCGTCGCGTCAACGGCAACTGGATATTATCGCTGAAACCATACGCCGCCAGCACTTCCACCACATGGCTGGCAATCGGCGCTTGCAACTGCCCGGCAAACTGCCCGAAACGGCACGGCAACCGTGCTTGCACCAAAGGTTCTACCTGCGGCAACACGCTATGCGCCACCGAGCCTTGCAAGGTAAGCTGACATGCCCGCTCCATACGTTTTACCCACCGCATTTCTTCATGCACCCGCCAGTTATGGTAAAGCCTGTCGCCCTCTGGTGAGTCTGCCGCCGCGTGTAACAAGGTTTCCAGCGACGTTTGGCTGCTGCGATCTGACAAGCAATGCCCGACCAACACTCCATCGCGCCCTCGAAACGCGACCGGAATCCCGTATTCCAGACACGCCAATAACGCCGCAGTTTGCCATTCCACCTTGCCTGTTACCACCACACGCGAAATGCGCCGTAACGGGTAAAAGCTATCCGCCCGCTCATGCGCTTTCACCCGCAACGCCACTGCTTCCAGCTCCACTTCATTGGCCTGCGCCACATCCAGATACAAGGGTTTACGTGCTGCATTCATACCGCCACCTCTGTTACTTCCCACTCGCGCATCGCCTGCACCAAGCCGCGCACCTGCCAACGCATTGCCCGACTCAGCGGACGTAAGCGACCTTCCAGACCCGCAAAAAATACCTGCCGCCCCGATTTATCGAGAAAACAGCCGTTCGTATCCGTCTTGAAATGCCCCACCCGCAAGGTCTGGCTGCGGAAACTTTCCCACACCCATGCATCAATGTGCGGTCTCCACACCTCAATCAAGTCCGACGCCAGCGATTCTCGCCCGAAGCTGGTTTCATGGTAAAAGCCCAGTAACGGTTCCAGACCATGTGCATGGATAATCTGCACCGCGCGGTTATGCAACATTGTGTAAGCCAGCGACAACGTAGCATTCACCGGGTCAGGCGGCGGGCGACGTTTACGCCCAGCAAACCCCAATGCAGCCGGTAACACCGCCCCGAATGCACCAAACACCGCCCGTGCCGCCGCGCCTTCCATCCCCAGCAGTGATGCCAACCCAGCCGCCGTCGGCAAATTAGCCTGTTGTGCCGCAAGCTGCTGTTGCGCGTCAGTAATGGCTTTGCGCTGGTCAGGTCGATCAGTCAGCATGTCACCCAGCAAGCGCGAATGCGCCGCAAACTTCGCCGCCAATAACTGCCGGGTAAACGCCAAACGCCAGTCAGGGTTTTGCGCCAGCCGGTAATGCAACAATCGAATGCTGGCATCGTTATGCCCACTTCCCAACAATACTGCGCGGCGCTGCGGCTTGCGCTGACTGGCAATGCTGAAGGCAATCCCGTTTTCAGCCAATGTCCCCAACACGGTGGTATCCAGTTGCACATTGGTCAGGCACACCACCCGCTCCAGCAAGGCGAGTGGCACCGGCCGTTGGCGTCTGTCGCCGAGACGCGCGACCAGCGTTGCGCCTTCCACTTCCAGCGTGGCGTTTTTATGGTCAATGTATAAAGTTGTCATAATCCCTCTCCGTTAAGAAAATCCCCCTCAGTCCCCCTTTTTCAAAGGGGGAGGCCGGAAAGTGCCCATTTCTTGCACCCCTCCTTTGCAAAAGGAGGGGTTGGGGGAGGATTTTCTTCACCCCAAATAAAACCAGTCCGGGTCAATCGGCGCTATCCCCAATCCCAGCGTATGCACGGTCTGACGCGGGTCGAGGCGGATCAACATGAAACTGTCGTCATCCTCATCCAAGATGAAGCTCATGTCGCCAATCAACTCACCCTTTTCCGCATCGGTTAGCCAGACTTCATGCACCGATTTTTGCCCACCTGTGGCATACGCCCGCACGCAATGCAGCGCAGCCCGCAAGCGCCCGGCATCGCTCACATCATAGGCCGCAAGGTACAACACGCGGGCAGCTTCAGGCATGTTCCACCCCGCTATAAGCCGGTGCAGCGGGCAGCTTCAATAAGCCGAAGTTGTGGTAGCCATCGCCTTCGTGGTGATACAACAGCACAGGGCAACCGTTGCCGAGTTCCGCGCCCACCATTGCGGCTGCCATACTGGGGCCTGCGTGGAAATAGTGGATACGGTCAATGCCTTGCGCGTACATTTCCCCCGCCAGTTTGCGCACATCGGCTTTGAAGGTATCCAGTTGGTAAACCCCGACGCCATCGCGTTGCAGGTAGAAAATGCGTTCGCGGGGAATATCACGCAGCCCCTCACGTTGTTGGCAGTAGTTTTCCACCGCCGCACGGATGTTTTTGCCCGCTAGCAAGTCGATGATGAGGATGGCAGGGCGATTACCCGGCGCATTGCGGATGGCTCGCAGGTATTGGCGGTAACGGCGGTGGTTGCCCCATACCACCTGATACCACGTCCAGAATACCGGGATGGTCAGCACCAGCCCGAGCACGATGCCGATCGGGTCGAGGATGGTGTTGATGAGAGTGAGTAGTGCTTGCATGATGCCCCCTATTGGCCGTTGTTATGGGGGGATCATGCCGCAAATGACGGGGGAATGCAGTGATGACAAGCTTGTCAGGCGGGTATCATCCAGCGGAGGATTTCCTGGCGTAAGCCTTTGATCTGTGAAGGGCTCAGAATGCGGATACTGCGGTCACTAGCGCGATCCAGCATGTCACTCGTGGGTTCACGCGCACTGATTAGCCATGTTTGACCAAACAAGCCTTTAAGGTCAGCACCTAGACTGTCGATTTTGTAAAGGATGTCGCTATCCTTTTGAAAATCGCGCCCCAAACGCAAGGTTTTGCATTCGATCACTAACATGCGATTGTTGTGGGTAATGAGCACGTCCAGCTCGTTGCGGGTATTTTTACTGTTGTCCCAAGTGATTTCGACGCTGGTGCGCACATCATCCGGCTGGGCATCGCGGGCAATGTGGTAAACATATTCTTCCAGCCAGATGCCACCGACATAGCGGGCAGATTCTGCATCGCCAAAGGTGATGGTTTTGCTGCCATCCCAAGCGAATACCTGCGTTTCTGCCAGCTTACGCAAAGCCTCGCGCCATTGCCCGCCGGGGTGGTCATTTAGTTGCTGTTGTGGTGTTACTAACACTTCGCCATTGTCAGACAAAGCATTGTTGGCGAGGAAATTCAAAGTGCCAATCAAGCCCGCCAACTCCTGAGCATGTAAGGCCAGATATTTGGTGGAAGGCTTACGTTGCCCAATGCGAATTTGCCATGCCTGATCATCAGAGGCAGCTTTGCGATAGGTTGCCCCATAAGCCAGCAAGTATTCGGGAATCGCCAGCACCGCTTCCAGCGGCTCATTGGTATTGTCGTGTAAGCATTCGATCACATTATTGGCGGTGTCGGTGTAGATAATGCGCTGCACGTCGGGGCGGAAAATTTCCAGCATTCCCAACATCATCAGCTTGTTGCCGCCCGTAATGTTCAGGGTGATCTGGGCATCGGTAGCGGTTGCCTTAATGGTTTCCTGCAATTCCAGCGCGTACTCGTGGATAGCAGCGATGAAAGAATCTGGCATGTCGGGGTGGATGATGGTTTCAATTTGCTGTGCCTGCAACATGCGCTGAAAACGTGCGGTCATGCCGTTACGCTGCATTTCAGCAGAACTGACCAGATGCACTTGATCCGGCTTGTCCATGCGGATGGGGATGTAGTTCGCCAGCAATTGTGCTGATACCAGACAGATGTGAATGTGCATAAAAAGCCCTGTAGTGTTGGTTTAGTTTTTCTGTGCCGAATAGCCTTCCAGCCGCGCCTCGTAGGTGCGCATATTTTCCGCTGTCAGCTCCTTGCCCCGCGCATCCGCTGGCAGCTCCAGCGTCAGGTGGAAATAGTCCCCGCCGCGTGCATTCACTTCCGCCACCAGATTGATCGGCAGCGTGCCGAGTACCCGGTCGCCCGGCTGCACGATGTCCACATCGAAATGCGCCAGCCGCTCATCAACGTGGAAGCCTTCCGATTCTGCCCAAGCGACCGCGCCGGGGTGGCGCGAGATGAAATAGGTGGTCATGTGTTCCCCTTGTTGTGGTGTCAGCAAAAAACGCAGTGTAATGGCAGGGGCTGGGTTTGGCGAGTTTGGCAAGCTTGTCTGATGCTATACTGGGAGCATCCACTTTAGACAGGCTTGACGGCATGGAAAATTTACTCAACCTACCCATCGGTATCCAGAGTTTCAGCGAGTTACGTACCCGCAACATGCTGTACGTGGATAAAACCCAACCAATCCATCGGTTGATCAATACCGGCAAGTACTATTTTCTATCACGCCCGCGTCGTTTTGGAAAATCGCTGACACTTTCCACCCTCCGCGCCATTTTCGAGGGCAAACGCGAGCTATTCAAAGGGTTGTGGATCGAAGACCAATGGGATTGGTGCCAGATACACCCTGTCATCCACCTATCCTTCAGCAGCATCGGCTACCGTGAGTTGGGGTTGGAACAAGCTATCCGTCAAGAACTGATGTCACAAGGCAAGTACTTCGGCGTGACTTACAGCCAACAGGTGAGTATTGCCGTCATGTTCGAGGAGTTGATACAACAATTGGCTCAGCGCGACGGCAAAGTGGTGGTGCTGATCGACGAATACGATAAGCCGTTGATTGATTACCTCGACGACATTCCGCTGGCGAGAGCCAACCAGCAGGTGATGAAAACCTTTTACTCGGTGATTAAGGACTGCGACCCTTACTTACAATTCCTGCTGATCACGGGCGTGTCCAAATTCAGTAAAGTGTCGATCTTTTCTGACCTGAACCACCTGTTTGACCTGACCTTTGCACGGGAAGCCGTCGCCTTGACGGGCTACACCCAAACGGAACTGGAGCATTATTTTTCCCCCTACATGCAGGAAGTCGGTGAAAATCTGGGGCTTGAGCGCCCCGTATTGCTCGAAAAAATGCGCGAATGGTACAACGGCTACAGTTGGGATGGGCGCACACGGGTGTATAACCCCTTCTCCATCCTCAATTTCTTCCGTGCGGGCGATTTTCGCAATTTCTGGTTTGAAACCGGCACGCCGACTTTCTTGCTCAAACTGTTGCGCGAACAAAATCTGTATAAGCTGGATAGCCTCACCGTGCATGAACGCACCTTTTCCAGCTACGATATTGAGTATTTGCAAGCGATTCCGATCCTGTTCCAGGCGGGCTACCTGACCATTAAAGCCAAGCAGGAATTCGGGTTGTATACCCTCGACTACCCCAATAGCGAAGTGCGCGAATCGTTACGCGGAAAAGTATCGCGCCGACCCACGCCCGAAAGTGTTGGTCGGCATTAACTTTAGCAGTGAGGCGAAGACGGTGGAAGGGTGGAAAACTGAGGTGTTGGTTTAATCACATTCGGAAATGTTCCGGCAAAAGTTTCCAGCCCGGTTAAAACACCTTTGTTACGCCCGCTTTTGACCTCAATGGCCAGCGCTCGCCATCCTGCCGTGCGCTTGGGTAATCGAAGCTGTGTTGGGCAGTAAGGTCAGATAGTGCGCTCAAAGCCGATGCTGAAATGGGGCGTGATGGGCTGGCCTGCTTCGAGTTGTTGCAGGGTGGAGCCGAAGGTGTCCAAAGCTTTGCTGGTGGACTGGATGCAGATATTCAAGGTTTTCATTTGAATATCATGCATCGGGGTGTGGGGTGTGTAAAGCCCTATGCTAAAAAAACGCCTTGATTTTGAGGGCGTTACCCCTACCCTCAACAGAAACTGACTTCAGTAATTGGTTATTCTTGGCCTTCTTCTGTTCGCCACCTGATAAGGTATTAACCAAACTCTTGGCATCAGCACCATTGAGAGTGGCCTTGCCTTGTGCCGTAGTTGCGGTCAATGTTGATTTACTAGGGTCGTATTGGATTTTGGCGTTTTCCCAAACCTCATTCGTTTCCTCGATTTCCACTTCATACTTTGAATCAGAAGGTGCTGCAAACAATGTTATCGAGACATGACTGGAGCGCTTGAGTTTGCGTTCATCCTTGACGTAGGACTCCAGCACAAATGCGTTTTGTTTAGCTGTCACAAAATCATTATTTTTCCCCATACCCATTACCATGTGCTTCAAATCACCTGCAAACTGATGTCGACAAGCAGGATCAGCCATAGCAGTCAAAGCTTCAATTGGTGTGGATGTTCTCCAGTCCTTTCCGAGCTGCCCAGACATATACTGTTTGAATTCACTGATATAATCATCAGCTTGAGTCTGAGGTGCTCTTTTAGGATCATTGCAAACAAGTTTGCTCGTATCCCAATCTAATTTGATACTAATCTGACCGTAGCCAAACGATTTTGCCATGCCAAGGTTGTGGCGCTTACCTTCAAATTGCAAAGCCCACAGCAATGCACCCAATTCCTGAGGTTTCAGGTTATGGAACACCAAGCGCCCCTTGAAGGTTGAGCCTTTTGCCAGCGTATGTAAGCAGGTTTGTACCTTGGTAGTTTGTTTATCACCCAAGGGTTGGGTTGCCACCTCATTATCTGCACGTACTGGATAACGCTTCCAGCCCCTCAGTTCTGGAGCTGGGTTACTAGAACTATACACATAAGTGGCGTATTGGCCTGATGCGAGTTTTTCACCTGACCTATCGACAGTTTGATAGATGTAATTCGGGAAATAACTGGGCTTTGCACCATTTAGAATGGTTTCATTAGGTCGTTGATTGACGTTGGCTTGCCCCTGCAAAAAAGCTGGCTCAAAGTAAACACGCCCTTTCAAAGCATCTTCTGGTTTATCGCCAACGCGCCCAAATAGCAGCGCCGCGAAGTCTGGCTTTGTCTCATCGATATGCGCTTTATCAGTGTGTTGTAGCATGTCATGGATAGAAAAGTCCCCCGCCAGTTTGGGCATATAAGCTAATCCAATCTGTAGCCGGTCTTTACCCTTAATATAGAAAACAGGAACTCGTTGTTTATCCCAAAAGCGCTTTTTCCAGAATCCTGGCCATGACATATCCGGTTTGCCATCCTCTTCGCCATGGATGAACAGGAAGTCACGCCATGCGGCTTTGTCTATCTCATCCAGTATAAATGTCTCGTTTGATCGTTCAGAATGAAACACGAAGTCTTTGTTTTTGGGACGGCCTTTGTACTTTGTACCAAAGCGGTTATCAGTAGGGTTTTCAGCATTAATCTGCCCCGTAAATACAGGGAATCCCTTGAGTTGACCCAGCCCGATTTCTGATACTTCAAGAGAATCATGGCTAAACGAAAGGTCATAGGCATCTGCAATCGCATTTGTCTTGCATAGCTGCTGCCATAGCTCATATTTTTGTTTTACGGATGTTCGAGCTGCAAATACGGGTGCTCTAATGTTCCACCATTTTTCAAGTTCACGGTGGCTCAAGCGAACCATGCTGCAAGGCGTGATCGACGGTTTGCCTTGAGCATTCAGGTGCAGAAAGCCATAGCTGACATTGTTGCGTACCCGCCCGGCATAAGAATCAGCGACATATCTTCCTGAAATATCTCGCAGGCCATAGCGTTTATCGTCAATCCGGTTCATCCGTGAAAAGGTTGCGATTTCGGTTACACTACGAATAACACCTCGCACACTGGAACCGGGAATGGCATAACGCTTGTCCGGTGTCTGGAAAAAGTGGACTTGCCCGGATTCCCTTTCTGTTCCCTGCTTTTGTTCGCCGCCGACCATGATCGGTGCTAAGGCTTCAATCGTCAGTTCCAACTCCCCGCTCACCCCATCCCGAAACGGCAGGTCATGTGAAACCTTGTCACCCCACTCAGGGATAACCACTTTGTCGGAAAGCGGCACAAAATTATAAGGTGCATTGATCTGTTCCATTACGCTTTACCCCCAAATCCAACAAAACAAGCAAACACAGGGTTCACACCCAACACCTCGGCCTTTTCCTGCCAGAACCGCAAATACTGCAAGGTGGTATTACCGTCTTTATCAAACGAAGCCACGTGCCGAACCTTGTCGGCCAGATAGTCATTGCCTGCCGAATAACCATATTCTGTTACTACCCAACCACCATTACCGTTGTAGCGCACGTGCAGGGAAGCCCCTTTACCATTGGTCACTTCAGCGTTCAGCAACTGCCCGTAATTTGCCCCGGCTTTTGGTAAAGGTTCATGGTTGAAATGCTGATTACCCGACTGAAACCCCATCCAGCCCGCGACCGGGTTGAAACTATCCAACACGGCATATGCACTTTCCGCTGAGTTCTCAGTTTTATGCATTACAGTTAACTGGTAAGCATCAGCTTCCAAGGCAGGCAGTTTCGCATCGGGCATGGCTCTACGCAGCCCTTCATATTGCTTCATAATTTCTTGTGCATTCATCAGGCTTGCTCCCCAATCCATTTGCCATCATCTGACCATTTAATCGTGCCGGTAAATAAGCCGTGTCCTTTGGAAACACCTGCACCCAGAGCCAAGCGCCCCTCATACAAATCAGCTAAAGCCTGTTGCAAGGCTTGCTTCGCCACGCTGGAAATCTTGTCGTCTTTTTTGATGGTCAACTGCAATTCAATGCCTTTACCCCACACCATTTCTTCGGAAAACAGCATGTGGTCACGCACACTGCCAGAGAAACGGTCAATCGAGTTGTGCATGATCATTTGCAAATCCGTGTTGGAAAATTCACGGTAAGCATCGTCAATCAGTACGCGACCGGCTTGTCCCTTGTACTTGTCTTCACGTTGCTCGTCGTTGGCAAACCCGAATAATTCCTTGACGGCTTCACAGTGTTCCGATTTGTCGTAGATCTTCAGTTCATCCTCAGTCATGTCATCTGCCCAGCGGGGTTGTTCGCTGAAACGGTTAGCATGAAAAGCAATGCGATGTGATAGTGCACCTTTCACTGAAGAACCAGGGATCAATAGCTTTTCGGTAGCAGGTTCAGCCTGATGTTGCTTGTTCCAACTGATGCGTTGTTCCAGTTTTGGTAGCAGGTCAGCGGTTTTGCCGTTGCTGTCTGCCAGATTAGGCTTCTCACCCTGACCGATACGCCAATAGCTATTGGGCTTCAGGCTGAGGGTTGCCGTGACAACTTTTTCGTCTGACTGCCAAGTGGGCAACTTACGTAACTTGAAACCAGTACGATCATCCATATCGCGCTTCATGGCAGTAAATATTTTTCTGCCTGACTCTTGGGAAAGATCGCTGACAAGCTCTTGCACTTCAATCACGCTTAGTTTGCCTAAGCCAGCGCGGGTTGAGCCGCCCAAACGGAACAGGGGGTGATTCAATAATTCCAACACCCGTTCCCATTGCGCGTCATGTGCTGTGTCGCTCCACAAGGAAAACTCTACGGTAAAACGATAACCCGCCGGTAATACGGCACGGTCAAATTTGCCTTTATCAGCCGCTGCACCCTTATGGTTAAGGCGGACACGATCGCGGTTAGCGGGGGCATCAGCTAAGCCTAATGCCACCTTCAAAATCAGGTCACTCTCAAGCTTGGTGCGATTGCTTCCCAAGGCTAAACCTTGAATCGCTTTGCCCTTGCTGTCCTGAATGCAGCCCCACGACACTTGCAAACGTGACGGTTGGCTGTCTTCACTTTTCTGACGGTTCTGATAACCGAATACCGCATTTGAGCCGGGTTCGTCGTGCTCGGTCTGATACAAATGGCGCAATACGCCCGTCAGACTGGAGCCGGGAATAGTGGGAAGGCCGTTGGCATCCATCACCAGACTGGTATCGAATACGCCGTTGGCTTTGCCTGTGGCAATCGACAAGGGGGTAACGGTTTCCAATGTTACGCGGGCAACATGAAAAACGGGTTGTTGTGATTTCATGCCCGGCCTCCTTTATCGGCATTCAGCTCTGCCATGAGTTCGCGTACCAATTGCTGGATGAACTGTGCGTTCGGCTGTTTGGTGTATTCAGCTTTGAACCAGTTGTAGAAGCTGACAGGTTGCTGCGTTGTTTCACTCCAGAACTCATCTTTCCAGCCTTCGCCTTTAGCCTTGAATGAGCCATCGGTGGCATTAAATAGCTTGTCCAAATCCTGCCGACTCTTGGCTGCGGCAAGCACTACACCCCATTGGCTGTGCGAAGGCCCCACATGCACGCTGGCATCCAGACCTTTCAGCTCGCGCACACCTTGCATCAATGCTCTGTAGCCGCGTGCAATTTGTTTGGCTTGTTTTGCAAAATCTTGTTTGCTCACTTTCTGGCTCTGTCGTGATTCCAACCATGCGATTAGCTCTGGTTTCTTCGCGGGTTCTTTCAGCTCTATCGGCTTGCTTGCAAGAGATGTTGCTGATTTTTCGAATTGAGGTTTTTCACCCGCTAGCAATGGTGGATTCAGCCACACCTGCCCCAAGCCTGCCTGCCGTTCCACGCCTAAACCGGCAGCAATCATTTTCAGGTGTTCATCTGTCAGGGAGGTATCCAGTTGATACACCAGCACGCTGCCCTTGCTGATCACTTGCCGTTCCATTTCGTAGCCTTGCTTGTGGGCATTCCACGTTGAATAACGGCGGGTACGCAGGAAGCTGTTTTCTGCAAGCAGTTTGCCGGTTGGCAAACCTAAATCCTGTGGGGCAGGTGATAAGGTCGGTTGACCGTATTCATCCAATGCCATCAGGTCGGATAGCAACCAGAGAGTGATTTCTGTATTGCTGGACTTGGCTGGACGAATTGCTTGTGGGGTTGTGAGTATTTCAATGTTTGCCCGACCATATTCGGCACTGCGTGACCGCCCTAACAACACGGGTTTGCTAAAAACAGTTTTCAGTTTGCTAATGTCAGCATCAGTAATGGTAGCGTCACAACTCACTTGAGCATAAAAACGTTGCCCTGCCTGAAGTGCATCGTAGCCAAACAGGGCAGACTCTTTTGCCCTGCCTTTTTCCGCATCAATAGCGGTTTTCATGCGGAAGGATTTGTGTGTTTCGGCCAGCAGCCCATTCAGCGACACATAACCAGCGCGTAATTGCTGAGGTTGCTTATTATTGGATAGGTTGTTTTCCTTACACTTATCCAACCGCCAAACTTTTCCATCATCAACCTTGTCACCCTCAACCGCACTTTCACCTTTGGCCTGATGCCAGCAGGCAGGCATGGGGAAAGTTTGTTGCCCGCTTGCGGTTAAGGGGTAAGCATTGCCAAACCGTACTTTTCCGGCATGAAACCAGTCAAACGCTTGTGCGTTCTCCATCATCGGGTAAAGCTGTGCCGCGACTGCCCCGAGTAATGCACCGCCCGGAATATAATCCAGTGCCTGATGTGCACCTTCGGTGGCATTGCGTTCGCTGAAAATGCAGTCATCCAGCAAGGTAATCACTAAATCCAGTGTTTTCATTTGTTACCCTCCACCAGCGTGACGACAGCTCGGCCTAAACCGCGTGTACGGTGCGCACCCACGGCTTGAATCAGGCCGAGTGTTTGCTCAATGGCTTTATGCCAGTTGGCAACTTTGTGTGGTGCATTGGGGACTTCATCCAGTGTCGCGTAGAGGGTTAGCGGCACGATTACTTCCATGCCGCGCAGGCTTTGATCTACCGCTGTTCCCGTTTCGTGCTTGATGGCAGTCGCGTGGATGCTGCGGTACAAGCCCGTTAACAGGTTTTTATCCTTCAGCAGGTAATAGCGGATGTCATCGGCTAACACCGCATCGCTTACACGTACTGAACCCAGCCACTTTTCTTCGGCATCGGTTCCTGCACCAAACAATTGCTCTGCCAGTGTTGGTTGGCTGCTGGATTGTGTGAATTGCTCCCAACGTGTGACCGCATCGCGCAAAATGCCTTTGATGGTTCTGCCCGGCAGGATCGGCAAACCATGCGCATCACGGTGAGTGAGGGCATCCACATCGCTACCTTGCCCGCGCCCAGTGCCGGGATGCCAGTAACTTTGAATATCAATTTTGAGCTGATAACTCATGCGTTCGCCCCCTCTGCGGTATTCAATACATCAACATTGCTGACGGCACTGAGTGACAGCACATCTTCAAATGGCACTGCTTGTTTGTGGTTTACGTCAAAGTCGCTTTTTGGTTCGCTGAGCTTGCGGAATAGCTCATTAAACGTGTTCCAGTTGTTTTGATCACGATCTTGCATCACTTCTTTCCAGCGTTCGTAGCGGCGTTGTGCTTGTTCTGGTGACTGGTGTAGCAAACCTGTGACCTGACGCAACGCCCCTCGTGATACTTCGGACTTCGCCAGAAATACCTGCAATGCTAGCAAGTCTGGCAGGTTGGGCAGCTTGTCATGTGCATCCAGCGTGTAGCAGCCACGGCTTAAGCAAATGTTCCTTGTGGTTAATTCATTCTTGAGAATGTCTTTGAAGTCATCAATCAAGGAAGTTGTCACGCGATAGAACGTCAGGGAGGACGGCACTTGCTTACCCAATAGGTTGTCAGATCGCTTGGCAATCGTTTTGGTGTGCTTACACAAACCTTCTGCCAGATCATGTAACAGTGAGAACGGCTGGCTGGATTTGGCATAAACAATGCCTGCGCACGCAGTCAATCTTTCAGGAATGATGCCTTTCAAGTTTGGATAATTGCTTCTAAGCAGTTCAAATTGATTATGGCTCTCTTGTTCAAACGCCTTTAGGAATGCTTGCGTAAAGGGTAAGGCAAGATCAGCACGCACGATCATGGTCAGGTCGTCACCACCCAATACGATAGGGCGAGCGGGAAACAAACCACCGTCCATTTTCGGAAATAGAACTTTACTAACCGCATTGGCTGCCGCTGCTTCCGTGGCGGTTTTAATCGACTCTGAAATGTTACGAAATACGTCGATATACTGTTCATTAGTGATGATTTTTTTATCTACGTTATCTTTCAAATCCATCAGCAACTGTCCAAATCCATTGCCATCGGCATGAATCAAACCAACCAGACGGTTATCGTTGGTAAAGGGAAGGTTTTTGCCGTCCTGTCCTTCTTCGGGGGTGAGGTTGACCGGCCACTCACCCCGATGAGAGTCCCACATGACTCGTTGAGCCAGTGCTTCACTGTTGGAAAAAGCCCGTTTTCTTAATGTGATCTGGTCGAAACATTCACGCTTCTCACCCGTGCCCTTACAATCCGTTACAGGTTCGCCTGTGCGGCCAAAGCGCAAGGTATATACGCCTGCTTGCGGTAATTTCACTTTAGGACGGTTACGGTCAGCCATTAACGCATCATGTGCCGTTTTGAAAGCATCAACCGCGTTTTTGCCTTCTGCCATAGCGTGGATAAACTCCATATCTGGCGCGTACTGGCGAAACACTAAAGGCCAAAGATTGGCGAGTTTTTTGAGGTTTTCTTCGTTCTCGCTAAAGGCATAGAAGGCAGCACCACCACAACGGGACAGGCGAATATCAGCATCTTCTTCAAACCCCAGTGATATCAGTGTTTGTCTGAGCAATCCGTCATTAGCAGTTAATCGTTCAATCAACTCGCTACCACCGATGATTTCTTTGAGTTTGTTTGTGGCAAAGATGTAGGACTGGATCGATTTTGCCTCGAACAAGTAAGCGTAATAAGCCATGTGCAACCCTTGAGGAGCGTTAACAGCCCCTTTGTGATAAACCCAATAAATGATATTTATGATTATTAACTAAACAGCCGCGCCTGTCACTCATGACAAGCTTGTCAAACCCGCCCCGGTTTTTTCAGGTATGCCAAGCCGACCAGCTTTTACTGGCGGATTCCAGCGCTACCCCCCAGCCTTGCGGGGGTGACAGTACCGGCACGGGGGTTTTGTCCCATGGGTCACTGAAAAAGGTGGCTTCAAATTTTTGTAAACTTGCCGCTGCCCAGCGGCTTAGCCAATACGCATACACCAGCATTCCCATGCGCCATCTCTCTCTGAATTGGTTAATAAGTTGAGTCGAAACCCACTATGCTGCCCCACAACCACAGTACCGTCAGCGCGAGGATCACCCACGCCAGCCATGACGACTTTTCTTTTTTCTGTGCCTGTTTCGGTTGGATAGCACCCTGGAGTTCTTCGCGGACTTGGAATAAAGCCTCGATGTTGTAACTGCCACCCAATGCCTTGGACTCGATGAGTTCTTTACGCAGGTATTCTTTCATCCCTTCCTTGACACCATCATGTTTGCCTTTGACTAGCCCTTCGCGGTAGCCGCTGTAATGACCCAGCCAAGAACCCGCTGCCGCACCCAGCAGCAATACAAATAAAATGGTGAGAATATCCATGAGTAGCCCCCGAAATTTGCCCGACGTAAGACTTGCTTGAATTATCCCTGAATAATGGTGTGGATACCGTGATAGCGGTCACATTCAGTTAAGGTTCGGGTGAAAGTCGAGTGCATCCAGCAGCAGGTTGAGGCCAAAGTGGGTACGTGGTTTGCTGCCGTGCGGCTGGATAAGGTAAGGCTCGGCCGCTGCCATGCCCAGCGCTTTTTTCAGCGCTTTGTGGGTGTGGGATTTGCGTTCCTCAAACCACGGTTTGGTGATGCCGTCGCGCAAGGCCAGCGCGACTTGCTCGTAACTGCCGGTTTGCCCGTGCAGGCGTTGGTAAATGTGCAAAAATTGGCTGGCCAGATCGGGGGTTTCTGGCGTTGTCCAATGCACTGGGGGTTGGTTTTGCGCACAGCGGTGCAACATCCACGCATAAAACGCCAGTTGCACCGGCGGCATGGGGACGGCAACCCCGCCGCAGTGCAGGCTGGCTTGCTGCCAATCCAATCGCACTTGCACCGGGTCGAAGCGGCGTTGCGCGGCGTGGATCGTGGTGCTGAACGTGCTGTTGCCTTCGAGTAACTCGGTCGGTAAACCTTCACGCAAGCGCACGAAGGGAATGTCCGCCAGCGTGACCTCCACCTTGGCGGCATCAAAGCCGCTGCCATCTTCGCGCATCACCCAGACCGGGCGCGGTGGCGGGTAGTAAAATTCGCGGTTGAAATAATATTCGTCTTCGATCAGCACATGGCTGAGGCGGTCTTGCGGCCTGCCGAACAGCGACAGCGCGTAGCCGATGTAATACGTCATAGTACGGCGTCCGCCCGACAGCGAGACGTGCAGGCTGGTGTGCGGGTCAGCGGTAAAGCGCCGCACCGTGCGGGTGATGAAATCGGCGGCGTGGGTGTTGTCGGTGCCGTTGCGTACATCCTCCAGCGCTATGCCTTGCGCATCGGTAATCAGGTGGATGTGGCTGGAGTCGAAAGCTGGCGGAGGCAAGGCGTAATCCGCACACAATTTCCCCAGCTCATTCTGACGAGTGGCGCACAAACCAGCACGCACATACTCAGCACCGCGTTGGGTGGTGATGATATGCACTTCGGTGGGCAGCCACGGCGGGTCAGTTTGCAGCGCCAGCGCGTAACAGGTTTCGGTCACAATTTGCGGGGAATAGGCGGCGACCGCGAGCAGGATGCGGCGCGGGTACGTATGGGGCAGAGTAGGATCAGGTTGGTTCATGAGGGGAATTATAAGCGGAAGTGGGGAGAAAATCCCCCCAACCCCCCTTTTGCAAAGGGGGGCTTAAGAATGGGTCTGTTGGTGGATTTGGGTGAGGGCGGTGTCGAGTTCGGTGAGGATTTAGAAGTTAACGATGAAGTTTATTCCCCTAAATCCCCCTTTTGCAAAAGGGGAGACCAGACAACACCCTGAAGAATTAAGTGGATACATTGTCTTGCTCCCCTCCTTTGCAAAAGGAGGGGCTGGGGGAGGATTTTCTTCTTTAAATCAGGGCGGTCTTCAGAGGGTTTTTTTACGCCTTGGCGATAGTGGCGGTGTCTTAATCCCTTTTAAATCAGGGCGGTCTTCAGAGGAAACAAAAAACGCGCCATTGCATTAATGTCGGTCTTAATCCCTTTTAAATCAGGGCGGTCTTCAGAGCCGCAGCGAGCACAAATGCCCTTGGTACGTGTTTGGTCTTAATCCCTTTTAAATCAGGGCGGTCTTCAGAGACCTTTACGCCAAAGGTGGGAATCTTTCCCTCGTCTTAATCCCTTTTAAATCAGGGCGGTCTTCAGAGGTCAGCATGACTGAAGTTAAAGTGGCTCTTGCCAGTCTTAATCCCTTTTAAATCAGGGCGGTCTTCAGAGCTGTTCTCACACGGTGATGTTGAGGACGCTAACGTCTTAATCCCTTTTAAATCAGGGCGGTCTTCAGAGACTTACAAGGACACCACCATGATTCTTTCAACAGTCTTAATCCCTTTTAAATCAGGGCGGTCTTCAGAGGTTGCATTCGCTGATGAAGACTGTGATGCAGCGTCTTAATCCCTTTTAAATCAGGGCGGTCTTCAGAGGCGGAAAAGACGTGGTATTGATGTTCCGCGCCGCGTCTTAATCCCTTTTAAATCAGGGCGGTCTTCAGAGCGCACCTGCTTTGCTGAATACGAAATCCAGCCGATGTCTTAATCCCTTTTAAATCAGGGCGGTCTTCAGAGGTGGTCAATTGGCAAAATGCGCTGAAGCTGGTGGTCTTAATCCCTTTTAAATCAGGGCGGTCTTCAGAGCATCAATCGCTTGGTTATACGCCAAGGGCGGAAACGTCTTAATCCCTTTTAAATCAGGGCGGTCTTCAGAGGGCTCGTGTCTAATCGGCCTTTTGAATCAGTGGGTTACAGAGACCCTTAGCAGGAAATCGGCTGTATAAAAAGTTGCCTTGCTATAAAATTAACCGAGTTAGGTTTTTAAACAGCTCACACCGTGCGCCGACTGTGTGGATAGATTGATATTATACCAAACGCTTGCCCGATGAAAGGTCGATTTCAATCTTCCTTTGCAGCAGGTGGGCAGAGGGGATTTTCTTCTCCCTCGCCATGCAGCGCATACTCGCCCATGCCCATCACCGCCCCTTTACCCGCGTGTACCCATTGCCCCAGCCACAACCACGGCCAGAAATCTTCCAACCCCGCGCCCACCAAGGCAAAGCTGCCCACCAGCCCGCCCATTTGCACCTTGTTTTGCTGGCGGTTGGAATAGCGCGACCACTCATGCCAACGCAAGTCCACCGCGTGCAACGCCACGCCCGCCGCCTGTTGGCTCAATGCCTTGAAATCGCCCGGCAGCTCCACCCCCGCATGATAAGCGTGCAACAAGGAAATCCGCCGCATCACCGTATTCATGAAAAGCTGAAAATTGAAACGCCCGCTGCGGATCGGCGTTCCCTCCTGCAACAAGCGTAACGGCGTCTGCAACACCACCCGCACCTGTTCCGGCAACGGCGGAATCAGCGGCACACTGCCCGGCAATGCCTGCAAACTGCCACCGGGTGTATGGATAGTTTGCCACACATCGCTCCCCGCCACGGTTTCCTGCGCTACCGCCTCCAGCGCATAACGCCCATCACCCTTACCGATACCGCGTTCCCCCACCTGCCGCATGGCATGGATAAGGTAAGGCAAATGCTCAATCGCCGCCCCCAACAAGGTCAAATGCAGCACAAAGCTTTCCCCCGGCGCATATTGCCGCCCCGACGTAGCCAACGGTTGCATAATATAAGGGTGGGGCGCGGCGCTGACCTTTTGCAGCAAAGGCTCATGCCCCGCTGGCGTCTCAAACACCTGACTGTAAACGCACGAACGCCACAACAAACAGTTGCGGCAATCAGGTTCACGGGTAATACACACGGTATGGCGCAGTGCATGACCAAACGCGCCCCGCCACGTCGAGCCAGCATAAGCCGGGAATTGGATGGAAGTCAGCGCCCGAAACGTAAAACGGTAACGGGCGACAGGTAAACTGAAATCAGGCATGAGAATCTACTTCTTCGGCTTCAACGTACCCATAATGCTTTCCTGCATTTTCTGCCAAGTTTGCACGTTTTGCTCGCCAACTTTCATCCACGCATCCAGCGGTGTGCCGGTCAAAACTTTATGCATTTGTTCCTGCATAGCGCTTTGCTGGCTGGTAAACAAACCGACACTTTGCTCCATGTATTCCATGAAACCCTTGCGGGTAGCATCACTGTAATTGCGGATGAATTGTTCCAGAATATCGGCGCTAAACAACGGTTGCCCGCCCGACTCCTGTTCCATAATGATTTGCAGCAAGATGCTGCGGGTAATGTCATCGTTCGATTGCCGGTCGATGACTTTGAAAGGCGTTTCCGCCAACACCAAATCGCGGACATCGCTCAGCGTGATGTAACAACTCTGGGTAGTGTCGTACAAACGGCGATTCGGGTATTTCTTAATAATGCGTTCTTCGGCCATAGGATCTTCGTCAGTGCTACTGTGATGAAATAAATAAAATTAACGGCTGCTGCGTGAAAGCAGCTTCTGAGGGGGATTTTATAGGTTAACGTTTTGTTATGTACACAAAAACAGTATGGCAATGCACAAAAGTGGTGAATAGAAGGGGGGGAATTGGGGTAGGGGCGTATTGAATACGCCCCTTGAACAATATCAGTGAATGAACTGACCACCGTTGGCAGAGATGTTCGCACCAGTGATGAAGCCCGCTTTGTCGGATGCCAAGAAGGAAACGATCGCAGCCATTTCTTCAGGTGTACCCAAACGGCCAACCGGGATTTGCGCAATGATTTTGTTACGCACTTCTTCAGCAATCGCCATCACCATTTCAGTCGCGATGTAGCCCGGTGACAAGGTGTTGATGGTCACGCCTTTGCGAGCGACTTCTTGAGCCAACGCCATGCCGAAACCGTGTACGCCTGCTTTGGCAGCGCTGTAGTTGGTTTGGCCAAACTGGCCTTTTTGACCATTGATGGAAGAAATGTTGATCACACGACCAAAACCACGCTCAGCCATTTCGTTAACGAACTGGTGAGTGACGTTGAACACGCTGTCGAGGTTGGTTTTCATGACCGCAGCCCAATGTGCTGGGGTGATTTTCTTGAAGGTCGCGTCACGGGTGATGCCCGCGCAGTTCACGATAATGTCAACTTGACCGAAATCAGCAATAACCGATTCTTTCAGTTTGACGCAATCGTCATAGTTGCTGACATCGCAAGGGTAGATGGCTACTTCGTAACCCTGCTTAGCTTGCCATGCTTTGGCTTGCTCTTCTGGCTCGAAGTAAGTGGTGACAACTTTGTAGCCATCTTCTGCGAATTGCTTGCAAATCGCGTTACCAATACCGCCTGTACCGCCTGTTACCAGTGCAACTTTACTCATATTCAATACTCCTCAAAAATTATCAATTAAACCGCTTCAACGGCCATCGCTACGCCTTGACCGCCACCGATACACAGTGTCGCCAGACCTTTTTTCGCGCCCGTGCGCTTCATGCCGTGCAGCAGTGTGACCAGTACACGAGCGCCGGATGCACCAATCGGGTGACCCAGTGAAATCGCGCCGCCGCTAACGTTGACCTTGCTCAGGTCAAAGCCAAGGCTTTCATTGACCGACATAGCTTGTGCTGCAAAGGCTTCGTTGGCTTCGATCATGTCGAGGTCGCCAACGCTCCAGCCTGCTTTTTCCAAACATTTAGTGGTAGCAGGGATCGGGCCAGTGCCCATGATCGCTGGGTCAACGCCCGCGCTGGAGAAAGACACGATACGCGCCAGCGGGGTCAAGCCGAGTTCTTTAGCCTTGGCTGCGGTCATCACGATCACGGCGGCTGCACCGTCGTTGATGCCGGAAGCATTGCCCGCTGTGACCGAGCCGTCTTTCTTGAAAGCCGGGCGCAGTTTGCCGAGGGAAGCCGCTGTTGTGCCAGCGCGTGGGAATTCGTCCGTGTTGAACACGACCGGGTCGCCTTTGCGCTGCGGGATGACGACAGGGATGATTTCGTCGTTGAACACGCCCGCTTTTTGCGCCGCTTCAGTCTTCTGCTGTGAACCAGCCGCGAATTCGTCTTGCGCTTCACGGCTGAAGCCGTATTTGTCAGCAATATTTTCAGCGGTAATGCCCATGTGGCAATCATTGAACGCACACCACAGGCCGTCTTTGATCATGGTGTCGACCATTTTCCAGTCGCCCATTTTTTGGCCGTTACGTGAATTAGGCAAAACGTGCGCGGAAGCACTCATGGTTTCCTGACCACCTGCGATCACGATGTCAGCATCGCCGCAAGCGACCGCTTGGTAAGCCAGATGCACGGCTTTCAGGCCGCTGCCACAAACCTTGTTGATGGTCATGGCCGGAACTTCATTGGGCAGACCTGCTGACAATACGGTTTGGCGAGCCGGGTTTTGGCCAACGCCAGCGGTCAGTACCTGACCCAGAATGACTTCATTGATTTGCTCAGGTTTCAGGCCGGAACGCTCCAGCAGCCCTTTGATGACGGTTGCACCGAGTTCAGAAGCAGGAATGGCAGCGAGTGCACCACCAAAAGTACCAACTGCAGTTCTGCCTGCGGCTACGATCACTATATCTTCGCGCATGAAACGTTCTCCTAGAGTATTAAAGTAGCTAAATCTTTGTGGTATATGTTCAGGTTGTCAACAATAAGCTGAGATGCTTGCTCTTGGCAAGTCGTAAAGTAGGCGACTGTCAACATTGTTGCGATGCACAAAGTAGCATGTTAAGCTGCTAAAAGACACTATTTTTACGTGGAGGATGGGTACTGTGATGGTAGATTGGTCTGAAGATATGATGAAAAACTGGTCTGATGCACAACGTCGCTATTGGGATGCGTGGTCAGATCTTTCCAAAATGGGGCAACCCGGTCATTCACCCGCTGGGCTTGGTATCCCCGGACTTGGCGCTCCTGGATTCGGTGCTCCTGCCTGGACGCAAGGTCTGGAACAATGGTGGAAAGCCGTCAGCCCACATACAGTACCCGGTGCGTCTACCGACGCTTTCCAGCGCATGGTTGAAATGGGCAAGGTGTACATGAACCTTGCTGAAAATGCTTACAATGCCCAACAAACAGGCAACGCCGATAAAGACACCATCACAACGTGGATGGATTCGATGGAAGCCGGTTTCCGCCAATGCTGCGGTCAGCTTGAAATGGGCAAGTTTGGCGCTCACGGTTTCGGCGTAGGCCAGTCGGCGCTGGATAGCTGGCAGCGCGTGCTCAACAGCATGGGAATGCAGGCATTTCAGGAAATGGGCGCGGGTGGTTTCCACATGCCAACGTCCGAAAACTGGAGCGAGCAACTGCGCAAAGTGCTAGGGACGCCTGCTGTCGGTTACAACCGCGAATCGCAGGAACGCTTGCAAGCACTCTCCCAACTGAGTGCTAACTATCAGGAAGCGATGGATGATTACCTGAAAGCCTTTGCTAAACAGGGGATCGAATCGGTGCAAGCCTTGCGCGAACGGGTTGAGGCAATGCGTAACGATGGCAAAACAATCAATTCCCTACGCGAACTCTATGATTTGTGGGTCGATGTCAATGAACAGGTGTACGCCAAGTTTGCCATGACGGATGAATATCAGGTGGTGTACGGCGATTTGGTCAATGCATTGATGGCGCTGAAGCAAGGCATTAATGCCGAGCTGGATAGCGTGTATGCATCCGCTAACCTGCCCACTCGCACAGAGATGAACGCGGCCTTCGAGAAACAGCAAGCCTTGCGCCGTGAAAATCGCGCTTTGCGTAAACAGTTACAGGAATTGTCCCGCAAGGTCGATGCACTGGCAGCGGCACAAGCAGCACCTGCACCTGCACCTGTTGCCCCCAAGGCTGTCGAGCCTAAGCCAGCGCCTGTTGCTGAGCCGCCGCCGATCATGCTGGCAGAAGCTACCCCTCCGGTGGCAAAACCTGCAATCAAAGCGACTGTCGCCACAGCAGCCCCGGCAAAGCCTAAAGCAGCGGCAAAACCCAAAGCCCCTCGCGCTAGCACCAAGAAAGCCTGATCAGCACTGGATATTCAAGGAGAACGAACATGCCGTTTCAAATGCGTCCAGACGAAATTCTGAACGAAGTAAAAACCTTCAATGAAAAGCTCGCGCAGGGTATGACCAATCTGATGGAAGTCGGCGAGATTTCCACCGGCGTTACCCCGTTCGAGGTGGTGTACACCGAAGACAAGCTCAAACTGCTGCATTATCAGGGCACGGCGGAACCGACCAATAAAGTGCCGATGCTGATCGTGTACGCGCTGGTGAACCGCCCCTACATGACCGATATTCAGGAAAACCGTTCTACCATCAAAGGTTTGCTGGATGCCGGGCAGGATGTCTACCTGATCGACTGGGGCTACCCGGATGCTTCCGATCGTTACCTGACTATCGACGATTACCTCAACGGTTATCTCGATAATTGTGTGGATGAAATCCGTGCACGTCACAGCGTCGATGCGGTCAACCTGCTGGGGATTTGCCAAGGCGGTGCTTTCAGCCTGTGCTACAGCGCGATGCACCCGGAAAAGGTCAAAAATCTGGTCACAATGGTCACGCCCGTTGATTACCACACGCCGGACAATATGCTCAGTCACTGGGTACAAAATGTCGATATTGACCAACTGGTCGATACCATCGGCAATATTCCCGGCGAAATGCTCAACTGGACGTTCCTCAACCTGAAACCGTATCAGTTGATGGGGCAAAAGTACCTCGGTATGGTCGACGTGATGGGCGATAGCCAAACCCTGAAAAACTTCATGCGCATGGAAAAGTGGATTTTCGACAGCCCGGATCAGGCTGGTGAGACTTTCCGCCAGTTCATCAAGGACTTTTTCCAGCAAAACAAGCTGCTGAAGGGCGAGGTGCAAATTGGTGATTATACCATCGACCTGAAAAACGTGACTGCGCCGGTGCTGAATATCTTTGCCGAACAGGATCATCTGGTGCCGCCGGATGCTTCACGGGCGTTGAA
This sequence comes from Thiothrix litoralis, assembly GCF_017901135.1. Taxonomy (NCBI): domain Bacteria; kingdom Pseudomonadati; phylum Pseudomonadota; class Gammaproteobacteria; order Thiotrichales; family Thiotrichaceae; genus Thiothrix; species Thiothrix litoralis. The sequence continues at coordinate 2,557,410 of NZ_CP072801.1, read as the reverse complement.
AGGCGCAACCGGCAGCGACGATTACACCGAACTGTCGTTCAAAGGTGGTCACATCGGTATTTACGTCAGCGGCAAAGCGCAAAAGACGATTCCGCCCGCGATTGGCGAGTGGTTGACGGCGCGTAGTTAAATCCTCCCCCAGCCCCTCCTTTTGCAAAGGAGGGGTGCAAGCGGCAAGTTTTCTCGCTTATGTCTTACCTCCTGCTGTTTTTCTCGGCGCTGCTGGCAGCTACCCTGATTCCTGCCCAATCGGAAGCTTTGCTCGTGAGTTTGCTGCTCAACGGGAAGGATTTGTTTTGGCTGCTGATTGCTGTCGCGACGTTTGGCAATACGCTGGGGTCGGTGATTAATTGGTGGCTGGGGCGCTATCTGGAGCATTTCCGGGAGAAGCGTTGGTTTCCAGTTAACGCAGTGACCTTGGAGCGGGCGCAACAGCAGTTTCAGCGCTATGGGTGGTGGGTGTTGTTGTTGAGTTGGTTGCCGATTGTGGGTGATCCACTGACTATGGTGGCGGGGGTCATGCGGATGCCGTTGTTACCGTTCGTGGCGGTGGTGGCAGTGGCGAAGGGCGTGCGGTATTGGGTGTTGGGGTGGTTGGTGATGGGGTAATCCACCCCGCTCATGCTAAACTTGTGCCACTCCAATGATTTCTGTGGCAGCCATGAATAAACATTTCACCACCTCCGGCCCCGTTGTCCCCAGCAAGCATTACTGCATTGACCCGATGCAGCGCCTCGACTGGGAAGAAATTCGCTACCTGATTGATGCAGAAAAATACTTCGTGCTGCACGCTCCGCGCCAGACGGGTAAGACCAGTACCCTGCTGGCGATGATGGAGGTATTGAACCAAAGCGGTGAATACAACACCCTCTACGTCAATATCGAAGGGGCACAAACGGCTAGGGAAGATGCCGACAAGGGCATGACTACGGTTTGTCAAACCATCGCAGCGCGGGCGCGTGACTACGGTATTGAACCGACGTTGCCAGCGTTAGCACAATCCATCTTAGAGCACATCAACCCTGGTACTGCCATTACGGAATTGTTGTCCCGCTGGGCGCAACTCAGCCCCAAGCCCATCGTGCTGATGCTGGATGAGGTGGATACCCTGATCGGCGACACGCTGATTTCCCTATTGCGACAAATCCGTGCCGGTTATGCGCAACGCCCGCGTGCTTTCCCGCAAAGCATCATCCTCTGCGGGGTTCGTGATACCGGCGGCAGTGCCTTCAATATTAAGGCGGAATCCCTGTGCATGGGCAATTTCAGCCTTGCGGAAGTCAAGTTGCTTTACCAACAACATACGGATGCTACCGGACAGATTTTTGACGAAGCTGTTTTTCCAGCTTTGTGGGAAGATACCCAAGGTCAGCCGTGGCTGGTGAATGCCCTTGGGCATGAGATGACGTGGAAGGATAAAACGGCTCGTGACCGCAGCACGCTCATCACGCAGGAACGTTACCAAGCTGCTCGCGAACGCCTGATCCGTTCCCGCGCCACGCACCTTGACCAACTGACCAACCAGCTCAAAGAGCGCCGGGTACACGCCGTGATTGCTGCGCTGTTAGCGGGTGAAAGCCGGATTGCCAATTTGCAGAATGATGACCTGCAATACGTGGAAGACTTGGGGCTTATCCGAACAAGCCCGCAAATCGCCATCAGCAACCGTATCTATCAGGAAATCATCCCACGTGAAATTACCTGGCAATGGCAGGCGACCATAACCCATCAGCAGGCATGGTATCTGACCCCGGAGCGCCGTTTGGATATGGTGAAATTGTTGACGGCTTTCCAGCAGTTTTTCCGCGAAAACTCGGATGTGTGGCTGCAAGGTTTGCCCTACAAGGAAGCGGGGCCGCACTTGATCCTGCAAGCGTTTTTGCAGCGTATCGTGAATGGGGGCGGGCGTATCCACCGTGAATACGCTTTGGGACGCAAGTACACGGACTTGTACCTCGAATGGCCGCTGGATGAGGTCAAAGGCTTTTACGGTGAAGTGCAGCGCGTGGTGTTGGAGCTAAAAATCCTTTACGCCAATCTGGATAAAACCATTGCGGATGGGCTTAGCCAAGTTGGCGGGTATGCGCGTCACTGTGGGGCGACGGAAGCGCATTTGGTGATCTTCAATCGCAACCCGGATGTGAGTTGGGATGAGAAGACTTGGCATGAGGTGCGCCATGATGCGGCGTTGCAGGTGGAGGTGTGGGGAGCGTGATAAGTATGGCGTTATTGGGTTGAAATATAACGACGAATCAAGCACACATCCGCAGCAAAATACCGCCGTTTTGGTACGTGTGTTAACATCAAGCGAAGAACTCGTTTAGGAGCAAACCTAATGCCACCACTAGCACATCAATTCGATTACCTCAGCGTCGAAGACTACCTTGCAGGCGAACACGAGAGCGAACAGAAATACGAATACGTCGATGGGAAAGCGTATGCAATGGCGGGGGCAAGTGCCAACCATAATTTCATTGCTGGCAACTTGTATGCGTTGATCTGGAATCACCAGCGCGGTAAAGCGTGCTTCCCAATGACTAGCGACATGCTGGTAAAAACCACCGCCAAGCGTTTTCGCTACCCCGACTTGATGGTGGTGTGTGACGATGACCCCTCGCAAGATACCTATGTCCGCGAAAGCCCGATTCTGATTGTGGAGGTGCTATCTGGCAGCACGCACCGCCAGGATAAAACCGAAAAACGTGCCGAATACCTCGCCTTGCCCAGCTTGCTGGAATACGTGCTGATCGAGCAAGACATTGCCGAAGTGGTGGTGCAACGGCGTAGTGAGGCATGGCGTTCTACCTATTACTACCCCGGCTCAACGGTGACGTTGGAATCCATCGGCTTGACTGTCCCGGTCGAGGCGATTTATGAGCGCGTGGACAATGCGGACATGCGCGTATTCTGGGCGGAATCAACCATCAACACGTAAGCCCAGCAAGCGTTCCCGATTCGCCTCATCCCGCTGGCGCTGTGCCACGTTGCGCTCATAGCTGGCTTGCGTCTTGACGAAGCGCAACGTATAAGGTCGCCCCGACTTAATGGTGGTTATGTCGACATCCAGCTTGGCTTGCTGAACAATTCTTCCCAGTGCGTTACGGCGATCTTCAGCAGCGGCGAAATTCCAGCTTGTCTCCTGCGGGTCGAGCATGAAGCGTTTCAATGCCTCACAGTCCGCATTGTTATCCTTACGCCAACTGCTGCTGGAGCACTCGAAACTGGCTTCTCGCGTCCAATCGGTGGGCGCTGCCAGCGGCAGGCTAAGGCAGGATTCCAGATAAGCCAGACACTGCTGCTGCAACAAAGCCAGCACCACCGGCGGGTGATCGCTGGCTTGCGCTGCCAACAACACGGCGGGAATCAGGCGCTCATCCATCGGGAAGCGTTGGCGCTGAGCCAGCAAATGCACCACCGCCTGTTTGCCCAAGCCTTCATCGACATTACCGATAGCTATCAGGACATCGACCACCTGCTCAACCGTTAACCGCTCAATCGACCGATAAGAGCCGGTGACCGGTTGGGTATTCGCCAAACTCTCCAGCAGGGCTTGCGCGGCGGGCAGGAAAGGTTCTGTACCTGTCTGCGCATAACGCGGTAAAGCCAGCCGCAATAATTGCCCACACGCCGCCAGACTGTCCGCCGCGCGTTTTTCGAGCAGTGTCGCCAGCAATTGCCGCGCTGGTGCGTCTGGCAACAACGCCAACGCCGCCAGCAGGGGAAGATTATCCTCTCGCTGGTAGGATTTCCCGCCAATGGGAATGCGGGTCACGGCGGCTTCGATCAGGTGGGTATCCGCCAGTAGCAGCAAGTGGCTGAGCAGGCGACTCAGGTAAGGCGCACCCGGCAGACTGGGATGCCAACCGCTGCCCGTGTCTTCCCAGTTGGCGATGACACCTTTGGCGAAATGCAGCGCTTCCTGCCATTGGGGCTGTGCGCTTGCCCCACCAGCCGCTTGCCAGTCCGCCATCAAATGGGCGAGATAGTCCAGGTTTATGTCCACACCGCCCACACTCAAGGCGTCGGCACGGTAGACGCGAGGCCACATCACCAGCGCGGCACGGCGGTAGGTGCGTTCAAACGATGCGCCTTCGTTGCCAGTGGCTTCGTGGAAGTGTAGGGCATCGGCGGCGAGGCTGTACAAGCGGTTGGGCAGGCACAATTCTTCATTCTCAAACGGTAAATGCCCCATAGTGCTGACTACCCCTTGCGGGGTCTGCCAATGGGAAATGTACTGTTCCTCCTCGGTGACTTCGCCGATTTCAAAGTCATCATCATCCTCGTCGTCATCTTCCCAGTAGCGCTTTTTGCGTCCATACGAACCGCCGTATTCCGCATAGCCGGATTCTTCCACCGACACCAAAGCCAGATACAGGTCGCAATCGGCTTGTTCAGCAGCGGGAATCATCACGCTGGCAATGGCGGCATCCCCGTTTTTCAGTGCATCGAACGCCAAGCCTTCCGGGGTGTAGGCGTGTTCCAGCAAATACACCAGCTTGAGCGGAATGTCCTCCCCGGTGTGTTCCATCGTCACCCACTGCTTTAAACAGGCAGCAGCTTGCATCTGTTCACGCTGGTAATCGGGTGGCTGCGGCAATTCTCCTTTCCCGCTGCGGCACAGGTTATACACCAGTACTAACCGGCAACCGCTGGTGATGGGCAGGACTTCGTGGATACAATCGGCATAAAACGCGGCAAAGCTGATTTCTGACGGGTCATCCGCTTGCAGGTTCAGCGAGACGTTATGCCCGGCATGTTCGATACGCAATTCTCCGCCCGTATACACCGCTGGCAAAGCCACGATCAGGGTGGCAAACATGCCGTCCGCTTTTTCGGTGTCGCGGTGATTGACGAAGAAACTGCCTGCGTCATACACCAGCATTTTGTACAGATCGGCGTGGACTTCACCGCTGACACCCAAGCCATCCACCGCTTGCGTCACGATGTCATCCAGCATGGTTTGCCAGTATTTGCCGCTGATGTGGACTTTATCGGGGGCAATCTGCCAGGTTTTGCGTACCGTAGTGTCGACCAGCGTCTCCTCCCCTTTGCCATAAGGCGCTTGCTCGGCAACCTGCACCAACGGGCTGATTTGTTGCGGCAACAGCGGTAGGGCAATGTTGCCCACACCCTCCACTTCAAGGCGCGGCATCGCGAGGTCGGCTTTGCCGGTTGCGTAAAAACTGCCGGGGCGTTGTACCCGGTTGAGGATGGAGACCAGTTGGGTGTTGAGGTCGGTCATGGGGCAGGCTCGTGGCAAATAGGAATAGTAAGAATTGTAGACTGGGCAGAGATGATCTGCCACAGGCATCATTGGGCTGATCAGCGGAAAATTGCAGTTAAAAAAGCCCGCTTGAAGCGGGCTTTTGTTGATCAGGTTGCCTTTAACTCACTTAGTGCCAAGCCATGGTTGGGATATTGGATGCATCCGCCGGGCGTGAGCTAGCCGCTGTTGTCGTAGCCAAGGTAAATTCCTTATAGACAGGTGCCAAAGCGGTATCTGCAAACCAGACAACGCCTACTACGGAGTTGACATCGTTAGTTAATTCCATTTGCGATTTATAAGCACCATTCACCAATGTCGCTTGCACCATACAGCTGTCGTAATTGATATCAAATGTACCATCGTCTTGCGGGCTGTATTTGGTGCATAACGACAACATGCCTTCGACTGTACGTGCCTCGGGGACATCGAAGTCAATATTGATGGTGCGTGCTGCCGCGAAATCAAATTCCGGGGTGGCAACAAGCTCTGCTGTGCTAGTGACTTGGGCACTTTCCACGGTAGTCGTGTTGTTACTGGCTGTGGTAGTGCTGCCAGTCGAATTATCAGCAGCGGTACCGCCGCCACCGCATCCGGTCAAAAGCATCATCAAAGAAACTGCTGTTATGATCTTTTTCATGCTATACGTCCTTTATCATTCTTAGTTTTTGAACAGGTGTGCTGGATTCGACTTGGCATCACTGAACCAGTCTGCGTCTTTAGCACCTTGCGTCGTTACAAAGCTAGGAAACTTCTGATAGCCTGAAATTAGATCATTATATTCCAGTGGGTACTGCCAACGGTTTCCCATTTCCATTGCCCAAGGCATACCGTTTTTCGTCAGGAAGTACAGGTTATTGGCTGGATCCGAGGCATCTGCACCTGAACCATTCATCAGTGCCATATTAAATGCCTCTGTCGGCTCATGGTTCTTCAGGTGGATTTCATAAGTACGGCCTGGCGGTTGAGCAAAGTGCGCACCATGAGATGCCCCCGGCGTTGCGAATATGAACGGATCAAAGACGCCCGCCAAATCACTTTCAATCGATTCCTTGAAGGGAATCACCAAGTTAAAGTTCATCTGGATATCAGAACCGCAGCCTGCTTGTGTACGGTAGTAAATACAATTTTCACCTCCACTGACGTAATTCCAAACATTATAGGTTGGAATAAAGATCGCCTCATTACGCCCAGCCTCCAAAGGATTGTAAGGCGACACGTCACGGTCATTAACCGTGTATTGAACGTTTGCCTCATCAATTTGGCTACGCAGAATACCCGGTAAACGGATACCGAAACCGTTATGATACGCCGCGCCAACCGCTGCAAGTTGCCCCGAGATATTCACTTGTGTGATTTTGCCTTCAGTACGGTACACCGCAGTACGCAGGTAGGTGACCATATCATTCATATCGTAATCGCCTTCAAACGGCCAGTTATCTTCAAAGGCTACCGTTGACCAACCCGTGCTGGAGGGGTAATACGTGACATTTGAACTATTCGCACGAATATCGACTTGATAGTCTTCAACCTCGCCATCAGGTGCTCCACCTGTTGGTTCTAGACCCGTTGCTGATGACAAACGGAAACGCGCCCACGTTGACCCTGGTTTTGCATCGGCTGGAATTTTGATGTAAAGCGGCTTACGACCTGCTGTCACCGGCTGATCCGTCATGACTTGTTCATCTGCATCGAACTGACCATTTTGGTTAGTATCAATCCACGCGCTCAAGTTGCCTGGTGCAGATGCTTCAACCATGACGACTGCTGATGAACCTGCTGTCAGATTCGTTGCAAACTGGATGCCGTCTTCATCATCGCCCACGCCGACATCATCGTCAGACATCGGGAACGGGGTCGCATCACTTTCTCCGTCAACACTCTTGCCTAGGAACAAGCTTGCGGGGCTTTTTAAACCATGACGCGCGCCATTGTCTTTCAGGTAAGTTCCATAAGAACTGGGTGCATCACTAAAGTCGATATTACTATCGGCATTATCCACCACCTCTGCTAAGGCACAGCGGGCACCATCATTTGAACTGGATGAAGGGCCTTGCGCAAATAAGACAGCCGTATACTTCGCACTGTTAATATCAACGCTAAAGACTTTGCCATCATTATTGCGGCTGAAGTACAGATGTCCATTCACATCGAAATAAATGGCACCGAAAGTACCAGAAACGCCGGTTGCTCCCAGTTTCGTGGCTGTGCCACTGGTGGCGTTAATTTGGTAAAGGTTGCCCTTGTTATCCACTGAGTAAGCTAGGCCATTAGAGGGGTGGAAGGCGAGATCATAGATCGTGAGATTCAAGGTTTTACCATCTACAACACGTACCATTTTGTGGTAATTGGCGTTGTTCTTATCCAGTGAGATGCGGTAAAGGCCAGAGTCAGCCCCGCTATTGTAAACGTAGTAAGCATTCTCAAGAATCGAGATATCACCCACAAAGAAGTTCTGTTCAGTCGGATTGGCAACATCGCTCAAGCTTTCAATCTTGAAATCATTGCCAATGCGCCCCGGCTTTTTATCTGCGTAGTTCCAGCCATACATGAAACCATCATTCGGGTTGAAGCCCACCGCATTGATATTCGCTTTCGTGCCCATATCATCCTGTGCGAGATCGTAATCGCCTGTCACCAGATTGACGGCGTAGGTTTTGGGTACAGCGCCCTGTATAAGAAAAGCCTTCGATGGACAAGTCTCAAAGGGCGCAGTCGCAGCGAGTATAGCCTGACTACAACACAGCAGTACTGTGCCAGTTAACAAATGACGGATCATCATAAAGGTTGAGTCCTTCTTGTTATAAATTGACTTAGGGTTTTAGCGTAACGACTGGTTCAAGTGATTTTGGTATTAACGGCACTTAAATTTCGATAAGATAAATTTATCACTACTGATTCGACTTACAAGCTCAGACGGATGAGTGGTATTAGCTTGCTTAGAAATAGTTCTGCTTGCCTCATTTCAGTGCAACACTTCCTAGCCTATCCCTGAATTAGCGCACACTTATACAGATTGCGCCTGAAATAATGGCGTAGCGCTGTCCCAATGCCCTTGGCACATGCTTTGCATAACTCCTCTCAACACACTGCACCCGGTCAACGGCGACCGAGGCACAGTACCACCACGCACCGTTGCGTGACACACATTCGGGTAACGAAGCCCTGAACCTTCTGGCCTATCTGAGCCTTGAGGTTCAGGGCTTTTTTGTTTTCAGGAGACGCAACAATGCACAAAGAAAATCTGGTACTGATCGGCAACGGCATGGCGGGTGTCCGCACCCTTGAAGAACTGCTCAAACTTGCCCCCGACCATTACAACATCACGGTATTCGGTGAAGAACCTTACGGCAACTACAACCGCATCATGCTCTCGCCGGTACTCGCCAGCGAAAAGACCATCGAGCAGATCATGCTCAACGGCGAGCAGTGGTATATCGACAACGGCATCACGCTATACAAAGGCAAAAAGGTCGAAGAAATCAACCGCGCCCGCCGTGAAGTCATCGCCACCGATGGTACAGTTGCGCAATACGACCGTCTGATCATCGCCACGGGTTCCGTCCCCTTCATGCTGCCGCTGCCCGGTGCTGACAAGCAAGGCGTGATTGGCTTCCGCGACATCAAAGACGTGGACACCATGCTGGCAACCGCCAGCCAATACAAAAATGCCGTCGTCATCGGCGGCGGCCTGCTGGGGCTGGAGGCTGCTAACGGCCTGATGAAACAGGGTATGAACGTCAGCGTTGTCCACCTGCTCGACACCCTGATGGAGCGCCAGCTCGACAAACCCGCCGCCGCCATGCTGCAAAAATCGCTGGAAGAGCGCGGCATGACCTTCCTGATGGAACATGCCACCGCTGAAATTCTCGGCGACGAACGTGTCACGGCAGTACGTTTCAAAAACGGCACTGAAATTCCCGCCGATCTGGTGGTCATGGCTGTCGGCATCAAACCCAATACCGACCTCGGCAAAGCTTCCGGCTTGTACTGCGAACGCGGCATCGTGGTCAGCGACACCATGCAAACCATCACCGACCCGAAAATCTACGCGATTGGTGAATGCGTGCAACATCGCGGCATTGCTTACGGGCTGGTCGCGCCGCTGTTCGAGCAAGCCAAAGTTGCCGCCAACCACCTCGCCAAACACGGCATTGCCCGTTACGTCGGCACGGTGACATCCACCAAACTGAAAGTGACCGGCATTGAACTGTTTTCCGCTGGCGACTTTACCGGGAATGAGAAAACCGAAGACATCGTGTTCAAGGATGCGGCTTCCGGCACGTACAAAAAAATCGTGCTGCAAGGCAATCAAATCAAAGGCGCGGTGCTGTACGGCGATACCGTGGATGGCAGTTGGTATTTCCAGCTCATGAAAGACGCTACGGATGTTTCCGCTTTCCGCGACACCCTGCTGTTTGGGCAACACCATCTGGGCGATTCTGGGCATAACCCAGAAACCCGCGTGGCCAGCTTGCCCGACACCGCCGAAATTTGCGGCTGTAACGGTGTTTGCAAAGGCGACATCGTAAAAGCCATCACCGAAAAAAAGCTGTTCACGCTGGATGACGTCCGCGCCCACACCAAAGCCTCCGCGTCGTGCGGCTCGTGTACTGGCTTGGTCGAATCGCTGCTGGCACACACCGTCGGCGGCGACTATTCCACCACACCGAAAACCAAGCCGCTGTGCAAATGCACCGATTACACCCATGACGAAGTGCGCCACGGCATTATTGAGCATAGCTTGAAAACCATGCGGGAAGTACGCAGCCATTTTGAGTGGCGTACTCCCGACGGTTGCCCCTCTTGCCGTAACTCGCTGAACTACTACCTGTTGTGCGCTTTCCCGACCGAATACGTGGACGATGCGCAATCGCGTTTCATCAACGAACGTGTCCACGGCAATATCCAGAAAGACGGTTCGTATTCGGTCGTGCCGCGTATGTTCGGGGGGATGTGTACCTCCGACCAGTTACGCGCCATTGCTGACGTTGCCGACAAATACGAAGTGCCGACCATGAAGGTGACAGGCGGGCAACGCATCGACATGTTCGGCATCAAGAAAGAACAGTTGCCAGCGATGTGGAAGGATTTGAGCGATGCCGGTTTCGTCTCCGGTCACGCTTACGGTAAAGCGATGCGTACCGTGAAAACCTGCGTAGGCAGCGAATGGTGTCGTTTCGGTACACAAGATTCCACCGGCCTCGGCGTGAAGCTGGAAGAATTGACGTGGGGTTCGTGGATGCCGCACAAGTTCAAGCTGGCGGTTTCCGGTTGCCCGCGCAACTGTGCAGAAGCCACCATCAAAGACATTGGCGTGGTCTGCGTCGATTCCGGTTACGAGCTGCACATTGGCGGTAACGGCGGTATCAAGGTGCGCGTCACCGACCTGTTGTGCAAGGTGGAAACCGAAGAACAGGTGCTGGAATACACCGGCGCGTTCTGCCAGTTCTACCGCGAAGACGCGCATTATCTGGAACGCACCGCGCCGTGGATCGAGCGCGTCGGGCTGGAAAAAGTCAAAAAAGCCATCGTGGATGACGCCGCCCAACGCAAAGCCTTGTACGAACGCTTCCTGATTTCGCAAAAGCCTGCGCAAATTGACCCGTGGAAAGCCCGTGCCGAAGGTGCCGAAGCCGACGAATTCACCCCGATCATGATCGAAGCCTAACGAGGACATCACAATGAGCAAATGGATAGAAGTGGTTGAACTGAACAAAATCCCTGTGCTGGGTTCGCGCCTGATCAAAACCCGCGATATGGACATCGCCGTGTTTCGTGGCTCCGACGATCAAGTGTTCGCGATTCGCGACGCGTGCCCGCACAAAGGGGGGCCTTTGTCACAAGGCATCATGCACGGCACGAGTGTTACTTGCCCGCTGCACAACTGGAAAATCGACCTCACCAGCGGCAACGCGCTTGCCCCGGATAACGGTTGCAGCAATGTGTTTCCGGTGAAGGTGGAAGGTGGCAAGGTCTATCTGCAATTGGTCATAGAGGAAACTCCAGCATGATGAATCCTACCCGCACCACCTGCCCCTACTGCGGCGTAGGCTGCGGGGTCACTGTCGAACAGGACGCAGCGGGCGCATTCAAAGTACGCCCCGACAAGGAACACCCCGCCAACCTCGGCAGGCTCTGTTCCAAAGGCACAGCACTGGCGGAAACGCTCGACCACCCGCAACGCCTGCTTTACCCCGAAATCCACGGGCAGCGCGTGTCGTGGGAAACAGCCACCACCACCATCGCCAGCCGTTTCCAGCAAATCATCGCGGAACACGGCGCGGAAGCGGTAGCCTTCTACGTTTCCGGCCAGTTGCTGACCGAAGATTATTACGTCGCCAACAAGCTGATGAAAGGTTTCATCGGTGCGGGCAATATCGACACCAATTCGCGCCTGTGCATGGCCTCAGCCGTGGCAGCTTACAAACGTGCGTTCGGTGAAGACCTCGTGCCGTGCAGTTACGAAGACTTGGAATCCGCGCAACTGATCGTACTGGTGGGCAGCAATGCCGCGTGGTGTCACCCCGTGCTGTACCAGCGCATGGTCAAGGCGAAGAAGTACAACCCGGCGCTGAACGTCATCAATATCGACCCGCGCCGTACCCAAACATCTGATCTTGCTGATGTGCACCTAGGGCTTGCTCCCGGTACAGACGCTATCCTGTTCAACGGCTTGCTCGCGTGGTTGGCGGAAAACGGGCATACCGATCACGCCTTCGTCAGCCAGTCCACCACAGGCATGGAACAGGCCGTGGCGATGGCAAAAACCACTGCGCCCAGCGTGCAAGCCGTGGCAGAACAATGCGGTTTGCCATTGGCAGACGTGGAACGCTTTTTCACGCTGTTCGGCAGCACCGCGCAAGTGGTCACGGTGTTTTCGCAAGGCATCAACCAATCTTCCAGTGGCGTGGATAAGGGCAATGCGCTGATCAATTGCCACCTGTTAACCGGGCGCATTGGCAAGCCGGGTATGGGGCCGTTTTCCTTCACCGGGCAACCCAACGCGATGGGCGGGCGCGAAGTCGGCGGGCTGGCGAACCAGTTGGCGGCGCATCTCGACATCGAAAACCCGGAACACCGCGCTTTGGTGCAAGATTTCTGGCAAGCCCCCGTCATGGCAACAGGCTCGGGCTTGAAGGCTGTCGATTTGTTCCAAGCCATCGGCACGGGAAAGGTCAAAGCGGTGTGGGTCATGGGCACAAACCCGGTGGTGAGCTTGCCGGATAGCGAACGCGTGCGGGCAGCCTTGGCGCAATGCGAACTGGTGATTGTCTCCGATTGCGTCAGCCACACCGACACGCTGGAACTGGCGCACATTCGCCTGCCTGCTCTCGGTTGGGGCGAACGTGACGGCACAGTGACCAACAGTGACCGCACGATTTCCCGCCAGCCGCCGTTTTTGCCTGCACAGGGCGAAGCCAAACAGGATTGGGAGATCCTCACCGCTGTGGCACACGCGATGGGCTTTGCAGCGCAATTCCCGTATCAGGCGGCGCATGAAATTTTCCGCGAACATGCCACCTTATCTGCCTACCGCAATACGGGGACGCGCTGCTTTAATATCGGTGCATGGCAAGATTTATCCGCAGCGGAATACGATGCGCTGCCGCCCACGCAATGGCCGCTGGATGCAGCGGGGCAGGGTACGGTACGTTTGTTTACTGACGGCAAGTTTTTTACCGCATCCGGCAAGGCGCAATTCATTGCGGTGCAAGCGCGTTTGCCGCACGCGGTACGCACGCCTGCATTCCCGTTTGTGCTGAATACTGGGCGGGTGCGCGACCATTGGCATACCTTGACGCGCACCGGAATTTCCCCGCGTTTGTCGGCACACGTCGCTGAACCTTACGTGGAAATTCACCCCTGTGATGCACGGGATCAAGGTTTGCAGAATGGTGGCATTGCCCGCATCCACAACGGCACGCAGCACATTTTGGTCAAGGTTAAAACCAGCCGTGACCAGCAGCGCGGCAGCTTGTTTGTGCCAATGCACTGGAGCGGGCAATTCAGCAGCGCGGCGGGAGTCGGGTGCTTGATTCCAGCCGTGGTTGACCCGATTTCCGGGCAGCCGGAAAGCAAGCACGCGGTGGTGGCGATTGAGCCGTATCAGGCGACGTGGCAGGGGTTTCTGATTTCGCGAAGAAAAATCGCTTCTCTAACGGAGTATTGCACCACCATCAAGGTCGAGAATGCTTGGCGTTACGAATTCGCTAGCGCCAGCCCGATGACGGACTGGGCAGCCTTTGCCCGCGAACTGTTGTGTCAGGACGATGGCGGGGTGAACTGGACGGAATACCTCGATACGGCTCGCCAAACCTACCGGGCAGCGCGTTTCACCGGGGAGCAACTGGAAAGCTGTTTGTTTATCAGTGCTGCCGGGGGCGTGTTGCCTGCGCGTGATTGGTTGGTGGGCTTGTTTGCACACGATGCACTGCCAGCGGCTGACCGCGCCAGTTTGTTGGCGGGCAAACCGGCGGTGGCGGGTGAAGACAAGGGGCGGACGGTGTGCGCGTGTTTCAACGTCGGTGAAAACACTATCCGCAAAGCCATTGCCGAGCAGGGACTGGATTCGGTGGAAAGCATCGGGCGCTGCTTGAATGCGGGGACGAATTGCGGTTCGTGTTTGCCGGAATTGCAGGCTTTGTTGGGGTAGGTGGTTAGGCTGATGCTTTATTCAGGCAGTCATTGGAACCCAACCCGGCAAGGCTTCCACCCGAGCCAACCACTGCTGCACATGGGGATAATCTTCAAGGCTGATTTCACCAGCGGGAGCTAACATCACATACGGATAACACGCAATATCCGCAATCGTCGGCCTGTCGCTAGCCAGCCAGTCACTCCCGGCAAGCTGCTGTTCCAGCACCGCTAGCCCGGCTTTGCCTTCTGCCTGACACTGTTCCAGGTTGAAAGGGCGTTTCAACACGAGTACTGCCCGCGCCCGTGCCAGCCCGTATAGCAATTCGTTTTCGGAAAGTGCCAGCCATTGCATCACTCGCGCTTCTGCCGCCACATCTGTCGGCAGCCACTCGCCGTTACTGTAACGGCGGGCGAGGTAGACCAGAATTGCCATCGAATCCCAGATCACGGTGTCGCCATCTGCCAGCACTGGAATTTGCGCTCGTGGATTGAGCTGCTTGAATTCGGGTGTGAGGTTTTCACCCGCTTTCAGGTCGATGTTCACTAGCGCGTAGTCCAGCCCCAGCAAGGCGAGCAGCAAGCGTACCTTGTAGGCGTTACCGGAAAGAGGGTAGTTGTAAAGTTTGCGTTGGCTCATGGGGTGTTCCGCTTGGGTTTGTTCAAGTACGCTGGTGATCCGCGCCGATCAGTTCGATTTGGTAGCCATCCGGGTCTTCGAGGAAGGCGATGATGGTGGTTCCGGCATTCATCGGCCCCGCGTCGCGGATGATTTTGCCGCCTGCTGCCCGCATTTTTTCACAGGCGGCGTAGACATCAGGCACTTCCAGCGCGATATGGCCGAAGGCTGTGCCGAGTTCGTACTTGTCCTTTCCCCAGTTGTAGGTGAGTTCCAGCACGGTGTTGTCGGTTTCGTCGCCGTAGCCGATAAAGGCGAGGGTGAATTCGCCCGCTGGGTAGTCTTTGCGGCGTAACAGTTTCATGCCGAGGACATTGGTGTAAAAGGCAATCGAGCGTTCAAGATCGCCGACGCGCAGCATGGTGTGTAGGATTCGCATGGTAAAACTCCGGTAGTGGGAATGGGGTCATTCTGCCTACATCCACCGCAGGCGGCAACGCTTGGTTGAAACGTCAAATCCAATACTTCGGGTACGAGCGTTCTTTGGGGATATTATTGAAAACCAAAGCTACCAGCACCAACACAACCGCACCCAGCAAGGTAGGTGTCAGCAAAAATTCCCACGCGGGGGCTGTTAGCATCACAATCACTGGATTCGAGCCAGCCGGGGGATGAACTGTCCGGGTAAGCTGCATCAGGGCGATGGTTGTACCCGTAGCCAAGGCCATACTCCACCAATGCGCCCCAAATACGGCCAAAAACACCAGCCCCGTTAAACTTGCCAGAAAATGGCCTGCGATCACATTGCGGGGTTGGGAAAAAGGGCTGTCAGGAAAACCAAACAGCAACACGCAACTTGCGCCGAATGACCCCAGCACCAAGGGCAAATGGCTAATATCAGCAAGGTAGTCAACAGCCGCAATAGCCAGCACACCACCCAACCAAGAAATCATAACCAGTCTGACATTGGCTCGTGGTGGACACTCACCACCGCCGCGCATTTTTGCAAAATAAGGCTGCATGATATTTTCCCTTTCAATTATGTATAGACAGGTCTGTATACTAGCAATCAAATCCAAGTCGTGGCAAGCTCAAACTAGACAAACCGTTCTACCCTGAAAAAGGAGTTTCCTGACCGCAGGAAAATGCCATGATGCGCAACAAGAAAAATACCTTGCTCGACAAGGCAACCGAGCTTTTTGCTCAAGGCGGTTACACCGCTGTCGGGATTGACCGCATCATCGCGGAAGCGGGCGTTGCCAAAATGACTATGTATAAACATTTTCCGTCCAAGCAACATTTGATCCTTGCTGTGTTGCAGGAACGTGACCACACATTCCGCGCTTCCCTGAAGGCTTATGTGGAACAGTACAATACGCCACTGGAAAAAGTCCGGGCAGTGTTTGCATGGCATGGGGAATGGTTTCAACGCCCCGACTTTTCGGGATGTATGTTTATCAATGCATCCGCAGAATTTCACGATAGCACGACTGAAATCCATCAAGCCGCTGCCCATCACAAACAGCTACTGATACGTTATCTGGAAACGCTGTTACACGAAACTTACCCATCAACGGCGAAACAACTGGCGAAACAGCTCAGCATCCTGCTGGACGGTGCGATTGTCGCTGCCCACGTCACAGGCAATCGCAACGCGGCGGTGGATGCGTGGGAAATCGCAGCGTTATTCATTCAATGAGGTGAATGCAGCTTACTCAATTGCCTCATTTCATCAACAATATTTTGCGGTAGCCGCACTGCATCAACGCGTTGGCTTGTGCGGATACGTCGGCTTGCAGAACGGCGCTGATAGTTGCGCTATCGACTCCTGCTTGAATCGCATCCAGATAACGCAAACACAGCGTCCAGTCGTGGCTATTGTCACGGATACGCACTTTCAGTTTCCCCTGTTTTTGGCGTGCCTGCCGCAAGCTACCGAGTTGCAGGCGGGCGGCTTCCAGTTGTTCCGGTAGTGACAGCCGCAGGTCGAAGTGCAAGGTGGCGAGGTGTGCCGCTGCGGGATGTTGCTGCGCTTCTGCCGCGATGCTTGCCAGATCAAGCTCCTGTTCGCGCCACAGCAGTTCGTTGGGTACGTCGGGGGCGGCGTAATCCGGGTCGAGCGGGAATTTGTAGAAGCCCCATTTCGCCCCCATCCAGCATTCGATCAGGATTTTGTTGTCTTCGATGATGCAGGCAGCACCAAGTTCGTCCGGGCAAATCAGGTCGGTATCCTGTTCAGACACATAGGCGCGTGGGTCGTTTTTCCAGCGTGAAAAATCGCGGTTAGGGGCTTTGCCGTAATCGGCTTCCAGCGAGCACCAGCGGGTGATGAAGGCTTGCCAGTCGTGGCGGTATTCGGGGTTGCGACGCAGGAATTCCCACGCCCAACGTTCGGCAGACAGCGCGGCTGTGTAGCTGTAATCGTTCGGGTGACGCCAGTCGGGTGGTGTTGCGTTAGCCGAAGGTTGCGCCATGTTTATGCCTCCATCGTCAAACGGAAATGCTCCGCCAGCAACATTGCCTGTTCTTCCGCAGCAATGGTGCGTTTGGTGACCGTGTGACCCGCAATCTGTTTGAAAGCATCGCCAAACAGGATGTTGCGCCCATCTTCCGTGAAGCGCACTACCAACGGTTTTTGGGTAAACACCGCATCCGGGTGGGTCGAATTCATCCAGTTAGCGGGGGCGAAATCAATCCATTCTACCGGGCAACGGTTGAAACTGTACTGCCTCGCCCATTCGCCTTCCACCAGCGCTTTGAGGATCAAATCGCCGTTTTCTTCACTGAGCATGAAGGTATCGGAATCTTGCTGCACCGGCGTATCCAGCACCTCCAGCCGCAATGGTGCGCGGATGCCGTAACTGCCAAAACCCAGATCGCACAGCCATTCCACCCCTTCCACTCTCACTAGCAAGGCCGCATGGGTGCGGGGGCGCTTGACCGGGTAAAATAGCGGGCGGGCTGCTACAAACTGCCATTCAATCCCCAAGGCTTGTAGCGCCAGCGCGAACAGGCCGTTGATTTCGTAGCAATAGCCGCCGCGCTGTCGATCGACGATTTTCGCCACAATATCATCGGGGTTTAGGGAAATCGGTTTGCCTGCCAGTACATCCAGATTTTCAAACGGCACGCTGCGTAACTGGTACTGCATCAGCGCTTGCACGGTGGCAAGGTCGGCATGTAATTCGCCTGCGTAACCGATGCGCTGGCAGTAATCGGTGAGGTTGAATGTCTCGGCAATCATGAGTATTCCTTCGTGTCGTCAAAAGATTGAAATAAGGGTGAGCTATTCATACGCTTTACCATCCTTGTGGGTGAATAACCATTGCCCATCGACTAGCGCGGCCTGAAGATCATCCCTTGCTGGATTCTGCCTTGATGCGCCCCCGGCAACGGTTTTCCTACGCGCCGGAATCCACGCTGTTTGAACTTGCCGCTGCTTACAGCTTCGGCATTGCTAAAAATCATCCTTAATAAACTGCACCACCAAGTTAGTCTGTTTGCTCCAGCCGTGGACGGCGGGTGGACAGGCTTTGGTGATACTGGGTAGTCTCGTTGCTTGCTCAATCAATGCGGGGAAGTAGGAGCCAAGTATTGCGCCATTCCCTGTAAAAAGGTTACGACGGGGATCACGCGAATACCATCAATTTCCAGTACATCCTGCCCGCCGTACACCAGATAGGGGGTTGCTTGCGGGTAATCTTCCCGGAAGCTTTTGAGGCCGCTCAAATGTTTGTTTGAAATGGTGCGGTTGCGCTTGACCTCAATGGCGTAAAATCCCTCATCCCCGTAGCACACAATATCGACTTCAATCCCCGTAGCTGTGCGCCAGAAAGATAGGGTGTAACCCCAGTCGTGGTAGGCATTCAAGGCGCGGATTTCTTGTAATACCAAGGATTCAAGACAGACACCTTCTAGCTCTTCCGGGCTATCCAGTACACCCTTGGGACGCAGGTGGTAATAAATGCCGGTGTCGAAAAAATAGAATTTCCGGTGTTGGGTCATTTTGCGTTTGGCGCGTTTGGTGAACACGGGCAACCGATAAGCAATCAATAAATCTTCAAGGATGGAAAAGTAATTTTCCGCCACCTTGCGGTTGATGTGTGCCTCTCGCGCTACATCGGTAATGTTCAGCGATTCCCCTTGGGAGAAACTGGCGATTTCCAGAAAGCGGCTGAATGCCCCGATATTGCGGGTCAGCCCTTCTTGCTGAACTTCCTGTTCCAGATAGGTTTGGATGTAAGCTTGCAAATAGTGCTTGGGGTTATCTTCGGTGAAAATGGAGGGCAGCATCCCAAATTTAAGTGCATTGAGCAGGTCAAAATCCTTGCCCACTTCCGCCACGGTTAGCGGGAAAAAATAGTACTGCAAGGCTCTGCCTGCCAGCAAATTGACGTTGCTGCGGCGCAGTTTGCGAGCGCTTGAACCTGTGAGAACAAAGCGCAGATTTTTGTTGCTCTCAATCAGGCGATGGACTTCATCCAGCAGGTTGGGGATTTTCTGGATTTCATCGAGTATCACCCACCCCGCATAATCGGCTGGAATGTATTCTTCCAGCCGATTTTCCGACCCTAACAAGCGTTGAAATAGCTCTGGCCTGAGAAAGTCGAGGTAGATGGCATCGGTAAAACAAGTTTTGAGCCATGTGGTTTTTCCAGTGCCACGCGGTCCAAACAGGAAGAAACTTTTGTTGTTGGGCGGGGAAAACAAGCGTTTATACATAACATTACCCACTAAAATGGATGTTAAAACGCCATTTTACAGGGTTTTTTGGAATTTCGACAGCCAAAAATGTAAGAATCCATCCTCGTTATAAAGCACTCTCAAGCCGCAGTACGCCCCGCCATACCGGGAAGCCGCAACACACCTGTTGCCAATGCTGTACCCACAATCACCACGCCACCACCCAGCAACATACCGGCGTTCAGCGTTTCATGCAGAAACAGGTAGCCCCACACTATGCCAAACAGCGGAATCAGAAACGTAACGGTGATGGCGCGGGCAGCCCCAATATTCGCGATCAGGCGGAAAAACAACAGCAGCGCTAGCGCGGTACTACCTGCACCCAAGCCAATGACCGCAAGCCAAGCGGTCAGCCCCGGCATTTTCGCAGGCCAGTACCACCATGCCAGCGGCGTCAACAACACTGCTGATGTGAGTGAAGCACCCGCCGCATTGACGAGTGGCGGAATCTTGCCCAGATAACGTTTGGTCAGGTTGGTGGAAAAACCGTACAGCAACGCTGCCAGCAACATGGCAATAATCGCCCAGCCTGAGCCACCCGGTTTGAAATCTGCCTTATCCGCCGCCAGCAGCGACACGCCGCCAAAGCCAATGACCAACCCCAATATTTGCGAATAGCTCAGCTTGTCGCGTAGCCACACGGCAGCAACTATCGCGGTAAAAATCGGTGTCGCCGCATTCAGGATAGAGGCCAGCCCCGAGGTAATCGACAGCATTGCCCATGCAATCAATACATAAGGCAGCGCGGTACTGGAGACCCCCAATAGCGTAATCATGCCCGCGTGTTCCCGCAGCACCTTGCCATGCCCCCGCCACAACAACAGCGGCATTAGGCAAGCGGCGGCAATCGCCATCCGCAGCCAGATCAGCGGCACAGCGCCAAAGGCTGGTGCATCGTAGCGCATGAACAAAAACGACCCTCCCCAGAGTGCCGCTAGCAGAATCATGTCAAACAGGTCGCGTGGTTTCATGGGTTATTTGCCTGCAAACGGTTTTCGCCGAGTAATGGGGGTATGATCTTGAGCATCCTATTAGTATCGACAGCAAAACCCAAGGAGAAAATCATGTCGCAAACACTCGTGCTATACCCCGCCTTCGTCATGGCACTGCTGACGTTCACGGTCGCCATTTGGTTGCTGCGCTGCCGGATCAAGGCTGTCAAAGCCGGTTTGACGCCCACCTATTTCAAGCTCAACCACGGTGCAAGTTTGCCGGATTATGTGGTGCAGGCCACCCAGCATTACGACAATCTGTTTGAAATGCCGCTGCTGTTTTATGTCGTGGTGGTGCTGACTTATGTGACACAACGGGCGGATTGGGGCTTGGTGTTGCTGGCTTGGGCATACGTTGGCGCACGTATTGCCCACACTGCCATTCACTTGACCCACAACAAGCTGCGCCAGCGGATGCGGGTGTTTTTGCTCAGTTATGCGCTGTTGGTGCTGATGTGGGTTTGGTTGTTTATTCGCTTGGTAACAGCTTGACCATAGCCAACAACTTGCTGACTGTATTCCAGTTGCGGGCGGTGGTAGGTACACCCAGAATGCTTTCCACCTTTGCAGCCAGTTTGGAGCGACCTATGCCATCGGGCGCATACAGGTAAAATACGTTCTGATAGAGTCGGAAATCTTCGCTGGTTGACTTCAATGCTGTCAGTTTTTCCAGATCAGGGCTGGGTGGAATAGTTTCCATGAAAAACAGGTGTAGCGCTTTGCCATCTTCAGTCGGGAACGGGTTATTGGCGGCAGCAGCTTCCAGTTCCATGACCTCCAGCAACAATACTTTGGGATTAAAACCACGTGCTTCGGCTATTTTGGCACTGATGGCTTCCGCCAGCTCGTCGCGTGATTGCTCGGCTTGAAGCACCACGTTTCCGCTCTGGATGTAGGTTTGCACGTTTTTACAAGCCGATTGCTGTAACAGGTTCGTCAATTCTTTCATCGGCAGGATGTTGTTACCGCCAACATTGATGCCTCGGAACAGGGCGATGTATGTGTTCAAAATTACTCCTTTTAGGACTTACGCTGCTGGTAAACCAGTTTTTTGCAAAGCTTCTGCCAGCCATTCACTGGCTTCACTCACTGTGCGGTTGCGTAATACTACGTTAATGGTAGGCAGCTCAGGCACAACAGGTGGAGGGGTGAGCATGACCAAGCCAGCAGAAACCGCACAATGGGCGCGTACTGTGACAGCCAAGCCTGCTCGTACCGCAGCCATCAATGCTGCCAAGCTGTTAGTGCTGTAAACAACCTGCCATGGTATGCCCGCCTGATCGAGGGCGTGTGTGGCGGCTTGCCGGAATTCACAGGCGCCTTGATAGCCAGCCAGTCGCATGGGATGAAAGCTTGGCCATTCGCTCCCCGCCTTGCCAATCCAGACCATTGCAGTAGTACCCATGACTTTTCCCGCTAGCGGCTCACGTTCTAAAGTCAGGATGAGATCATAGTCGCCACTATCATAGCGCTGGATTAAATCATTACCATACCCCGTTTCCACGATCATATTGACGTGGGGATAAGTGCGGGAGAATTGTGCTAATAATTCCGGGAGGATGCCCTCGCTTAAGCTGTGGCTGACACCCAGACGAATGTCTGCGGTAATGCTGGTTTGTGCCAGTGAAAACAAGGCTTCATCCTGCAATGCCAACCAGCGTTTGGCATACCCTAGAAACTGTTCTCCGGCTGACGTCAGCACTCGTCGCCGCCCCGCAGTGGCGAACAGGGCGGTATTCAGTTCTGTTTCCAGCTTGCGGATTTGCTGGCTAATGGTAGATTGTGTTTTGTACAAGTGCTGCGCGGCACGGATAAAACCACCGGATTCGACCACGGTCACAAACGTTTGCAGCAGCTCTGTACTGACATTGGCCTGCTTCATGACAATACCTTGATTGATCGTTAACAACGATTAATTTAACCAGAAAACATCGTTATACACGAACACTAGCAGAAGCTAAAGTGGAGCCACGTTTAACCGACAGGAGCTTCATCATGCCTTACATCGCAGTCCGTATCAGCAAAACCGTATCTGCCGCACAAGTCCAGCAACTGGCTAGCGGAATCACCGACATCATGACGGATACCTTGTGTAAGCAGCGGTCTTTGGTCGCCGTTTCCATTGAAAGCATTCCCGCCTCCCACTGGTTTGTTGCCAGTCAGAACATGGCGGAACTGCAAAATACCACCGCTTTTGTTTCCGGCATTATCACAGAGGGTACGAATACTGAGGCTGAAAAGTCCCATGCCATTGCCGCCATCTTTGCGCTGTTGACCGAGGTATTGGGTGTGCTGGCGGAGGCCAGTTATATTGTGTTGGATTGTGTACCTGCAACCAACTGGGGCTACAGCGGCAAAACGCAGGCAAACCGCAAAGCGACAGGTGAAAAATCGTGACGCCAGCATGGGAGGATGTCAACCAAGCTAGTTGACGGGGTATTTATTGTCATGAAGGTGGATGCCCAAAGAGGGCATCCTGTCATGTCCAATCGTATTCAAATTATCCACGAACCATGTGCCGACCCAACCAGCATCTGACCTGACTCCCGAGATCATTCCACCACCTTGCCCAAACGTTCCCAACGTATCGTGCCCTTGTCGCTGGAAAACCAGAGCTGCCGCGCTTTGCCGACCACATCTTGCAAGGGCACGGTGCCAAAATTACGTGAATCTTTGCTTGCGGTGCGGTTATCGCCCATGACATACACCTCCCCGGCGGGCACGGTTAATTGGCCACCGTCAACATCGACCACATCCCCCGGCAAACCGATGATGCGTTTGATGTAATAGTTCGTGCGGTCATTCGGGTACACGAAAATGGCAATATCGCCGCGTTGTACTGCCTGCTTGAAGCCGGGGCGGTTATAACGTTTATCGGCAAACAAAATATCCCCCGGCAGCAGCGTCGGCTGCATACTCGCGGAGGGGATGTGAAACGATTCCACCCAATGGTCGCGCACAAAGTCGGTGAGCAAGGGCAGAGTAATACCATTGCACAGCAGCAATACCAGCACATACAAACTGCCACGTTGCCACGGCTTTAGCACGTAATCCTGCAAGCGTCGGGCGGTACGGAATGCATCCACCACGCTATACCCCCACAACCCGATGATAGTGAGCAAACTCAGTAACAGGGTAGGAAATGTCCAACTGACGGGCAGGTACAGCGCAATCACCACCATCACAGGAATGGCAAGCAGCGAAAAGCCCAGAAACAGCCAAGTCGCCTTATTGATGTCGCCATTATACAGTTGCCCATAACCGGGCAGGATGAGGGACATGAATGCCGCAAACCACGGCTGGCGGCGTTTGTAAGTCAGTGTGTCGGGTTGCATGAAAAGCTCCAGTGTTTGTGATTCATACCTGTTTATACCGCCGGGGTAGGTAATGGTTACAAACGTTTTAACCTGCCGTACTGACTGCCCAGACGCCGAAGACAAAGCTCAGTAATTGCCCGATGCCCGCCAATGCACCACCTGCCAACGCCAACCATTGCAACCATTCCAGCGGTTGGCTACCGGGTGCGGGTAAGGGCAGGGTGGTGATATGTTGCATGACCCGTTCGCTGAAACCTTGCGGTACGTGCAACGGCTCGGTTTGCAGTAATTGTTCCAGTGGATCGTTTGTCGCCATGTTTAAGCTCCCAGCCATTGGCGTAATTGTTCACGGGCGCGATGTAAGCGGACTTTTGCCGCCCCTTCGCTACAGCCTTCGATGTGTGCAATGGCTTTCATGTCCAAACCCTGACTATACGCCAAGGCCAGCAGGCTGCGCTCTGATAGCGGCAAGCGTTGCAGGGCAATTTGCAAACGGCGTTGCTGTTCGTGTTGTTCGGTGTGTTCCAGCGGGGTGGGTTCGTGGCTGGCAACGTCAGGCGGGTTGTCGCCCCAGTGGGTTTCCAGCCGATTTCCGGCGCGTTCCAACTCGTTTAATGCCAGACGGCGGGCGATGGTGAATAGCCAGGTGGAAAATTCCGCCCGCTGTGCATCGTATTGCTCCAAGTGTTGCCAAGCACGGGTGAAGGTTTCTTGTGCGAGGTCTTCCGCCTGTGCCTGCGTGAAACCCATGCGCCCCAGATAGCTGAACAGCGGGCGCTGAAAACGCTCTACCAGCAGCGCGAATGCCTGCCGATTGCCGTTGGCGATGTGCTGGAGGGTGGTTTGGATGTCCACAAAGGTTCCGGGCTAGTGGGTGATACTGGTTATACAGGGGATTGGGGAAAAGGTTACAAGTAACCGTCAACTTTTACATTTTTCGTGAATGTTGTATGCGTATACGCTATCATCAAAAGCATGATAGTCACACTGGATACCAACGTATTACTGGTCGCATTGATCAGCGCGAATGGTGCGTCGAATTTTATTTTTCAGTTGATTTTAGAGGAAAAAATCAGGCTTGCACTGTCTACGTCAGTGGTTCTGGAATACGATGATGTACTCAAGCGCCCTGATACCCAGCGATTACACCAACTGAGTTTTTCGGACGTTGATGACATCGTGGATACCTTGCTGTTATTGGCGCGAAAACATGCCATTTACTATCGGCTTCGGCCTAATTTGGTGGATGAGGGTGACAATCTCATCTTTGAATGTGCGTTTACGAGTAATAGCCATTACCTGATTACTTCCAATATTAGAGACTTCAAACAGGCGGAATGGCGAGGCGCAGCCTTCGAGGTTGTAACCCCGAGTGATTTTTGCAAACGATGGAGAAGTAGCCATGAGTGAAGCCAGCCTACTTAAAACACAAGTTGTTACCTTGCGCGTACCTAATGAATTAAAAAGCCGCTTGGAGCAACAGGCGAAATCTCAAGGTGTTTCGCTGAACAATTTAGCCAATTATCTGCTGACAACGCAACTTAGCCAGCTTGAAACTTTGTCGGGTATTGAGCAGCGGTTACGCGGTAGAAACCTCAATGACTTGAAGCAAAAAATTGCCTTTCTGTTGAATAAAGTGCCACATAATCCTGATCTGCCAGAGTGGGACAGATTGTGAGTTCCGGCATTTTTTTTCAAACGTGGGATGCGCCAGTGGGGCGGCTGTTTATCGCTGCCGATGCCGAGGCTTTACGCGCAGTGGCATTTGAAGGCAACTGGCCGCGCATTCGTTCCACCCTAGGCAATGTGCAGGAACAAACCCATCCGCTGATTGAGCAAACCATAGCGCAGTTGCAAGCCTATTTCGCAGGGAAACGTCAGGCATTTGATGTGCCTTTGCTGCTGGCTGGCACGGATTTCCAGCAACGCACTTGGCAAGCCTTGCGTACCATTCCCTATGGCGAAACCCGCAGCTATTCCGAACAGGCAGGTGCTATCGGGCAGCCGCAAGCCGTGCGGGCGATTGGGCATACCAACGGCTTGAACCCGATCAGCATTGTGGTTCCCTGCCACCGCGTTATTGCCAAATCGGGCAAGCTGGCGGGGTATGCAGGCGGCTTGGCGGCGAAGCAGTTTTTGCTGGATTTGGAGCAATCCGCTAGCTTAGGTTCTTTATTGGGAAGGCAGCCAGCTTTGCGTTCTGAGTAGGCGCATCAGCATCATGCCCAGCATATTCCTGTCTACCGACTGTGCGGAAAGCACAACGACCCCGGTATTGGTCTGCGGGTCAAGTGCCAGATACGCACTGTAACCGCCTACTTGCCCGTCATGCCAAACGATGGAAGCGTTGCCGACAAAGCGGTTAGGGCAATCGCATTAAAATACTCTTGACAAAACCACGATAAGCCCGTTTCCTATCAGGCTTTTTGTAGCCCCATGAAACAACTCCATTCAACGGCGTCGATAGTCGACCATTTTGCTTCAATCCCTGATCCGCGAATGGATCGTCGCAAGCGGCACAAACTGAGCGATATTTTCTTCATCACCTTGTGTGCGGTGATTTGCGGTGCGGATGACTGGGCATCCATCGAACAGTTTGGCAAAGCCAAAGAAAAGTGGTTCACCGCCGTACTGAATTTGAAACAAGGCATTCCGTCACACGACACGTTTGGGCGGATTTTTGCGCTGATCGATACCCAGAAGTTCAGTGAGTGTTTTAGCCGTTGGGTGGCAGACCTGTCCGGTCTCAGCAGCGGCGAGATCATCGCGATTGACGGTAAATGCCTGCGCCGTAGCCTCGATCGTGCCTCCGGCAAGTCCGCCATTTACATGGTCAGTGCATGGGCAAGCCAGAATCAGCTAGTGCTGGGTCAGCAGCGGGTGGATGACAAGTCCAATGAAATCACCGCCATCCCTAAGTTGTTGATGCAGCTTAATATTGCGGGTGCGGTGGTGACCTTGGATGCGATGGGCTGCCAAACGGCGATTGCCCAGCAGATCGTGGATCAGGGGGCTGATTACCTGCTCAGCCTGAAGGGCAACCAAGGCACACTCCATCAGGACGTGAAACTGTTTTTTGAATCCGCCAACACCTGCCCGCCGAGTGGGCACACCAACGATGACGGCGGGCATGGGCGAATTGAAACCCGCATCGTGCGGGCTACCTCGGACATTAAGTGGCTAAAGAAAGACCATCCCCATTGGACTAAGCTCACCAGCATCATTGCCGTCACCGCCATCCGCGAATGCAAAGACAAAACCACTGAGGAAACCCGTTACTTCATCAGCAGCATGGATGCTTCCAACCCTGAACGTTTGGGGCAAATCGTGCGGGCGCATTGGGGCATTGAAAACAACCTGCATTGGGTGTTGGATTATGCTTTTCGTGAAGACGACCAACGGATGCGCTCCGGCAATGGCGATGCCAACATGGCAGTTGTCCGGCACATTGCCCTCAATTTGGTCAAAACCGAGAAAACCGTCAAGCTCGGTGTAAAGAACAAGCGTCTCAATGCGGGCTGGGATGAGGACTATCTGCTAAAAATCGTCACAGGCAGACCGGGGGCTACCAAGCCTAAAATTTAGAGCTTTGTAAAACAAGATGTTTTTAATGCGATTGCCCTGACAAAGCGGTCTAGCAGGCTGGCTTGTATCCAACCGATACCAGTCTTGCCTGAGCCTTGCCGGATATGCGTGCGTTTGAGCAGCGGGGTAAGCGGGTGATTGCCGTCCAGATTGGCACGAATGAAGGACAGCATATCCGCCGCGCAGGAATGGAAGGCACCGGCACCCCCCAAAGCTGCGAATGTCCAGAGGCTGGCAGGTTTGCCTTGTCCGTCATAGCCTTGCACTAGGCGTTCCTGCATGACAGGGGGCAGGTCGATGCTGGTGTGGGGCATGTTGAGTGGGAGCAACAGGGTTTCTTTGACCAAGGCGTCCAATGGTGTGCCTGTCACCTTTTCCAGCAGATGGCCGAGCAGGCCAACCCCGTAGTTGGAATAGGCAAATTGCCCCGGTTTGCGTAACCCCACCGGGTTCTGCAAATACGCAAGAATTTCGGGTACGCCAAGGTGGCTATAGGGGTTTTCCATTAGCTGGTCTTTGCCTACGCGTGCTTCCAGCTTCGTCAGTAGCGGTTTGGGGACACGGGGAAAACCGGCAGTGTGGGTGGCGAGTTGCCGCAAGGTGAGGGTTTTTACCCTTGGGTCGAGTGAGTGCGAGTCATCCAACAAGGTTTCCAGCGTGGTATCGAGTGTCAACTGGCCTTGATCGCACAGTCGTTGCAATGTAGTGGTTGTCAGCACTTTACTGATCGAACCTATCTGAAAAATGGCCTCGGCATCCGGTGGCCTTGGGTTTTGCGTGCTGACTGATCCATAGCCTTTAGCCCATGTTTTACCCTGTTTATAAACACCGACGATCAGGCCGCCAGTCAGCCCTTTGCGGGTGAGCTTGTGGATTTCCTGTTCCAGTGCAGCTTCCAGGTCGCCGTTATCTGGGGTGCGGTGCAGGCGATAGCGCAAATACAACACAGCAATCGCCAGTGCCAATATAATGAGGAAGACATAAATCATGGGCTTGTTCCTTTATTTCATATCGTTTGGATTGTCCGCTTCAAACACCAGAATATCCCCCGGTTGGCAGTCCAGCACCTCGCAAATCTTCGCCAGTGTTTCAAAGCGGATGCCTTTGACCTTGCCGGATTTGAGCAGGGAAACGTTTTGTTCGGTAATGCCGATGCGTTCCGCTAACTCTTTCGAGCGCATTTTGCGTTTGGCGAGCATTACATCAAGGTTCACAATAATAGACATAGGGGTCACACGATCTGGCGGTTGTCTTCGGCGATGGCGGCGGCTTCTTGCAGGGCATGGGCAAGCATAACCATTAGCATCCCGATTAACACTACCAACACGTCATTCATGACGATACTGATCGCGATAGCCTTGTGACCTGCCGGATTTTCAAGCGTGACCGCCAACACCACCAATAAACGTACCAGTGGGTTAGTCGCCCCAACGACCAATAACACCAGACCAAAACGCCGCAATTGTGCCGCAACC
Source organism: Thiothrix litoralis (assembly GCF_017901135.1). Taxonomy (NCBI): domain Bacteria; kingdom Pseudomonadati; phylum Pseudomonadota; class Gammaproteobacteria; order Thiotrichales; family Thiotrichaceae; genus Thiothrix; species Thiothrix litoralis. Next base: position 2,528,779 of record NZ_CP072801.1, on the reverse strand, counting down.
TGCGGGTGGAAATATTCGCCTTGCGCCAATAAGCGAAACACACTCGCCATCGCCCAAATCCCACACGCCATAATGCACAGATGCAGGGTGGAAATTCCCCAACCCATCCACACGGCAAACGGCGTCATCTGAATGGTTTCAGTGGTCAATGTTGCAAAGTTTTTTACCACGATAGCTTGCCCATCTGGCAGCCACCACAGCAAGGCGTTGGACAAGAGCAGCAGTACTGCAATCCATTTCGCCACAGGGGCGAGCCAGTGTTTCAGACGAGTGGTAGTAAAGCGCATGAAGGCAACCTGAGATTCTTGTTGAAAGTGAAAATATTATCGTAATACAATCATTTTTTCAAATGAAACGGTATGCTCTCATGAAGAAACTATTTGCTGTCGGAGCCGCTTTATTGCTGGGTGCTTGCACCTCCATCCCCGTCAAAACCTTGTATAAACTGGCGACCGCTGATTTGATGACGGTTGACCCAAGCGTCTTGCGGGTAGCCGCACAAATGCCGGACTGGGTTGCGCCGCGCCCCGAGGGTGTGAAGCTGGAGCTGGGGCTGAAGCGTGACGGCGAAACACCGATTAACGAACGTTTCAACCTCGAAGCCGTCCCATTGGCGTTGGAGGGCAAAACACTTGCCGATGCCGCCAAATCGGACTACACCCTGTATGCGTATCGGCTTGCGTCGGTGGACATTCCGCGCTTGCAACACTTCCGCGACACACTGAAAGCGAAAAAAGCTGATGGTGGTAAGAAGCCGGAAAGCACGATGGGGGTGAGTGTGGATGCGTGTCGAAAAACTGAGTTACCAGCGGGGAAAATACTGGCAACGACTTACCTGCAATTGGATAGGGAGTCAGGTTATTTACCCTTGCTGGTGGATTACGACCTCAAGCAAGAGGTGGATGGCAAAGATTTGGCAGCATTAATCCCGCCCTGCCAGTAGTACTGATGGCATGTAACTTGCACCGATTTGGGGATAACAACCATCACGCAAGGTACACATGCACAAACTCATGCTGGTCGATCATGACCCCGACCGTTCCGCCAGCTTGGAAGCGGCTTTGTTGGTGGCGGGTTACGCCCACATTATCCGCGTCGGGCAGCACGACAACCTGCTGAATGCGGTGCGCACTCACCAGCCGGACATTATCCTCATCGACATGCAAAGCCCCGATCGCGACACGCTGGAATCGCTGCGCAATGTCAGCCGCGAAATGCCCAAGCCCATTGTGTTTTTCGCCGAACAAAGTGACCTCGAAACCACCCGCGCCGCCATCAGTGCCGGGGTTAGCGCCTACATCGTTGATGATTTACCCGGTAAGCGCCTGAAGTCGGTGCTGGAAGTGGCGATTGCCCGCTTTCAGGATCACCAGAAATTGCGCGAAGAACTGGAAGATTACAAAGGCCGCTTGCAAGATCGCAAAGACGTGGACAAGGCCAAAGGCATCCTCATGCAGCACCGCAACCTGTCGGAAGATGAGGCATACCAACTGCTGCGCAAAATGGCGATGGATCGCAACATGAAAATTGGTGAAGCCGCTCGCAATTTCGTCGCCGCAATGGCCTTGCTGGGGGATAAACCATGAAGCAGGCATTACGCATTGGCTTCCTGCCGTTGACCGATTGCGCGGTATTGGTCGCGGCGCTGGAACGCGGTTTCTTCGAGAAACACGGCCTGCAAGTGACCTTGCACCGTGAGGTCTCGTGGGCAAACATCCGTGACCGGGTAGCGTTCGGCGAACTGGATGCTGCACACATGCTTGCCCCGATGCCGCTAGCAGCGACGTTGGGCATTGATGGTCTGGGTATTCCTATGCAAGCAGCCTTCAGTCTGGGCTTGAATGGCAGCGCGATTACCCTCGCTAGTTCCCTGATGCAGGCGATTCGGGAACATTTTCCGCAAGAGTTATGCACTACACCGATGCGGGCGCACGGTCTCAAGCGTCTTTTAAGTGCACAAACCCCGCGCAAACTGGTTTTCGGCTGTGTTTACCCTTTTTCGCAGCACCACTACCTGTTGCAGGCATGGTTGCAGGATGCTGGGCTGGTATTGGGGCAGGATGTGGAAATCCGTGTTATCCCCCCGCAGCAAATGGTCGAGTCCTTGGCGCAAGGGCAAATTGATGGTTATTGCGCGGGTGAACCGTGGAATCAGCAAGCCGTCAGCCGGGGTATCGGGCACGTCGCCGTCACCAGTTACGATCTGTGGAACAACGGCCCCGAAAAAGTGCTGGGTGTGACGCAAGCTTGGGCAGAAGCCAATCCGAAAACGCATCAAGCTTTGCTGTGTGCCTTGCTCGAAGCCGCACAGTGGCTGGATAATGCTCACAATCGGCTGCGTATTGCCGAATTACTGGCACGCCCGGAATATTTGGATGTGCCCTTGAGCTTGGTGCAGCCGCCATTGCTGGGGCGTTATCGCTACGCACCGGATGAGCCGGAACGTTTGCTGCCCGATTTTAATGTGTTTACGCGTTATGCCGCCAATTTCCCGTGGCATTCGCACGGCACGTATTTTTTGGCGCAAATGCACGCCACGGGGCAATTGCCAACACTGCCCGCCGACCCTGCGACGTTATTGGCGAAGGTTTACCGCACGGATTTGTACCGTGTGGCTGCTGAAACCCTGAGCCTGCCGTACCCAACGGTGGATTATCTGCCCGCGCAGCAGTGCATGGCTCCGTGGGTATTGCGTGCTGCCAGCCAGCCGATGGCGATGGGGAATAATTACGTGGCGTTGCAGTGCCTCACTTCGCCAATGCATACAACAAAGCCAGAATAAGCACGGCTTCCAGCGCCGCCAGCCCTTTCCAGAATGCCAACGGATTGCGCTCCAGCAAGGGGCGGCTGTGCTTGCTTGCTAATAAGCTATCGTTCGGTTTGGTTAAATCCGCAACAAATTCTGAGAGCACTTCGTAGCGTTTTTCGGGGTTGGGGTGCGTGGCTTTTTCCAGTGCAGCATCTACCCATTCTGGTACTTTGGCGTTGAATAGGCAGGCGGAAGTGTAGCTAAAGGTCTTCTTGTGGGCGCGTTCTGGCTCGATCTCACCGTAAGGCAGTTGCCCGGTGAACATTTCGTAAGCCATTACCCCTAGCGAAAAAATATCGGAACGGTTGGTGCCGCGTGCGCCCTGAAAATATTCAGGGGCGGAATAATTGGCTGTACCCACAATATGGTTGTGTTGTAACACGCTTTGGATTTCCATCAATCCGGCAATGCGGGTTGAGCCAAAGTCGATGATTTTCAGGGTATTGTGATGGTCGATCAGGATATTGTCGGGCTTGATGTCTTGATGGATCATTTCCAAACGGTGCATGGCGCGTAAGCCGCGTGCAATCTGGTCAACCGTGGCGCGTACTTGTGTCACGTTGGGGGCGGGGTTATCCAGCATCCATTGGCGCAGGGTTTGCCCTTCGACGTATTCCACCACGCTGTACAGAAAGGTGTGGTGGCGGGCGCTGCGTTCGTGCATCTTGATTAAGTGTGGGGAGTTCAGACGACGTGCCACCCATTCCTCGTGCAAAAACAGGTCGATGTAGGCGGGGTCATCGTTGAAGTTTTGCGACGGGGTTTTAATCACCACCTTGTCGCTGCTGGGGTCGAGGGTGTCTTCGGCAAGGTAAACTTGGCTGCGTGAGGTGGCATTCAATTCGCGTAAAATCAAATAGCCATCCATGACTTGTCCCGCTTTCAAGTCGGGCGGGAAGGGCAGTTTGCCGAGCTGTTGGTAGAATTCTTCGCGGTTGACGCGGGGTAATTGGTCAATGCGTACCACTTGGCAGGTAATATTGTCCTGACTGCCTGCTTGCAGGGCAGCTTCCACGAGCTGTTCCGCACAGGTTTGTGGGTCGGGGTGTTCACGTAATAATTCGGCAATCCGCGTATCACTCAGTACGTCGTGGATGCCGTCGGTAGAGAGCATAAATATATCGCCTGGCTGCAACTCCAGCACTCGAAAGTCAATGTCGAGGCGGGTATCAATGCCCAAGGCACGGGTTAAATAGGAACGTTCCCCACTGAATTGCACGCGATGGTCTTGCGTCAAACAGTCGAGCGTTTGCTGTTGCCAGCGGTAAATGCGGCTGTCCCCAATGTGGTAGATGTAAGCGGTATGCGATTTGAATATCAGTCCGCTAAAGGTGGTGGCCATGCCGCCCGACCCGCCATACTGGCGTTGCCCTTGGCTGCACAGCCACAAATTGAGTGCACCCACGACCTTGTTAATCGCCGTTTTGACCGACCATGAGTCGGGGGTGCTGTAGTAATCGTTGAGGAATTGCTTTACCGCGATTTCACTCGCTTCCTTGCCACCTTCGCTGGCGCTCACGCCGTCGGCAATCACTACCGCGATGCCTTGGCTGTCGAGGCTGGCTCCTTTAGGGGTCAGTGCGCCGTAAAAATCCTCATTCACGGGTTTGACACCCGCAATTGAGTGTTGGCCTAGCGTGATGGCAAGGGTGGTTTGCATTATTTTACCTCAATCATTTGCACCGTGCCGTCCGGCAGTACTTCGACCATATTGCCGCTAGGCTCCCGCAGGAATAGCAGTACAAACGCCAATACCGCGATGGCTGTTGCGCCGATCACCATGAAAAAGCCTTGCGGTGAGGTGCTCGCCAATACGGTAAGAAAGACCACGCCGCCGACATTGCCATACGCGCCGGTCATGCCTGCGATTTGCCCGGTCAGGCGGCGTTGAATCAACGGTACCATGGCGTACACAGCGCCAGAGCCTGCTTTGGAGAAAATCCCGCCAAATGTTGCCGCTGTAATCACCATGAGTACTGACCATTCCTGGCTAACCTGCCCCAGCAGCATGAAGCTTGCGCCAATGCCGAGGAAGACGATAATCAGGGTAATCTTGCGTCCAAACTTGTCGCTGATCAAACCACCGGCCGGACGTGCCACCAAGTTGATTAATGCGTAAGAACCCGCCAGCAAACCGGCCGTGACGTTATCCAGCCCAAACATATCCACGTAAAATAGGGGTAGCATCGACACGACTGCTAGCTCGGTTCCAAACGTCACCATGTACGCCAGATCCAGAATCGCAACTTGGGTAAAGGAATAGCGTTGCAGTTCTGGCACGGGTTCTTTCAGTACATGCGAATTCAATTGCCAGATTTTCCAGACCTGAAACAAGTAAGTTGCCAGTAATACGATATAAATGGTGGTGGTGGTGTTGGCTGATAACAATTTCATGCCAGTAGGGGAGAGCTTGTAGGTCAGCATGGCCAGCGCGGCATACATGGGGATGTTCATGATGATGTACAGCACTAGGTCGAAACCGCTGGTGACTTCCAACGCGCCGGTTTTCTTCGGCTTGAAGTAGGTCGAGCCTTTGGGAGTATTGCGGACGCGCCAGTAGAAAATCAAACCGTAAGCAATCGCAATCACCCCAGTCACCGCTACGGCGTAGCGCCAGCCATTATCGCCACCAATCGTGACCGCGATGAAAGGCAGTAGCCCTGCCGCACCTGCTGAGCCAAAGTTACCCCAACCACCGTAGATGCCTTGCGCTATCCCTGTTTGGCGTGCCGGAAACCATTCCGCAATTAGGCGAATCCCGACGACAAAGCCTGCACCGACGAAGCCTGATAGAAAGCGCATGAAAGCCAGTTGTTCATAGCCTTGTGCTAGTGAGAACCCAATGCTCACGATGCCGCCAATGATCAGAATGCTGCTGAACATAATGCGTGGGCCGTAACGGTCAACCAGCATTCCCACCACGATACGCGCGGGAATAGTCAGCGCCACGTTCAAGGTCAGCAGGACTTTTGCCTGCAAATCGGTCAGTTGCAAGGCTTCCCGAATGAAAGGCATCAGCGGGGCATGGGCAAACCACACCATAAAGCTGATGAAAAAGGCAAACCACCCCAAGTGGAGGGTGCGGATATTCGCCTTCGATAGATCAAGCAGGTTAAACCGCTCGCTGGCTGTAGTGGCCATGTTTCACCTCAAATTTCCGTTTTCAAAAACAAAAAAGCCCCGCTAAACGTTGGTGGAGGAGGACTTCAACGTTTAGCGGGGCAACATTACCCAGTGGTGTAGCACAAGCATTGTGCGGATTTTGTGGTGCATTCGCCGTTGAACACACCCCTTGATAGTGATTAAGCAAAAACTGTGCCACTGCGCAAAGCCCAGTCCTAGGGCAATTTGGCGTAAATGTCGGTAAAACTGTGCACCAGCGATAGGCTTAAATGGTGTTGTCAGCACTGTGATGGGGATGTGCCGCGATTTCTCACGCACTATGATGCGGCGCACCAAAAAGATTCTGGTGTAACGGTATTAGTGCAGCTTAATCTGTGTATTTTCAGGCAATTATTTTCCAAGCAATTGATTTTAATTATTTTTAAGTTGTTGGCACACTGTTTGCTATTACTGAAGGTAAGCAGTCAACGGCGACTGCGTAGTGATGAAGTGACTCCTCTCCTCCTAACCGTGCGATGTAGTACGGCATTTGGGTAAAGCTGCCCTGACCGCTGTTGGTTCCTCCTCCCCAACAGTCGTCAGGGCTTTTTTTTGGCTACGAAAAAGGTTTTAACGATGAGCAAGACACCAACAAGCGGACGCCGCACCTTCCTCAAAAAGGCTACGCTGGCACTGGCATTAAGTATGAGCATGAGCACTGGCCTGCTGATCAATACCACCGTACAAGCTGCTGCGGATACAGACAAAATTGGCAAACCGGAAAAAGCCGACCTGAAATTCGGTTTCATCAAACTGACTGACATGGCTCCCCTCGCCATCGCTTACGAAAAGCACTTTTTCGAAGACGAAGGTTTGTACGTCACTCTTGAAGCGCAGGCCAACTGGAAAGTATTGCTGGATGGTGTCATCGACGGCCAGCTTGACGGCGCACACATGCTGGCAGGCCAGCCGCTCGCCGCCACCATCGGTTTCGGCACCAAGGCTGACATCGTGACCCCGTTTTCGATGGATCTGAACGGCAACGGCATCACCGTTTCCAACGCCGTTTGGGAAGCAATGAAAAAGCACGTCGAAATGAAAGACGGCAAGCCTGTCCACCCGATCAAGGCCGATGCACTCAAGCCGGTGGTCGAGGACTTTAAGAAGGAAGGCAAGCCGTTCAACATGGGCATGGTATTCCCGGTTTCCACCCACAATTATGAGCTGCGTTACTGGCTGGCAGCGGGCGGCATCCACCCCGGTTTCTATGCGCCGAAAAAGGATGACATCAAGGGCACTATCAAGGCTGACGCGATTCTTTCCGTTACCCCGCCACCGCAAATGCCCTCCACCTTGGAAGCTGGCACTATCAACGGCTATTGCGTCGGCGAACCGTGGAACCAGCAGGCTGTATTCAAGGGCATCGGCGTGCCGGTCATTACCGACTACGAAATCTGGAAAAACAACCCGGAAAAAGTGTTCGGCTTGACCAAAGAGTTCACCGAAAAGAACCCGAATACCACTGCCCGTATCGTCAAGGCACTGATCCGCGCCGCTTACTGGCTGGATGAAAACAATAACGCCAACCGTGCTGAGGCAGTGAAAATCCTTTCCAAACCGGAATACGTCGGGGCAGATGAAAAAGTCATCGCCAATTCCATGACCGGCACCTTCGAGTATGAGAAAGGCGACAAGCGTGACATACCGGACTTCAACGTGTTCTTCCGTCATAACGCGACTTACCCGTATTACTCTGATGCGGTCTGGTATCTGACCCAGATGCGCCGCTGGGGGCAGATTGCTGATAAGAAAGAGGATAAGTGGTACGACGAAACGGCGAAAAGCGTTTACCTGCCAGCCATCTACAAGAAAGCGGCTGAAGCCCTGATCGCCGAAGGCAAGATGAAGCAGGAAGACTTCCCTGACTTTGGTGCAGAAAGCGGTTACAAGCCTGCTACCAATGAGTTCATCGACGGCAAAACCTATGACGGTACGAAGCCGAATGATTATTTGGATGAGTTTGAAATTGGCTTGAAGAAAGACGACGCCGTGTAAGCAACAGGAGGTGGGTATTCCCCACCTCCTCACCCATAGGATAATCCCATGAACACCAAACACATATTCCAGACTTTTGCAGCGCCTTTCCTCGGTATCTTGCTGTTTCTGGCGATCTGGCAGATAGGTGCACCCAAAATTGTGACCTCGCTCGGCGCTGTTCCCGGCCCGGTGCAGGTGTTCGACCAGTTTGAAGGCTTGGTGGAAGAGCATCAGGCCGCTCGCCAGAAAGAGGCTGATTTTTATCAACGTCAGGAAGAACGTAACACCGAGGCACTGAAAGAAGACCCGAAAGCTGACGTGACGATTCGCCCCTACACCGGTAAGGCAACGTTTTTTGACCAGATTTGGACGAGCATTTTCACTGTGATGACGGGCTTTGTGCTGGCGGGGTTGATTGCGATTCCACTCGGCATCGTTGCCGGGTTGAGTCAGACGGTGTATTCCGCCATCAATCCGCTGATCCAGTTATTCAAACCCGTTTCACCGCTGGCGTGGTTGCCGATTGTGACCATTATCGTGAGCGCGGTTTATGTGTCGGATGATCCGATGTTTGCCAAATCATTCGTTACTTCGGCGCTGACGGTACTGCTGTGCTGCTTGTGGCCGACCATTATTAATACCACCGTCGGCGTAGCCAATATCAGCAAGGATTTGCAGAACGTCAGCAAGGTGCTGCGCCTGAGCTGGTGGACGCATGTACGCAAGATCGTGCTGCCTTCCGCCATTCCGATGATTTTCACCGGCCTGCGCCTGTCACTGGGCATTGCGTGGATGGTGTTGATTGCGGCGGAAATGCTCGCGCAAAACCCCGGTTTGGGCAAATTCGTGTGGGATGAGTTCCAGAACGGCAGTTCCAATTCCCTCGGGCGCATTATCGTGGCGGTGATTGTGATCGGCCTGATCGGTTTCGCGCTGGATCGTGGCATGTTGCTGCTGCAACGCCATTTTTCTTGGGATAAAAGCGCCGCGCTGCGTTAATGGATTGAAGGAGAATACACTTGACTACTCCCCACGGCTAAAGCCGGGGGATTCCTAATTCACCGAGAACAGGACGACGACACCGAAATGCCATCGCCACTAACATTCTCTCCAAAGGCTAACACCGCCAGCCCGGCGGCTAAAATGTTACGTGCTGCATTCACGTCACGGTCGTGGGTTGTGCCGCATTCGGGGCACTCCCACGATCGCACGTCCAGCGGCATGTTTTCTTTCACGAACCCACAGCAGGAACAGCGTTTAGTGGACGGGAAGAATCTCCCTATCTCAACGTATGTCCTCCCGTACCAGCCAGCTTTGTACGCAAGCTGGCGAGTGAACTCACCCCAACTTGCATCCGCAATGTGCTTGGCTAACGTTGGGTTCTTAATCATGTTCTTCACGGCGAGGTTTTCAGCACAAACCACTTGGTTCTCGTTAATCAGTTTGCGGGACAACTTGTGCAAGTTGTCCGAACGGTCATCGGAAATTTTCGCGTGAACACGGGCGACCTTGCGTTTAGCTTTCAACCGGTTCTTGCTGCCGAGTGTCTTCTTGGCAAGACGGCGTTGGTACTTCGCGAGTTTAGCCGCGTGTTGTGCGGTGTGGCGGGGATTACCGGATTTAAAACCGTCAGAGGTAACGAACAAATCCTTGATGCCCACGTCAATGCCTGCCTTTTTATCGGTGACGGGCAACAGCGTGGGTTCAAATTCACACAAGCAAGACACAAAATAGCGTCCGGCCTGATCTTTGGAAACAGTAACCGTGGTGGGGTCAGCCGGAAGTGCCTGACTCCACTTGATATTCAGCGGTTTATCGCACTTCGCCAGTTTCAATTCACCGTCACGGTAGCTGAACGCGCGGTACGTGAATTCAGCCGATTGGCGGTGCTTTTTAGATTTGAAGACAGGGTATTTTGCCCGACCTTCAAAGAAGTTTTTGAACGCCGTTTGCTGATTCCTCAAGCATTGTTGCAGCGGAACACTGGAAACGTCGTTCAGGAAAGTAGCTTCAGGCAGTTTTTTGATGGCAGTCAGTTGGGAACTCGCTTTCGTGTACCCAACTTTTTCCTGAGCCTGATAGTAGGCATCCGTGCGGTAACGCAAGATGCTGTTGTAAACGTAGCGCACACAACCGAACGTCTGAGCCAGCAACGTTTCTTGTTGTGGGTCTGGGTAGAATCGGAATTGGTAGGCGCGTTTAGTTTTCATTATTCACAAAATATCGTATATTTCGTGAAGAGTCAACAACCGAAGATAGCAAACCAAACGGAGGAGCGAGAAGAGGGTCGGCTGTCGCCGACGCGCTATCCCTACCCATGCCTAAAGGCAGGGGTATCTCGCGCACGACTGATGACAACCACGACAAACCAAGCAGATCATCTGTTGATTTCACAGGTATCCATCGACTTCCCAACGCCACAAGGGCCGTACCGGGCGCTGGATAAGGTAAATCTACGTATTAACAAAGGCGAATTCGTGTCCATCATCGGGCATTCCGGCTGCGGCAAATCGACTGTGTTGAATATCGTCGCCGGGCTGTATAAAGCCACTGAGGGCGGTGTGATCCTTGACGGGCGGGAAGTGGATGAGCCGGGGCCAGAACGCGCCGTCGTGTTCCAGAACCATTCCCTACTGCCGTGGCTGACCGCGTATGAAAACGTCGAGTTGGCGGTGAAGCAGGTCTTCAAAGGCAAAAAGTCCAAGGCCGAAATGAAGGCATGGATCGAGCACAACCTGCATCTGGTACACATGGATCACGCCATGCACAAGCGCCCGGATGAAATTTCAGGGGGTATGAAGCAGCGTGTGGGCATTGCGCGTGCGTTGGCGATGGAACCACAGGTGCTGCTGCTGGACGAGCCTTTCGGCGCACTTGATGCCTTGACTCGCGCTCATTTGCAGGATTCTATGATGGAAATCCAGGCCGACTTGGGCAACACCGTGATCATGATTACCCATGATGTGGATGAAGCCGTGCTGCTTTCCGACCGTATCGTGATGATGACCAATGGCCCTGCGGCGTCTGTGGGTGAGATTCTGGAAGTGAATCTGCCACGCCCGCGTAATCGTGTGGAAATGGCGGAATTGCCTGAATACATTCGTTGCCGTCATGCGGTGCTGAAATTCCTCTACGAACGTCACGGGCGCAAAGAGGAAGTCGCAGCACCAGCCAGCCAAGCGGATGCCACGGCCGATGATGGCGAAAGCGAGCCTGAGAGGGGAAATGTTGTAGCCTTGAAAGCGGCTTCAGCGAAAGCTGCATAAAAAGTCTGATGCAGGGCTTGACGCAAACACCTATACTACGTATAGTTCGCGCTCTTGATCGAGGAACAAAGTACAGCGTATTTTGTAACGCTTGAGCATCGGAATATAGCGCAGCCTGGTAGCGCACCTGTTTTGGGTACAGGGGGTCGGGGGTTCGAATCCCTCTATTCCGACCAATTTTCACCTCTTACTTGCGCCCGTAGCTCAACGGATAGAGCAACGGCCTTCTAAGCCGTAGGTTGCAGGTTCGAGCCCTGCCGGGCGCGCCATTTCGTAGCCCCGCAGATGACAATGTTTTATGGTGACTGTAGCTCAGTTGGTAGAGCACTGGATTGTGATTCCGGTGGTCGTGGGTTCGAGCCCCATCAGCCACCCCACTTTTTCCCGCTTCAAATATTATGCAAAAGCCGATACGCTGTGTATAATTGCCTCCTTTGTGATTCCCTGCTTTGGTTTGCTGCCCGGAGTCCATCTTTTATAGATACATGCGAAAATGGCGGAATTGGTAGACGCACTGGTTTTAGGTACCAGCGCCGCAAGGCGTGAGAGTTCGAGTCTCTCTTTTCGCACCATATCTTACCCCTTGATTTTAAATGACAAGCTGCCCTGCATCGGCAGATGCCAGGCCCGTAACGAGGTTTTTACATGCAATTTTCTGTCGAAACAACCGGTAACATCGACCGCAAAATGACTGTGGCAGTACCTGCCCAACAGATTGATCAGGAAGTGGAAAAGCGCCTGAAGGGCATGGTCGGTAAGGTCAAGATTGACGGTTTCCGTCCTGGTAAGGTGCCCTTCGCGGTCGTGAAAAAGCGCTATGCAGATTCGGTACGTTATGAGGTGGTTGAGAAATTGCTTGGCTCCACCTTTCAGGATGCAGCCAAGCAGGAAAATCTGCGTGTAGCGGGTTTGCCGGAAATTGACCTGAAAACCATGGAAGCGGGTAAGGATCTTGAATTCGTCGCTAGTTTCCAAGTTTACCCGGAAGTAGTGATTGCGGGTGTTGAAACCCTGAGCATTACTCGTCCTGTTGCAGACATTGCCGATGCTGACCTCGACAAAATGATTGATGTCATCCGCAAGCAAAATCAGGCATGGAACGACGTTGACCGCGCCGCTGCGGTTGGCGATATGGTGAACGTTGATTTCGACGGTTCCGTTGATGGCGCAGCCTTTGACGGCGGTGCTGCTCAAGACTATTCAGTGGAACTTGGCGCAGGTCGCATGTTGAAAGACTTTGAAGAAGGTCTGGTTGGCATGAAAGCTGGCGAAGAGAAGACCATTGATGTGGCTTTCCCTGAGGACTACCACGCTGAGAACCTGAAAGGCAAAACGGCTCAGTTCAAACTGACCCTGAAAAAAGTGCGTGAGTCTGTGCTGCCGGAAGTGAATGCTGACTTCATCACCAAGTTTGGTCTGGAAGGTGGTTCGGTTGACGAATTCCGTGCTGAAGTGAAAAAGAACATGCAGCGCGAACTCAGCAATGCCATCAAAACCCAGCTCAAGCAGCAGGTGATGGATGGTTTGGCTGATCTGCACGCCATTGATATTCCTAAAGCACTGGTGACGGATGAAATCCGTTACGTTCGTGATGAGTTCTCGCAAAACACCGGTTCCAAGGCTGATAATATTCCCGACGAGTTGTTTGCACCGCAAGCAGAGCGCCGCGTGAAGCTGGGTTTGATTGTGGGTGAAGTGATTCGTCAGAACAGCCTGCAACGTGACCCTGCACGCGTAGAGGCAATGCTGGAAACCGTAGCTGCCAGCTATGAAGATCCAGACGAGCTGAAAAACTACTATCGCACTAACCGTCAAGCCATGCAGACCATTGAAGCCGCTGTCATGGAAGAAATGATTGTAGATTGGGTGATGGAAAAAGCCACTGTGACGGATGAAACCCGCGACTTCGATAGCGTCATGAACCCTAAAAAGCCAGAACAGGCTCAAGCCTGAATTCCAGCACGCAAATAAGGTAGGTTGTAATGTTTGTAAGAAACCCGGATGAACCACGCGCCGTTGGCGTTCCCATGGTTATCGAGCAATCCGCTCGTGGCGAACGCGCTTTTGACATTTACTCGCGCTTGCTGCGGGAACGGGTCATTTTCTGCGTGGGTGAAGTCGAAGATTACATGGCGAACCTCATCGTGGCGCAATTGTTGTTCCTCGAATCCGAAAACCCAGAAAAAGATATTCACTTGTATATCAACTCTCCGGGTGGCGTGATTACCGCAGGTATGGCAATTTACGACACTATGAAGTTCATCAAGCCGCATGTCAGTACGTTATGTATTGGTCAGGCAGCTAGCATGGGTGCTGTGTTGTTGGCAGCGGGTGAGCCGGGCAAGCGTTTCGCATTGCCACATTCCCGCGTCATGATTCACCAGCCGTCAGGTGGTTCACGTGGTCAGGCATCGGACATTGAAATACAAGCGCGTGAAATTCTTAAAATGCGGGCGGTATTAAATAAAGTATTGGCCGGGCATACGGGGCAAACAGTCGAGCGTATTGAGCAAGATACCGACCGTGACAACTTTATGGATGCGGAAGCAGCACGCGAATACGGCCTGATTGATGAGGTCTTGATGGTTCGCACCTAGTCATTTTGATGTTACTACCCACCATTTGTCAGAAAACAGCCTGTATTTACAGGCTGTTTTCGCGTCTGGACAGGTGTTTTTCAGGAAAAGAAGCGTAAAATACTTGTGAAAGCCGAGTATTCTTGTCAAAAGGCAAGTTTATTACAATAATAGCGCTTGAAAATAGGCATACGGACACAACATAGTCCTTTGGTTTACATCGTTGATGTGTCGGGAAACGGCACAGGATAGAGGTTCTGATGAGTAAAGATAGAAGAGGCGATCAAGATAGCGGCAAATTGCTGTATTGCTCTTTCTGCGGGAAAAGCCAGCATGAAGTGCGTAAATTGATCGCTGGCCCTTCGGTATTCATTTGCGATGAATGTGTCGATTTGTGTAATGACATTATTCAAGAGGAAATGCACACCGCTCAAGGGGCTGATGAACAATCTTCCCTGCCGACGCCGCGTGAGATCAAAGGCAATCTTGATGAATACGTCATTGGTCAGGAATTGGCTAAGCGGGTACTATCCGTTGCCGTTTACAACCATTACAAGCGCCTGTACAAAAAGACAGGTGGTAAGGACGAGGTTGAACTGGCAAAAAGTAATATTTTGCTGATTGGCCCAACCGGTAGCGGTAAAACCTTGCTGGCAGAAACGCTAGCGCGTTTGCTAAATGTACCGTTCACCATCGCCGATGCAACCACCCTGACCGAAGCCGGTTATGTGGGTGAGGATGTGGAAAACATCATCCAAAAATTGCTGCAAAAATGCGATTACGATGTGGAAAAAGCCCAGACCGGCATTGTCTACATCGACGAAATCGACAAAATTTCCCGCAAGGCTGATAACCCGTCGATCACCCGTGATGTTTCCGGTGAAGGCGTGCAGCAAGCACTGTTGAAGCTGATTGAAGGTACGGTTGCTTCTGTACCACCACAAGGTGGGCGTAAACATCCGCAACAGGAATTCCTGCAAGTGGATACCCGTAACATTCTGTTCATCGTTGGCGGTGCCTTCTCCGGGATGGATAAAGTCATCCGTCGCCGTACTGAAAAGGGCAGCATTGGTTTCTCCGCCAAGGTCAAAACACCGGAAGAAGGACGCAGTTTCGGTGAAGTCATCAAGGACATCGAAGCAGAAGACTTGGTGCATTACGGTCTGATTCCTGAGTTCGTCGGGCGTTTACCCGTGATTGCAACGCTGGAAGAGCTGGATGAGACTGCACTGGTACAAATCCTGACCGAACCACGCAACGCCTTGACCAAACAATACGGCAAGCTGTTCGAGATGGAAGGCGCTGAACTGGTCTTCCGTGATGATGCACTGCATTCCATTGCCCGCAAGGCGATGGAGCGCAAAACCGGCGCTCGTGGTTTACGTTCCATTCTGGAAAAAATCCTGCTGGATACCATGTATGACCTGCCATCAGAACAAAACGTCAGCAAAGTAGTGGTGGATGAATCGGTCGTCAAAGGCGAGTCCCAACCCTACCTGATCTACGAAAATGTCGAGCCGCAGCAACAAATGGCATCTGGCGAGTAACCTTGCCCAGTAACCTTTGTTGGTTGTGTCGGGGTGATGTGCCCCGGCACACAACCTTTCTATCCGCCACAGTGAGTGCTTATTATGGCTGAATCAATCATCGTTCCTGTTTTACCTTTGCGTGATGTCGTGGTCTATCCACACATGGTTATTCCCTTGTTTGTAGGGCGCAATAAGTCCATCCAGGCGCTGGATATGGCCATGGACAGCAATAAGCAAATCCTGTTGGTTGCGCAAAAAAGTGCCGAGGTCGACGCCCCTGATCTGGATGATGTGCATACCATGGGAACCCTTGCCACGATTCTGCAATTGCTGAAGTTGCCGGATGGTACGCTGAAAGTACTGGTAGAAGGGCTGGAGCGTGCCGAAATCATCTCCATTGATAATGATGGTGATTTCTCCGCTGCACGGGTCAAGGTGTCTGCTTCCGTATCGGGTGACAGTCGCAAGATTGATGTGCTGAGTCGCTCACTGGTCAGCCTGTTTGAGCAATACGTCAAACTCAACAAGAAAGTCCCACCGGAAATCCTGTCCTCACTGTCCAGTATTGATGACCCGGTACGCTTGGCAGATACCATTGCTGCCCACCTTGGTCTGAAAATTGCTGAAAAACAAAAGATTCTGGAAATGCTGGATGTGGAAGAGCGCGTTCAGTACCTGATGGAACTGGTAGAAGGCGAAATCGACCTGTTGCAGGTAGAAAAGAAAATCCGTGGGCGCGTCAAGCAGCAAATGGAGCGTAGCCAGCGCGAGTATTACCTGAACGAGCAGATCAAGGCTATCCAGAAAGAACTGGGTGAGATGGACGATGCCGCGCCCAATGAAATGGAAGAGCTGACGCGTAAGGTCGAAGCGGCTGGTATGCCTAAAGAGGCCAAAGACAAAGCCGAAGCCGAACTGAAAAAACTCAAAATGATGTCGCCGATGTCAGCCGAAGCAACCGTCGTGCGTAACTATATCGACTGGCTGGTCAATCTGCCTTGGAAGAAAAAATCCAAAGTTAACAATAGCCTGCCTGATGCTGAAAAGGTTCTCAACGAAGACCATTTCGGGCTGGAAGAAGTCAAAGAACGCATTCTCGAATTCCTTGCCGTGCAACAACGGGTCAAAAAAATTAAAGGACCTATCCTGTGTTTGGTAGGGCCGCCGGGTGTGGGTAAAACCTCACTGGGGCAATCCATCGCCCGTGCGACTGGGCGCAAATTTACCCGTATGGCGCTGGGCGGAGTACGTGATGAAGCTGAAATCCGTGGTCATCGCCGCACTTACATTGGCTCATTGCCGGGTAAAATTGTCCAGAACCTGACCAAAGTAGGGACGCGTAACCCCTTGTTCTTGCTGGATGAAATCGACAAAATGGCGACCGATTTCCGGGGTGACCCATCCTCTGCTTTGCTGGAGGTGCTTGACCCGGAACAAAACCACACGTTCGCCGACCATTATCTGGAAGTCGATTTCGACCTGTCCGATGTCATGTTCGTGGCGACATCCAACAGTATGCGCATTCCTGGGCCATTGTTGGATCGTATGGAAGTGATCCGCATCCCCGGTTATACCGAAGATGAAAAACTCAACATTGCCAAAAATTACTTGGTGCCGAAACAGCTCAAAGCCAATGGCTTGAAAAAAGGCGAGTTGACCATCAGTGACAGCGCGATTATGGACGTTATCCGCCACTACTCCCGTGAGGCGGGGGTACGTAATCTGGATCGTGAAATATCCAAGCTGTGCCGTAAAGCTGTCAAAGACCACTTGTTGAATGACAAGAAAAAGACTTCCGTTACCCCGCGTAACATTGAAAAGTATCTTGGCGTGAAACGTTTCGACTACGGTCGCGCTGACAAGAGCAATCAGGTGGGTCAAGTCACCGGGCTGGCGTGGACTTCAGTGGGTGGTGAATTATTGACGATTGAAAGTGCACTGCTGCCCGGTAGCGGCATGATCAAAAGCACTGGGCGCTTGGGTGAGGTGATGAAGGAATCCATCCACGCGGCTGAAACAGTGGTTAAAAGCCGTGCACGCTTGCTGGGCATTACCCGCAAGTCACTGCGCAAGAATAATGTCCATATCCATGTGCCGGAAGGGGCAACGCCTAAAGACGGCCCTAGCGCGGGTGTAGGCATGGTAACGGCGATGGTATCCGCTATGACGCAAATTCCAGTGCGTGCTGATGTGGCGATGACCGGTGAAATCACCTTGCGTGGTGAAGTGTTGCCCATCGGTGGACTGAAGGAGAAATTGCTGGCTGCACACCGTGGTGGCATCAAGCTGGTGCTGATTCCCAAGGAAAACGAAAAAGACCTCGCAGAAGTGCCCGACAATGTGAAAAAAGGTCTGGAGATTCGCCCGGTCAAGTGGATTGATGAAGTGTTGGCACTGGCTTTGGAGCACCCTCCAATACCGTTAGCTGACGATGAAGACCTGGATGATGATGCTGAAAATCAATCTTCAACGCCCGCTGTGGCTGCCGAAGAAGAGGAAACCAATCCCGCAAGACAGCATTAATATGTTTACACTGAGATTTGAAATGTTTCTGTGTGCTTGAAGTCCGTCATTTTGTTGACATATTTTAGATGTCGCTGGTATAACTGTCGGGCGTATCCGCATGGGTGGCTCTGCTGACCGTAGTGGCAGGAGTGTTTTGGTTTTCCCCTATAATGAATTCATAAGGAAAGTTTCTATGAATAAATCAGAATTGATTGATGCAGTAGCAGAGAAGTCCGGTCTGACCAAGGCCGATACCGATCGTGCATTCAAGGCTTTCGTTGAAGTTATCAGTGATTCAATGAAAAATGGCGACCAAGTGGCTTTGGTTGGCTTTGGTACATTCCTGGTGCGTGAGCGTCAAGCACGTTCAGGCCGTAATCCGCGTACTGGAGAAACAATTTCTATCGCTTCTGCAAAAATTCCTTCATTTAAGGCTGGCAAAGCGCTAAAAGATGCTGTACAGTAGCGGCCTCTGATGAACGACGGGTAGTTAGCTCAGTTGGTAGAGCGTCGCCCTTACAAGGCGAATGTCGGGGGTTCGAGCCCCTCACTACCCACCATCGTCATTCAAGTTTTATCGCGGAGCGGTAGTTCAGTTGGTTAGAATACCGGCCTGTCACGCCGGGGGTCGCGGGTTCGAGTCCCGTCCGCTCCGCCAACTATTTAGATTAAGGATGCTCTTGCAGCATCCTTTTTATTTGTTTCAAGTTGTTTACAACATCGCGGAGCGGTAGTTCAGTTGGTTAGAATACCGGCCTGTCACGCCGGGGGTCGCGGGTTCGAGTCCCGTCCGCTCCGCCAACTATTTCCATTTCATCCCCCCCTTTCTTCCTGTATGATTGCGTTCTTGCGTGCGTGGGGCGTGCGCATTAATCGTTCATCAATCAACATTACTCACAAAAACGTAAAAGACCATGCTGCAATCAATTCATGACAAAGCCAAAGGCTGGATTGCTTACGCTATCGTAGGCATCATCATCGTTCCATTCGCACTTACCGGCATTTATGACTACCTGCAAGGGGGCGGCGGCAAACTGTCGGCAGCAGTCGTCAACGGTGAAGAAATTCCCGTAAAAACCGTGCAAAACGCCTTATTGCAAATGAAGCAGCAATTTGGTGGCAAGTTACCCGATGGCATGGATGAAATGCTGAAAGGCAATGCACTGGATTCCGTGATCAACCAGACACTCGTCCAGCAAAAGATTCGTGAGGGTGGCTACCGCGCCAGCAATCAGGAAGTGGCGGATGCGATCTCCGAGATTGAGGTTTTCCAGAAAGACGGAAAATTCGATCAGGCGACCTATGAAAACTTCCTCAAGATGCAACGCCGCAGCCCGGTCGAGTTTGAGGCACAGGTACGTGCTGACCTGACTCAGCAGCAATTACGTGAGTCTGTGTTGGGTACAGCGTTCTTGCCGAAAGCCGAAGCAGAGCAGTATCAGGCATTGCGTAACCAGCAGCGTGACGTGGAAGTGTTTACCTTGAAACAGGCTGATTTCCAGACGCAAGCGCAAGTCACGGATGCCCAGATTGCCCAGTACTACGAGCAAAACAAGGCTGCCTACATGACCGATGAGCGTGCGCAGTTAGCCTATGTGGAACTTAAGCGCGGTGATCTCGCCACTAAGGTGCAAGTGGATGAAGCAGCACTGAAAGCCTGGTTTAATGATAACGCTGCCCATTACGCGCAGCCGGAAGAGCATATCACCAGTCATATTTTGGTGAGTGTTGAAGACCCCGCGAAGGATGCTGATGCCAAAAAGCGCATTGACGCGCTATATGCTGAAATCAAGGCTGGAACCCGTACTTTTGAAGCGATTGCACGCGCCGATTCTGATGACAAAATCACCGCCGAAAAAGACGGTCAGATGGGCGCTATTGTCGCGGGCGATTGGGGGCCTGAGTTTGAGAAGGCTGTGTTTGCCCTGAAAGCGGGGGAAATGTCCGAGCCTGTTAAAACCGAAGCCGGTTATGAAATTATCCGCGTCACCGCCATCAACCCGGTCAAGCCCCAAACTTTTGAAGAAGCGCGTGCTGTCGCTGAAGAAGATTACCGCAAGGATCAGGCAGAAAAAGCCTTCCTCGACAAGGGTGAGATTCTGGGGCGTGTTGTCTATGAGCAAGACGGTGATTTAGCGCCAGCCGCCAAGGAAACGGGGCTGAGTGTGCAACAAACTGACTGGATCACCCCGGTGCAAGGGCAGGGCATTGCCGCGAACAACAAAGTACGGGCGGCTGCCTTCAGTGAAGACGTACTGAAGTCTGGCAAAAATTCCGACTTGCTGGAGTTGGAGGACGGCAGTGCGGTGGTCATTCGTGTGGTCAATCATGAAGCAGCAACCCAAAAGCCGTTGGATAGTGTACGCGAGGAAATTCGTACTGCACTGTTGGCACAGGAAACCCGTAAGCTCACTGCCCAAAAAGGCGAAGAGTTACTGAAAAAATTGACAGAAACCCAAGCGTGGGGTGCTGCTTTGAGCGCTACCGGCTTGGGTGTAGAGACAGCGGTTGAAAAGCCGGGTCTAGTGGGGCGCACCGATACCAAGCTCTCCCCGGAAGTGCTGAATCAGGCATTTTCCTTGGCACATCCGACTGCAAGCAAGTGGACATGGGGGAGTGTTGCCTTGGCTAACGGTGATTATGCACTGCTTGCTGTGAAAGCAGTCAAAGCAGGCGATGCCACTTTGGGTGCAGATGCTGATGTTATTTACAGCCAAAGCACCGGCTCACGTGAACTCGAAGCCTTTTTGAAAGGGTTGCGTGAGACAGCCAAGGTTGAGACCCACCCTGAGAATTTGTAAAGTAGGTACATGAAAGTCCATTTAAAAGCATTGGGATGCCGTCTGAATGAGGCAGAATTAGAACAGTGGTCGCAACAGTTTCGCGCAGGCGGACATGACATTGTCCCGGATGCGCCGGATGCCGACGTGCTGGTGCTCAATACCTGTGCTGTGACCAACGAGGCGTCGGGCAAGTCCCGCCGCCTCATGCATCGCCTCTATCGAGAAAACCCTGCTGCCAAACTGGTGGTAAGCGGTTGTTACGCTAGCCTGCAAGCTGCTGAAGTTGCCCAAACCTTGGGTGTCGATTTGGTAGTGCCCAATACCGAAAAAGACCAGCTTCCGCAAACCGTCATGCAACACTTCGCGTTGCCGGTCATGCCCGCGATTGCCACTGAGCCGGGCGAAGCACCACTCTTTATCCGTGGGCGTCACCGCGCTTTCATCAAGATTCAGGATGGTTGCCGTTACCGCTGTACCTTTTGCATTGTGACGGTGGCGCGGGGTGATGAGCGCAGTCGCACTGAAGCCGATATTATTGCCGAAATCAATACGCTACATCAGCAGGGCATTCAGGAAATTGTCTTGGCTGGGGTGCATGTCGGTGGGTATGGCAGCGATACCCAAACATCCCTGTATGCGCTGGTGCAGGCTATCCTGCGGGAAACCGATATTCCCCGCATCCGCTTTGCTTCGGTGGAACCGTGGGATTTGCCGGACGATTTCTTTGCGTTGTTCAGTAATCCCCGTCTGATGCCGCACATGCATTTGCCGTTGCAAAGTGGTGCCGATTCAGTATTGCGACGTATGGCGCGGCGCTGCAAAACCACCGAGTTTGCGGCACTGGTTGCAGAAGCGCGGCGCAGTGTGCCCGGTTTCAATGTGACCACTGATATTATCGTGGGTTTCCCCGGCGAAACCGATGAGGAATGGGAACAGACGCTGGCGTATGTCGAATCCGTCGGTTTTGGTCACCTGCACATTTTCAGTTATTCCATCCGTGAAGGTACCAAGGCAGCGCGTTTGCCCGATCAAGTGACTGATGCGCTCAAAAAAGCCCGCAGCCAAGCCCTGCATGGCCTTGGCGAACGCCTGAAGTACGTTTGGTTGCAACAACAGCTCGGTCAGACCGTGCCAGTATTATGGGAATACGGACGGGTCAGTGACGATGGGCAGCGTATTTATACCGGCTATACCCCTAATTACTGTAAAGTCAGGGTATCAGTCGCCGATAATGTCCTACTGGAAAACACCATTCGGCAAACCTTGCTGACGGGTGTCGATGATGATGCTGTACTTTGCGGGAGTCTGAGCGATGCACACTAAACGTTGGTTATCCGGGGTCTATTTACTGATGATCAGTTTGTGGCTGTCTGGTTGTATCTTTTCTTCGGAATCGCAACAGGCTCGTCAAGTGGCTGATAAGTTCTGGCAAGCTGTGTTGAATAATGACATGAACACTGCAAAAGACCTGACAACGTGGGAAAGTGCCCAATACTTGCAATTTCTGGGCAGCAAGAGTGTCTTCGCCAAACGTTTTGAAACCGGTGAAATCAAGGTGGAGGGTACAAGCGCTGAAGTCGCCACCGTATTGTATGGTGGTGAGAAAGGTGACATGATCATCCCGGTGCGTACCGTTCTGGTGCGCAATAAAGATGTCTGGCAAGTTGATGTACAAAAGACCATGGGCTCGATGGTCAGCGGTGCGATGGGAGCCGTGGTCGACCAATTAAATATTTTCATGGAAAATGGTCTGAAAGATCTTGATAGCTCATTAGCTAAAAGTGTGGATGAGTTAAACAAGAGCCTGAAACAAGGCGTTGATCAGTTGAAGAAGGAACTGACAGCCCCGCTGGATACGCCCCCTGCACCATCCACTGTTCCCCCCGCGCAGCCTAATAGTCACGCTATTTAAGTCTATATTTTAAGCAAAAAGCTACCTTCCCCGGTAGCGTTGCTTATTTGTATTGCATTCAGAGCGCATTCAGGTTTATATAAGTCCAATCTCCCGTATACACGTAAAACCCCGCGTTTTGTCCATCAGCGACTGGTAGAAAAATAGAGAAATGTTATGTTGGCATAATGCTGCTGCAATGAGTCAGATCAATCAGGTGGAACCCCTCATGCCAAAATTAGTTATTAAACAAGACTTGCCAGAACCTTCCATCCAGGAAAAATTGGAGGGTGTGTTGCGGGTTATTTTGCCGTTACTGCTCTTCGGTATTGCCGCGATTGCGGCCTTGTCGCTTTACGTTTCGCACGATTCTGCGGTGTCGGAAGTGGTGGTTCAGGATACCCCTCAAAGCGGGATTGTGCTGCCGCTGGCGTATAAACAGCAGGAGACCCTACTGGGTGACTTGGAGCATGAGTTCGAGGTGCAAGAGAAAATGGCGCTGGAAGGGTATGATAAACATTCCAGTCTGGTTGCCAAGGCAGACGCTATTTTACTGCAACTGTCGGCAATGGATAACGTGGTGGAAGGCTTGGGTTTGACTGCGGAAAATCAGCAGGAAGTGTTGGCTAGCCACCAATATCAAAAGGATTATTGGGAGGCCAAGCGTGTTTTCCATAATTTACGCTTGTCACGTTTTAATGCTAGCAAGCCAGAATCTACCCACACCGTTGCGACTAGTCGGGGAGGTGTTGAAGCAGTACCGGATACTGCACCAAAAGTTGAGTTGCCTGCTGACTTACCCGCCGACTTTTGCCCGCTGTTTGGCCCTGGCGCAGCCGCCTGCAAGCCCGGTGCTGGCGACAAGAAACCGTAAAAACCCGGGGGTGGGTGTGCTATTCGAGGGCAAGGATGGCTTGCCACTCGTCAGCCGTGACCGGCATGACAGACAGGCGGCAACCTTTACGTACCAGTGGCATGTTTTCCAGAGCCGTTTGTTCGCGTAACTCGCGCAGGCTGATGGTGCGTTTCAGTTTACGCCCAAACTTCACATCGACCCGATACCAGCGTGGTTTGTTGGGGTCACTTTTGGGGTCAAAGTATTTCGCCTCCGGGTTTACCGCAGTGTCATCGGGGTAACCTTGGGTGGCAATTTCGGCGACACCGACAATACCGGGTACGTCACAGTTGGAATGGTAAAAGAAGACCTGATCGCCGACCTGCATTTGATCCCGCATCATGTTACGCGCCTGATAGTTGCGCACACCGTCCCACGGTTCGATACCCACTTTTTGTAAGTCGTCAATGCCGAACACATCGGGTTCTGATTTCATCAGCCAGTATTGCATGTGTTTGTCCTTTGGTGTGTCAGGTGTTTTTTTCGGGGGTGATGTGAGTCACGGTAAAATGCCCGTTGGCGTCGGCCATTTTCTGGTGTAACCACGGTAATAGGGTTTGCATCTGTTTAGCTAATAACCACGGTGGGTTGATGACGAACAGGCCACTGCCACTCATCCCCAGCCCGGCGCTATCGGCTACTGGGCAAAACTCAATCTGCAAGATGCCTGCAATGCCGGTCTGTTGCAATCCCTGGATCATTTGCTTGACCCGCTGGCGTTCAATGACCGGATACCACAGCAAGTAAGTGCCAGTCGCAAAGCGTTGGTAGGCTTTGGCAAGTGTGGTCACAACATCGCTGTAATCTGTTTTCAATTCGTAAGAGGGGTCAATCAGAGTAACAGCCCGCCGGGTAATCGGTGGCAACAAGCCCAGTAAACCCTTCAGGCCATCCTGTTTGCTGATTTGGATGCGCTTGTCATGCCCCAGATTGTTATCCAGTGCGCTGAAATCGTTGGGGTGTAATTCAAACAGGCGTAACTGATCCTGTTTCCGCAGTAACTGCGCTGCCAGCCACGGTGAGCCGGGGTAATAGTCGAGTGACGGCGGCGGGTTGAGTGAGCGGATCAGGTTTACATAAGGCAGCAATTCATCGGGCAAGTCACTGGCATTCCACAATGTCTGGATGCCGTGGGCAAATTCGCGGGTTTTTTGGGATTCCGCGCTGCTTAGCCGATAAAGGCCGCTGCCTGCGTGAGTATCAATGTACCAAAAAGGTTTGTCTTTGCGCTGGTAGTAGTCCAGCGTCAACACCAGCACCAGATGTTTAATGACATCGGCATGATTGCCCGCGTGAAAGGCATGTCGGTAGCTTAGCAAGGTGTTTCCTTCCTTGGAAAATAGAGGGCGTGATTATACGCACGCCCTCAGTGTTACCGGGTTTAGTGTGCAACAGGTCCGGGTGCTGTGGATGTTGGAGGTGTGGTGTCCGGCGTTGTTGGCATTGCACTCGGTGCAGTCGCAGGGAATGGCGCGGGAGGTGTTGGAGCGCCGGAAGCCGTGCTTTCAGAAGCTGGTGCGGGAGCTGCTGCGCCTGGAGCAGTGGGTGCTGCGGGTGGTTCTGGTGGAACCATGAACGGTGGCAAACCATTATTCAGGTTCATGCCGTTCATATCGGGCTGCATCCCGAAGGGGGCTACCGGACGTGGGTAGCGTGAGGGGAAGTTATGGCCACTGTTAAACGACGGACCATTACTCCAGTTGAAGGGCATGTTGGAGCCATTCCAGGAAGGGCCGTTGTTCCAGTTGAAGGGCATGTTGGAACCGCGATTGTTCCAGAAGGGCATACTGGAACCGCTGTTCCACGGCATAGTATTGTTGCCCCAGTTGAAAGGCATACTGGAACCGTTACCCCAGCCCATGTTCGGGCCGCCACCCCATGATGGGCCGCCGTTGCCCATGTTGAAACCGTTGCCGGGGCCATTGCCCCATGACTGGTTATTGCCCCAATTCATGTTCGGGTTCATATCGAAATTGTCAAAGCCCCAACCGCCTGCATTGGCGCTGCCTGCGATGCTTGCCAGGACGATGCTTGCAATCATTTTTTTCATGGTTTTCCTCTCCCTTCTAGTGGGTCACGCTAATACGAAAACAGGCCGGATAAACCGGCCTGTGTAGTATAACTGCTCTTGCTGGAATTAGTTAGCAGCAGGGCCTGGTGTTGCGCCCGGTGCAGTTGGCATTGGCATTTGCTGCGGCATTGCCTGCATCGGCATCGGTTGCATCTGCGGCATTGGCTGCATCATTGGTGCTTGCATGGGAGCCATCGGCATGGGTGCGCCCATCATCGGAGCGCCATAACCCATCGGTGCACCGTAGCCCATTGGAGCGCCGCCCATCATTGGGTAGTTGTTATTGTTGCCCATGAACGGCATATTGTTGTTACCCATGAATGGCATACCACCCATGAAACCATTGTTGCCGCCATAGTTGTCATCGTTGTTGTCAAAGCTGTCCGCCATTTCTTGCATCCAGTACATCGGTGTCCACTCTGGCCAGTCGCTTTCATCGTAGTAAGGGCCGTAAGGACCCATTTTCCACTCGCCGTTATTGCCACCAAAAAAGTCGTTTGCACTTGCGGTAGCAGTCAGAGCCAGCAGGCTCAAGCCAATCAGTAATTTTTTCATTTCAATGTCTCCTATAGCGGTTATTCGTATCAGGCTAAGCGCTGATCATGGAAACACTATATCAGCATATTCTAATATATGCCAGTGCCCAAATGAAAAAAACCAGCGTCTGAAGTGGCGGCATCCAAGGGAATATCCCATCGTTGTCGGCATAAATGCTCGGCTTTTTGGAAGTGATAAGCGAAGCCGCACAAACGTGGGCGTTGTGGCTGCCGTTGGGTACGCTTGAAGGCAAACGTCCGGTCATAAAATCCCCCGCCCATGCCCATGCGTGTACCATTTGCATCAAAGGCCACCAACGGGGTAACCACCATATCCAGCCAGCGGGCAGGGCGGCTATGCCGATAAACGGGGTAAGGCTCGGGAATGCGAAAACGGTTCAAGCGGAAACGGGTTTTTGCATCCCAACGTACAAACCAAAGACGGCTATCCCGGAAAGGTGATAGCACCGGCAGGTAGAATTGTTGGCGGGGTAATGCCTGATAACGCAGTTTGCGCGGGTCGGCTTCCCCCCTGACAGGCAGGTAAAGGGCGATATGGCGGGCATTGCGGAAACAGCGTTGTGTTTTGAGGTGGCGTACTGCTTGTCGGGATAAGCGGACTTGTTCAGATGGAGGGAGGGCAGCACGTTGCTGCTGCAAGGTACGTCGCAACGGCAGTTTAGTTGGGGGCAAGTGGGGTACTGTTGGCATTTTGCTCCTTTAAGCAAAACTGGAAATTAACCCCTTCCACTGTGAAGGTGTTTCCGGGGGAAAGGCTTTGGTTGCGATGATTATTCATCGTACCGTTTTCCCGCTTAATATACTGCCCCTGTAGCGAACGCTCAATCAGGATTTGCCCGGTCGTTTGGTTGCCCAGCACGACCCGCTCGTCTTTTAGCGGGATAATGTAACCTGTTTTACTGCCATTCATCACTTGTAGCCAAGCGTCATAGCCTGAGTCCATCAGCTTGGGGTGCAGGCTCAGACGTTTGAGTTGCACCCCCAGCCCTTGTTCAGAGCGGAAGACGATGTGATATTTTCCCAAGCTGATAATATCGCCATCTTCGAGTAGATGGCGGTCAACCAATAAGCGATTGACGTAAGTACCATTGGTGCTGTGCGTATCTTCCAGAAAACAGTCATCCCGCAGTATGGTAATACGGGCATGGTGGGTGCTAATGGTGCGATCGGGCAGGGTAATATCGCACTTGCCATGCCGCCCCAAGGTAATGCTGGTCGTTTTGATCGCAATACGCTTGAGGATTTGTTTGTCCAGCATGACAATTAATTGGCTCATGAGGCGTTTCTCGCTCCCGACAGTGAGGCGATAACATCCAGATGTTCACCCACTTTTAACTTGGAAGAGTGTTTGCGGTTGTATTGCATCAATGCCTGCACGGTTGTGCCATGCTTTTGGGCGATGGCTTGTAGCGTATCACCCCGGCGTACCGTATGGGTTTTGGTTTTTGCCTGGGCGTAGGTGCTACTTTTTTTCTTGATACGGGTAGTGGCCAGCTTGTTATAGCCGGTAGCGGAATTGCTGGCATAAATCTGCCGACTACCTGCGGGTGGTAGTGCGTCAATGACCTGCACCAGCTTGTTGGCGTGCTGACGTGGAAAGACGATACGGTTGGAATATTGCGGTGTGGTGATGCCAGTGCGGAAACAGGGGTTCAAATCCAGCAGTGTGTCCGGTTCTAGCCCGGCCTGTAAGGCGGCTTGACGCAAATCCACTGGCTTGTTGACCAGTAATTGTGCCAGACGGGCGCGGTTCGGCGTATTCGACAGGGTGATGCCATACTGCTTGGCGTTGCTGGTCAGTTCCTTGAAAGCCAGCAAGCGTGGGACGTATTCACGGGTCTCCTTCGGCAGAGAAAGGTGCCAGAACGTGGTGGGCAACCCCTTAGCCCGGTTGCGATCAATCTCACGCTGTACCCGGTTTTCGCCGCAGTTATACGCTGCTAATGAGAGTAGCCAGTCACCGTTAAAGTCGTTGTTGAGCTTTTGCAGGTAGTCCAGAGCAGCACTCGTGGCGGCGAAGGGATCCATTCGCGCATCGTAAGATTTGGCTTGTTGCAGCCCATAACGTCGGCCGGTGTCGGGAATAAATTGCCATAAGCCCGCTGCGCCTGCATGGGAAAAAACATCGGCGTCAAAAGCACTTTCTACAAATGGCAGCAGCGCCAGTTCGCTAGGCATTCCCCTGCGGTCAGTTTCATACACAATCATGTGCAGAAACACGCTGGCACGTTCTGACAACAGATTGAGCTGGGCAGGGTTGCGCCCGTAATGGTTGATGAAGTGTTGTACGCTGGGGTGTTTGCTGTATTCATTGTTGATCTTGAAACCTTGGAATACCCGATCCCAAGTATCAAAGTCTTCATCCACCACAGATTTTTGATTCTGTGCTTGCAGTGCTTGCTGGGCATCGTTGGCGGCAACTGTGTTGCTGGTGTGTAGGGATGCCTTGCGCAATACAGACTTGTTGCTCGCGAGATCGGGCTTGTTCATGTTGCTGGAGCAACCTGTGCTGGTAAGCACGGCTACAGCAGATGCCGCTAGGAGAGCATATTTGCTTATTGTTATCATGTTTAAAACCCCATGAGCCTTGTAGTTCTTATGTTGGCTCAGATTCATCGTTATAATGCTGGTCAGGATCGCGTTGGAACAGACCAAGCACTTAGCATAATTTTTTATAATGAGTCTAACTGACGCGAATATAATACGTATAATGCTAATGAACAAGGAAAAATCGCTGAACGTTACACCCACAACCTCATTATCCCCATCTGGTGTCAATGCTTGTCGGGATTGGTATGCCAGCGCCGCAGGTCAAGCGACCTTGGCGCGAGTGCAAAGTATTGTCAGCAGTATGAGCACCGATATTTTCGGCTATTACGCGCTGGAAATGGGGGTTCTGGCGGGTAGATGTTCCTTTTTACAAGAGTCCCGCATTGCCAGCCAGTTCTCCTTGGGGTCTGTGCCGGGTGAGGCTGTCAGTATGGTGGGGACACCCGAACACTTGCCTTTTGCCTTACACAATCTTGATCTGGTGATTGCCACCCATGCGCTGGATTGCGCTACTCATCCGCATCAGGTTTTGCGTGAAATTGAGCGGGTATTGGTGCCTGAAGGGCATTGCATCCTGATTGCGTTTAACCCGGTGAGTTTCCGGGGCTTGGGGCAATTACGCCATTTGTTCAAACCTGCTGCCCGGCATTGCGAATTTTATTCGACCTTGCGGGTGCGCGAATGGCTGAGTGTGTTGGGGTTTGAAGTGTGCGAAACTGTTTCGGCGGGTTTTTGTCCCGTATTGAGTGGTAATTACCTATTTAAACATGCCCGCTGGTTAGATCGTTTAGGCAGCAAATTCCGTCTGATGACGGGAAATGTGTATATTATTCATGCCCAGAAAAAAGTTTCCAACATGACGCCACTGCTGCCTTCCCGTAAGGTCAAACCCGTGCTGCGGCCGGGTATGGTTGTGAATCCGGGGGCGGGGCGTCTTGTCCGTAAAGAGTCAAATAATGTCACACAAGATAGTTGAAATTTTCACCGATGGGGCGTGCCGGGGGAATCCGGGGCCAGGGGGGTGGGGGGCGTTGCTGCGCTATAATGGCACGGAGCGCGAACTCTACGGCTATCAGCCAGTTTCCACCAACAACCAGATGGAACTGATGGCGGCGATTCAGGCGCTGGAAACCCTCACTCGCCCGTGTGAGGTGGTATTAACCACCGACTCACAATATGTGCGTCAAGGCATTACCGAATGGATGGCGGGCTGGAAGCGTAAAGGCTGGAAAACCGCTGCCGGGAAACCTGTCAAAAATCAGGAACTCTGGCAACGTCTGGATGCCGCAGCAGCCCAACACCAAATCGACTGGCGCTGGGTGAAAGGCCATAGCGGGCACGATGAAAATGAACGGGTCGACCAACTGGCCAACAAAGCCATTGATGAGAAGAAACTATGAGCCGCCAGATTATCCTTGATACCGAAACCACCGGCCTTGACCCCAAGGAAGGCCACCGCATTATTGAAATCGGTTGCGTGGAAATGGTTAACCGCCGCCTGACGGGCAGGAATTTCCATCAGTATTTACAGCCTGACCGTGAAATTGATGCAGGTGCGATCGAAGTCCACGGCATTACCAACGATTTCCTCGCTGACAAGCCGCGCTTTGACGCGATCATGGGGGCGTTGTTGGACTATCTGAGGGGGGCGGAGCTGATCATCCATAACGCGCCCTTCGATATTGGCTTTCTCAACCATGAATTGCGCCTGGTTAACTCGAATCACCCACCGCTAACCGATTTATGTACGGTCACGGATACGCTGCGCATGGCGCGGCAATTGTTTCCGGGGCAGCGTGCCAGTCTGGATGCGTTGTGCAAACGTTACGAAATCAACAATACTCACCGTACTTTGCACGGCGCTTTGCTGGATGCCGAGATTCTGGCAGATGTGTATCTGGCGATGACGGGCGGGCAGGTCAGCCTGCTGCTGGGGGGGGAAGAGGAAGGCAATAGCGGCAATGTTGGGGGGGCTGGCATCCGCCGCGTGTTGGCGGATGTCAGCCGCTTGCGTGTCATTCCTGCCAGCGGAGATGAACTGACTGCACACGCCGAACGTTTAGCCGCTATTACCAAAGCGGCTGGGGGCAAGTGCTTGTTTACCACCAATGCGACCTAGAAATTGAAGGTAGCACCGACATAAACCATATCCGTATCGGTTTTCACGCTACGCAGGTCAGCGTAGTTTTTGTTTTCATCCAGATGCAGGAACTGGTTGCCCTTGCCGTTGTTGAAGGTGCGATCCCAGCCTACCCGGATACTCATGTGGTCGGTGATTTCATGCTCGATACCCATACCCAGTCTTGGGCTGACGCCACGATCCTTGGTTTTGTAGGTTTCGCTGATGCCATCAAGGTTGGTGTAGTCCATCTGGTTTTTGTTTTCCCACGCGAAGGCACCGGCTTTGCCGTAGACTGAAGTTTTGCGGGTGATACGGCGGTTAACCTTAGCGCTGACCCCAACACCACGGGTTTGTTGCCAAGCGTGGGCGCGTTCGGCACGACCATCCAGCGTTGGGCGATACATGTCAGCATCATAGGTTTTGCCAAGGTCGGTATAGTCCACCTCGACACCAAGATTTTGGGTAAGGTTTGTACCGCCGTAGACCTTGTAGCCACGGTTATCACCTTTGTCGTTACGCATTTTGAACTGCGAGCCATCACAGGCTGGACAAAACTGGCTTTCGTTACCGTTATTGCCTGTCGCACCAAGGCCAGCACCGCCGTAATACGGTGAGTATCCTGCTTCAGCCATGCCTGAACCCAACAGAGCGACAAGGCCAGCATTCACAACAAGTAATTTTTTCATCGAAATGATTCCTGATGGTTTTTAGCCAACAAATATTTTTATCAATTTCATTGTAAGGATAATTAGCAGTGAGGTGGGCTTGTGGAATAGATGGGTGGTTTTATCTGCCCGATAGACTGTGTAGGTTGGTATCTGAAGATGGATGAAATGTGGCGGCATTGATGCAGAAGAGGGCGTATGCAATACGCCCCTACAGCCTTTCAGCTACAAACTCTCCGCCACCTTCCGCGCCGACCCAAAGTCCGTCTTGCCACTCCCCAGCTTCGGAATTTCCGCCAGACTGCGGATCGTCGATGGAATCATCAGCGGATTCATCCCGCTCGCCAACAACTCGCGTTTCACCGCCGCTTCATCATGCGCACCCGCCATCAGCAACACGATCTTTTCGCCCTTTTTATCATCCGGTAAATTGACCGCCACCATTTCCAGTTCCGCATCCCCCAGTATCTGCCGTACTTGTTGTTCCACCGCCGTCAAGCTGACCATTTCCCCGCCCAGCTTGGCAAAACGTGAATAACGGTCGACGATGGTGAGGAAGCCGTCTTCATCCACATGCCCTTTGTCGCCGGTTTTGTACCAGCGTTGCCCGTCGATGTCGGCAATGGCTTGCGCGGTTTTTTCCGGCGCATCCAGATAGCCTTTCATGACTTGAGGGCCGCCAATCAGGATCAGGCCATCCGTGCCGGTCGGCAATATTTCCAGTGTGTCGGGGTCGACGATGCGGAAGCTGGTTCCGGGTATAGGCAAGCCTACCGTACCCTCGCGGTTGGCAGCTTGCACTTTCCAGTAGCGCATATCGAGCTGGTCGGGCAAGTTAACGGCGGCGACGGGTGAGGTTTCGGTCGCGCCATAGCCTTCCAGCAGTTTCTTGCCGAATTTGTCGAGGAATAGGCGGCGGACTTCCGGCGCAAGTTTTTCCGCGCCCGCGACCACGTAGCGCAAAGACTGGAACATCAGCGGGTGCACGCGGGAATTTTTCGCATATAAACGCAGGAATGTGCCTGTGCCAAACAGCAGAGTCGCTTCGTAACGCGCCACACCCTTGGCGATGTTCACCGCATCGGTCGGATCGGGGTGGCACACGACGGGGATGCCTTCCGACAGTGGCATCAGCGTACTCGCCAGCAAACCGAAGGCGTGGAAGGTTGGCAGCGTGCCCATGATCACGTCGTTGTCGAGCGTATTCAGCGCATCCGCCACCTGCCGCGCATTCACTGCTAAATTGAGGTGCGACAGTTCAATGCCTTTGGGCGCACCTTCGCTACCGCTGGAAAACAGAATGGCAGCGGTGGCATCGAGGTCGATTTTCGCGATATAAAGCCATTGCAGCAAACGGGTGGGCAGCAACATTGCCATTAATAACGTGGTCAGCAATTGGTGCTTGGGGATTTCAGCCTTTAAATCTTCCAGAAAGGTCAGCGGGGTATTAGGCAGGATCGCCGCAATATCAATCCCGCGCTCCTTGAGCTTGTCGAGGAAACGCTTGGAGGTGTAAACCCGTTGCAAATGGGCTTGTTGCACCGCGCTTTGGATGGATTCGGCGCTGGCGGTGTAGTTCAAATTGACGATGGTTTTGCCCAAGGTCAGCACTGCCATATTGGCAATTGCCCCGCCCGCACTGGTGGGTAATAACAGGCCGATATTTTGTTCCGGGCTAAGTTTTTTGATCAGCGCGGCAAAGCGGAACACCGCCGTCATGAATCGGTGATGGCTCAACGGTTCGCCGATCACATCCGCCGCCGCCATGCGGAAACTCTGCCGTTTGGCGGAGCGCAGCCAGTTGACCGGGATCGGGTCGATCATATGCGAATACGCATCCCACGAGGCAAACGACAGGTCGAACACTTTCTGTTTCAATTCGTGCGCTGGAATGTTACTGGGCAAGGCTTTGCCAAACGATACCACGATGTCACGCTTGAACCCGGACTGACGGTTTTCGCGCAAAAATCCGCTGGAACGTGAAAAGCGACTGCCCCACAAACCGTGCAGGTAAAACGGCACAATCACTGCGCCGGTATCTTTCACCGCTTTTTCATAGCCGCGCTTGAAATCGGAAAGTTGCCCAGTACGGCTGATCGAACCTTCGGGGAACAGGCAAACCACTTCGCCCGCTTTTAGCATTTCGGTGACTTTTTCCAGCGAATCGGCGCTCGCACCGCTGCTAATGGGAATCACCCCGAACCAGTTGAGGAAACCTTTCAGATACCAGCGTTCGTAATAGCCTTTTTCGATCACGAAATGCAGTTGGCGCGGATTAGCCATTTGCACCAACGCCCAGTCGATGAAACTGATGTGGTTGCCCAGCAGCAATACGCCACCCGCCGCAGGCAGGTGTTCAAAGCCGATCACTTTCAAGCGGTAACGCGCTCGGAACAAGCGGCTGAACACAAAGCGCAGTAAGGATTGCGGCATGTGGTACAGGGTATACAGCGCCCCCGCGACGGTGGTAGCGGTCAACGCTGTCATCAACAGCGTGCTGCCCAAGCCTTGCCAAGCGAGCAGGGCAGTAATGCCCACGAACCCCAGCATCACCACTGTTTGGCTCAAATGGTCGATGGAGGTCGCTTTGGGTAATTGTTCCTCTGCAACGTGGTAGCGCCGCAAAGCGTGCAACGGTGCAACAAACAGCCCGCCCATCATGCCCAAAAACAGCAGCAACGCCGCTTGCAAGGTGGCGGAAGATTGCCAGCCCAGCACAATAATACTGGCCATGATGCCCAGTGCGCCCACCGGAATTAGCCCGGTTTCAATATGGGTAGCCGACATGCGTTGCGCAATCTGCATCCCGATCAATAAGCCAATAGCCGTCAATGTCAGCAATCCCCAATGTGCGGGGTAAATCGCCAGCAGCACCAGTATGATGCCCCAGAATACGGCTTTACCCATAATGGTAAGCCATAGATCAGGGTGTCGGCGCACTGCCTGCCAATCGTCACGGGTACAGCCTGCCCGCCGATACTGGATAGCGCTGAACAAGGCAAAGGGCAGGGTGATCAGTAACACCGCCGTTGCTTGCCCTGTCCACTGTTGCAGGAAGGGTGTGATAATCAGTGCGGCAATAAAAATCATTAACCCGTAGACGCGCATGGCTGGCAACATGGGTTTGTTTCTCCTCTTCTGGTGTTATTGTTTGGTGTCGTTGTTATATGCCTGAACGATAACGTTGAATGGATTTGTTATGCAAGGGAAACGCGGAAAGTTGCGTGTGGCGCAACGTGGGGTATTATGGTTGCAACAACTGGAGATTATCCCCGATGCATGAAATGTCCCTGTGCGAAGGCGTATTGCAAATACTGGAAAGCGAAGCCAACCGTCAGCACTTTACCAAAGTGAAAACGGTTTGGCTGGAAATCGGCGCAATGTCAGGTGTGGAAATCGAAGCGATGCGCTTTTGTTTTGACGTAATCGTGCGACATTCGCTGGCAGATGGGGCTAGACTGGAAATTATCGAGGTTCCCGCTGAAGCATGGTGTCTGGATTGCGCTCAGAATGTCGCCATTCAGCAACGCTACGATGCCTGCCCACAGTGTGGCAGCTATCAGCTACAAGTCACCAGCGGGGAAGCCATGCGACTCAAGGAACTGGAGGTAGAATAATGTGTACTGTCTGCGGCTGCGGCGAAGGCGAAGTCAACATCGAAGGCCAACCTCAACGCCATGTACTGATTCGCGGTTTACAACCTGCGCATGATCATACCCACGATTACGGGCAAGGCGCGGCTCACGCTCATGCCCCCGGCATGACCCAATCCCGCATGGTGCAAATCGAACAGGACATTCTCGGCAAAAATAACCAGTATGCTGCCGACAATCGTCAGTGGCTGGCGGAACGTGGTGTTCTTGCACTCAATCTGGTGTCCAGCCCTGGTTCGGGTAAAACCACCCTGTTGACCGAAACCCTGACCCGCTTGCAAGGCAAAGTGCCGATGGCGGTAGTCGAAGGCGACCAGCAGACCAGCAACGATGCTGAGCGCATTCGTGCTACAGGTGTTCCTGCCTTGCAAATCAATACCGGCAAAGGCTGCCATCTGGATGCGCACATGGTCGGGCACGCACTCGAATCCCTGCCTATCGAACAGGGCGGTATCCTGTTTATCGAAAACGTTGGCAATCTGGTTTGCCCCGCCGCTTTCGATTTGGGTGAGGCGCACAAGGTGGTGATCCTCTCCGTGACTGAAGGCGAAGACAAACCGATCAAGTACCCCGACATGTTCCACGCGGCTGATCTGATGATTTTGAATAAGGTCGATTTGCTGCCTTACCTGACATTTGATGTGGCGAAATGTGAAGATTATGCCCGCCGGGTTAACCCGTCTATCCAGATCCTGCATGTATCGGCGACCAGCGGCGAAGGCATGGAAGGCTGGCTTGACTGGCTGCAACAGCAACGTCATTAAAACACCACGGGATAGCGGTACATTGTTTCAGCGTGCCACTTAACGGATAATGCTGCTTTAGGTAATTTATTAAGCAACTCTCAAGAGGAGAATAGATCATGGCAGAATGGCGTAAAGTAGCAAAAGGCTTTGTTTTGGCTGACGGTCACATCAGTACTAAGGAAGTCGACCTGCTGCGTGAATTGGTGCTGAAAGACGGCGCTGTCAGCAAAAGCGAGTTGGATTTCCTGAAAGAAATCAAGGCAGAAGCTAAAACAGCCGTCAAGGTACTTGACGAGCTGATCACGGAATGCGAGGCAATGGTTAAGAGCTAAAAGTCTCGCGTTCTTCCTGTGAGGGGTGGCTTGTGTTTGCCCCTCACTGCCCTTGCAGTCTTAATAATAATCACAGGGAGTTTTTATGCAATCATCACTCGTCCTCACTGTCCTTAGTTCTGACCGCGCGGGTCTGGTCAAATCCATCGCCGAAGCGGTTAAAGCCCATCACGGTAACTGGCAGGAAAGCCGTATGGTACACCTTGCCGGGCAGTTCGCCGGGCTTGCCCATGTCACCCTGCCACAAGAAAACGTTGCTGATCTGAAACAAGCGCTGCAAGCCTTGCAAAACGATGGTCTGCAAATTCTAGTGACCAACAGTGACACCACTGCCTCGCGCTCGATTACCCCACTGACTTTAGAACTCTTAGGGCTAGACCGCCCCGGCATTATCCATGACATTACCCGCCAGCTCGCCGCGCTCAACGTCAATATCGAAGAGCTGGAAAGTGAGCAACGTGCTGCGCCCATGTCCAGCGAAATGCTGTTCTATGCGAACTTGCGCCTCGGTTTGCCGGATGGCGTGACGGCGGATGATGTACGTGGCGTGTTTGAAGCCATGCCCGACCCACTTACCGTGGATATTACTTTCAGCTAACAGGAAATCATCATGTGCCTTGGAATTCCCGGACAAATCACCGAATTGGTCGACCTTGACCTCTTGGTTGCCAAGGTGGACATCGGTGGTGTGAAACGCGATGTGATCATCACCTGCGTGGTGGATGACGAACACCCAGCGGAAGAGTGCGTCGGCGCTTGGGTGCTGGTTCACGCCGGTTTCGCCATGAGCCGTCTGGATGAGGATGAGGCTGCCCGCACCCTCGCTTATCTGGCGGCGATTGGCGATATGGATGCAGAGCTGGAAGCCATCCGCAACATTGCTGATGCGCTGGAACGTTCGGCATGAAATACATCGACGAATTCCGCGACCCTGCCACCGCCAAAAAGCTGGTGGAAGAAATCAACCATCTCGCCCCACTGGCGCGTGCTCAGCGTGATATGCCTCTGCAAGTCATGGAATTCTGCGGCGGTCATACCCACACTTTGTTCAAATACGGCATCGAAGGCATGTTGCCCGCCGACATTGAAATGGTACACGGCCCCGGCTGCCCAGTGTGCGTGTTGCCGATGTCGCGGGTGGATGATTGCGTCACGATTGCGGAACAGCCCGGCGTGATCTTCACCACTTTTGGCGATGCGATGCGTGTACCCGGTACGCGCAAAAGCCTGTTGCAAGCCAAAGCTGATGGCTGCGATGTGCGCATGGTGTATTCGCCGATGGATGCGCTAACCATTGCCCGCAAAAATCCTGAGCGTGACGTGGTGTTTTTCGCACTGGGGTTTGAAACCACCATGCCCAGCACCGCGCTCACCTTATTGCAGGCGCACCGCGAAGGGCTGCAAAACTTTTCGCTGTTCTGCAATCACATTACTACGCCTGCGACCATGCGGGCGATCCTCACCGACCCCGACTTGAAACTTGACGGTTTCCTCGCGCCCGGACACGTCAGCATGGTGATCGGCGCACACCCTTACGATTTTGTGACCCGTGACTACCACAAGCCGCTGGTGATTACCGGCTTTGAACCGCTCGATATTTTGCACGCCCTGTGGATGCTGATGAAACAGCTTGCCGAAGGCCGTTGCGAAGTCGAAAACCAATATGCGCGGATTGTGCCGGAAGCGGGCAATGTCGCAGGCTTGAAAGCCATTGCCGAAGTCTACGAAACGCGGGAACACAGCGAGTTTCGCGGCTTGGGGAATATCGGCGATGCTGGCGTGCAGATTCGATCAGCCTACGCGGCTTACGATGCCGAGAAGAAATTCAACCTACAGGCTGCGGCCAGTTCCCACGACCCGGAACACCTCAAATGTGCCGAAGTATTGCGAGGGGTTATCAAGCCGTGGGATTGCCCCGCGTTCGGCAAGGATTGCAACCCACAACATCCGCTGGGGGCGCTGATGGTATCGCCGGAAGGTTCGTGCGCGGCGTATTACGCTTACGGCAAATTGGCAAAACGCAAGGAAACCGCATGAATCTCACCGGAACCATCACCCTCGCCCACGGCAGCGGCGGACGCGCCATGCACCAATTGGTCGACGATTTGATCCGCCGCACTTTCAGCAATCCGCTGTTGGAAGAGGGCGAAGACCAAGCGCGTATTCCGCTCGCGCAATTGACGGCACAAGGCGATCGTTTGGCCTTCACCACCGATTCCTACGTCGTCACCCCGCTGGAATTTCCCGGCGGTAATATCGGCACACTCGCCATCAACGGCACGGTCAACGACCTTGCTGTTGGGGGCGCGAAACCCTTGTACCTGAGCTGCGGTTTCATCATCGAAGAAGGCTTACCGCTGGAAACGTTCGCCCGCATCCTGCAAGCCATGCGCTTGGCGGCGGATGAGGCAGGCGTGCAAATCGTGACCGGCGACACCAAAGTGGTGCAACGCGGCGGCGCGGATAAGCTGTTTATCAATACCGCAGGCGTCGGTGTGATTCCGGCAGGCTTCAACCCGTCGGCAGGGCGGGCGCAAGCGGGTGATGTAGTGATCGTCAACGGTTGGTTGGGCGATCATGGCGCGGCTATCCTCAATGCCCGTGGTGATTTGGCGTTGGATGCCGACATTGAAACCGATTGCGCCCCGCTCAATCGGCTGGTGGAAGCCATGTTTGCCGCCTGCCCGGATATCCATTGCTTGCGCGATGCGACCCGTGGCGGCTTGGCGACGGTGCTGAATGAATTTGCGGAACGTTCCAGCGTCGATATGTTGCTCAAGGAAGCCGCATTGCCGATCCGCACGCCCGTGCGCGGCATGTGTGAAATCCTCGGCCTCGACCCGCTATACCTTGCCAACGAAGGCAAACTGGTGGCGGTGGTTCCAGCAGACACAGCAGATGCTGTATTGGCAGCGATGCAACGTATCCCCGAAGGTTATCACGCCTGCATCATCGGCACGGTGGAAGAGGGCGATGGGCATGTTATCCTGAAAACAGCCTTCGGTGGGGAGCGGATTGTTGATATGCTACCGGGAGAGCAGTTACCCCGCATCTGCTGAATGCACCCCGGAGCCTGAGATGAAAGCCAAGAAAGCCGCCTACGGCAAACCCCAACGCCTGAAATTTCCTGCCGAACAAGCCGCTAACCCTTGGCTGGTTTACGCCTTCGAGGCTTATTACCATGCTGATGTGGGCGTCGCCAAAGGTATCCAGCAAGAAGAGCATAATGGCAGGAAACTCGCCTGCGCCAAGGGTTGTTCCAATTGCTGCAAGAGCCACACCACCATCCCTATTTTTCCGCTGGAACTGTTGGGCTTGTATTGGTATGTGACCAAAATCATGCCTGCCGACACCCGTACCCGCCTCAAGCCGCAACTTGCTAATCATGTGGCGGGCACGCCTTGCCCGTTTTTGCTGGAGGGGGTGTGTTCGGTTCACCCGATGCGTCCGCTAGCTTGCCGCCATTTCAATGTGTTTGGCAAAACTTGCGCGGAGGGTGAAGATGCTTTTTACACGCGCCGTGAAGATGTGCTGACCCCGCTCAAGTTTCATCAGGATGCCGCCTATGCAGCCATGCTGCCGTTTCATGGGATGGTGACACCTGAGCAGAAACAAGCAGCTATGCAACAATCTTACGTGCAACAACAGGCGCGGGTCTTGCAGGAAATCGACTGGGCGCATCTGGCAGCGCGTATCGACACCTGAAAATGCTGTAACGCTTCCTTGATCTTTGCACAATCCGCGCATAATTGTTGCTTGATTCGCGCATAAAGTTACACCTGTCGAAAGGGAAAACCTGAAACGAAACCTTATTAAAATTAACAGGAGTAATATTTATGAAAGCAACATCTATTTTTTCAGGCGCATTGGTTGCCAGCGTACTGTTTGCCTCTTCTGCGGCGATGGCTGCACCACAAGGCAACCATAACCGTATTGATGTGAATATTCCCAAGCTGGACATGCGCATTGATGCGGGTGTAAAAACCGGCAAACTGACTTCGACAGAAGAGCACCAATTGCGTACCGAACTGCGCCAACTGGGTGTTTCCATCAAGGCAGCGATGAAAGACCGTCAAGTCAGCAAGTGGGAACGTAATAGCCTGGAAAATAAAGAAGCAGCGTTGAACAAGCACATCACCAAGCTGACCAACAACAATGTGGTTGTTAAAAAGCAGGATCGTGATCACAAAGGTTCAGACAAGCGCGATCAGAATGACCATAAAGCGCAATCCAAGTTCGATAACAACCAGAAAGCACCAAACGTACAATATAAGCATTAATTTTCGGCACAAAATAACAGGGCTAGGGGTCAACCTGCATTAGTGGGTTGGCCTTTTTTGTGTGCAGTGCGGTACTATCCCCTCAGTTTTATAAACGCTTAGGGGAATAATAGAATGGTAGCCTGCCGCATTCGCATCACTGGTTTGGTTCAAGGCGTCGGCTTTCGCCCCACTGTTTGGCGGTTGGCGCAGGCGTGCAGTATTGCTGGAACAGTACGTAATGATGGCGCGGGTGTGCTCATTGATGCGTGGGGCAGTGAAGCTGCACTGGATGCTTTCCAGCAACAACTCCAGACAGATATTCCCCCCTTGGCGCGGTTGGATGCTCTGCACATTAGCCCGTTGGCAACGGTTTGCCCGCATCCTGATTTTCGTATTATCGCCAGTGCATCCGGCGAGATTCATACTGGTATTGTGGCAGATGCGGCGATGTGTCCGGCGTGTCGTGCCGATATTTTTGATCCAAAAAACCGCCGTTACCGCTATCCCTTTACCAATTGCACTCACTGTGGTCCACGCTTGAGTATTGTTCAGCGCATCCCCTATGACCGCGCTAATACCAGCATGGCAGATTTCTCGCAATGCCCAGAATGCTTGCACGAATACACTGACCCTGCCGAGCGCCGTTTTCATGCTCAACCCAATGCTTGTGCTAGTTGTGGCCCTCATGTTTGGCTGGAAAATAGTGCAGGGCAGGGCATTAGCCCCGCCGTTACGGAGCGTGATTGCCTCGATACTGCCAGCCGTTTGTTACGCGAGGGCAATATTCTGGCGGTAATGGGTTTGGGGGGTGTACATCTGGTGTGTGATGCCAGTAATGAAATAGCCGTGGCGACGTTACGGCAGCGTAAACGCCGTTACCAGAAAGCGCTGGTACTGATGGCACGTGATCTGGATGTGATCCAGCGTTATTGCCATGTCAGCGAAGCTGAAGCCATTTTGCTGCACAGCAAATACGCGCCGATTGTATTACTGGAGCGTAGGGTGGGTGGAGCGCAAGCGATACCCAGCGTTGCCTTATCCATCGCCCCTAAGCAACATTCCCTTGGCTTCATGCTCCCCTACACCCCGCTCCATGCCCTGCTGCTGGAGTCGTGGGATACGCCCTTAGTCATGACCAGCGCCAACCTCAGCGAAGAGCCGCAATGCATCAGCGTCGCCGAAACCCGTGAGCGGATGCAGTCCATCGCCGATTATTTGCTGCTGCATAACCGCCCGATCGTCAACCGCGTCGATGATTCCGTGACCCGTATTCTCGCAGGTAAACCGCGCTTGTTGCGCCGTGCCCGTGGTTATGCGCCGGAAACGCTGGCGTTACCTGTCGATTTCGCCACGGCTCCCGCCCTCCTTGCGATGGGCGGCGAACTCAAAAATACCTTTGCGCTGCTACGTGATGGTCAAGCTATTCTTTCCCAGCATTTGGGGGATTTGGAAGATGCCCGTACCTGGCGCGAGTATGAACACACCTTACAGCTTTACCACGATTTGTTTGAGCACCAGCCGCAGGCGATGGTGGTGGATAAGCACCCCGGCTACCGTTCCACCCAATGGGGGCAGCAATGGGCAAAGCAGCAAGGTTTGCCCTTGATCGAAGTGCAGCACCACCACGCCCACGTTGCTGCGTGTCTGGCCGATAACGGCTGGGGGCGCAATGACGGCAAAGTGCTGGGCATCGTGCTCGATGGGCTGGGTTACGGGGATGACGGCACGTTGTGGGGCGGTGAATTCCTGTTGGCTGATTACGCGACTTATCAGCGGGTAGGGCATTTCAAACCGATGGCTATGCCCGGTGGTACGCAAGCCATTCTGCAACCGTGGCGCAATACGTGGGCGCATTTACATGCACTTGGCTGGCCTGAAGTTGTTGAAGAATTTGCCGATCTGGAGCTGATCCAATACCTGCAACAACAACCGCTGGCAACGTTGGAAACCATGCTGGCACGCGGCCTGAATGCGCCATTGAGCAGTTCGTGCGGGCGTTTATTTGATGCAGTTGCCGCTGCGCTGGATTGCAACCGCGCTAGCATCAGCTACGAAGGGCAAGCGGCGATTGAACTTGAAGCGCTTGCCCCCGCTTGTTTGCTTAACATTGTTCCGGCTTACCCTTTTACCATCGCTAAGAATGCTGCTGACCGTTGGGAAATTGACCCTGCGCCGCTGTGGTATGCCTTGCTCAAGGACTTGCAAACCGGCTATTGCCGTGAAGCCATCGCCGCACAGTTTCACCAAGGTTTAATCCACGTTGTCGTGGATTTGGCACAGCGTGTGTGTGTGGAATACCCGGACATTCAGGCCGTTGCGCTGTCGGGAGGCGTGTTTCAGAACGCCCCGTTATTCGTGGGGGTGCAACGGCGCTTGGAAAGTGCTGGTTTGCGGGTATTGACCCACCAACACGTACCGTCCAATGACGGGGGTATTGCCTTGGGTCAGGCGGTGATTGGCGCAACGACACAGATGTAGGCATACTAAGCAGCCCAATTTGCCACAGCCTGAGGAACCGCATGTTCGAGCGTATCCGTGAAGACATTAACTGCATTTTTGACCGTGACCCAGCGGCTCGCAATGTGTTTGAAATTGTCACGACTTACCCCGGTTTGCACGCCATTTTCATCCACCATCTTAGCCATTGGTTGTGGAAAAACGGTTTCAAATGGTTAGCGCGGGTATTGTCGAATGTTGCACGCCTGTTCACGGGTATCGAAATCCACCCCGGCGCAACCATCGGACGGCGGTTTTTCATCGACCACGGCATGGGCGTGGTGATCGGTGAAACCGCTGAAATCGGTGACGATTGCACCCTCTATCACGGCGTTACCTTGGGTGGAACCAGTTGGCAAAAGGGCAAACGTCACCCGACTTTGGGCAATGATGTGGTGGTTGGTGCAGGTGCAAAAATCCTGGGGCCGATTACACTTGCCAACGGTGCGCGGGTCGGTTCTAACGCCGTGGTGGTCAAAGACGTGCCAGAAGGTGCAACGGTTACGGGCATTCCGGGGCGTATTGTTACCCCGCGTAAGCAGCAAGAAAAACGCCGCGAGGAAATTGCCCAGAAGATGGGTTTTGACGCTTATGGGGCAACGCAGGATATGCCTGATCCCGTCTCCAATGCAGTTAACCGAATGCTGGATCACATCCACCTGAT
The DNA here is from genome assembly GCF_017901135.1 of Thiothrix litoralis. Classification (NCBI taxonomy): domain Bacteria; kingdom Pseudomonadati; phylum Pseudomonadota; class Gammaproteobacteria; order Thiotrichales; family Thiotrichaceae; genus Thiothrix; species Thiothrix litoralis. The sequence continues at coordinate 2,485,268 of NZ_CP072801.1, read as the reverse complement.
GGATGAGCGCATGGATAAATTATGCGAAGAAGTTCACCGTTTGGGTGGCCAGTTGGACATTGTGCCATTGCCTGTATTACAAACGGAAGGGTTTGGTGGTATGAGTGGTGGTAGTCAGGACTCTGCCAAAAGAGATAAATAAAACCTTAATACTTGACTAGTTTTGTCGGGTATTGATAGGATGCACTCAGCTTGAATGGAGAGCATCAATATGAAACTGACTACCAAGGGTCGCTATGCGGTGACAGCCATGCTGGATCTGGCCTTGCATAATGGGGATCAGCCAGTGTCGCTGGCGGAGATTTCTGAACGGCAGGATATATCACTTTCCTATCTGGAACAACTGTTTGCCAAGTTACGCAAAGCCGGTCTGGTGGTGAGTATGCGTGGCCCCGGTGGTGGTTATCAGTTGAACGGTGCGCCAGAAGCCATCGTGATTGCTGACATCATCAGTGCTGTTGACGAAAATGTCGATGCCACCCGCTGCGGTGGTATGGGTGATTGTCAGGACAACAAGCGTTGCCTGACCCACGATTTGTGGATGGACTTGAGCAACCAGATTCGTGTATTCCTGTCGGAAATTACCCTAGCCGACATGACAGCGCGAATGGAGGTGCAAGAAACCGCCGCCCGCCAAAAAGACAAACGCATCGACTTCCGCTCCCATTCACATTCCCATTAATGCTAGTGCAGGACAAGCCCCATGAGTGAACTGAAAATGCCCATTTACTTCGATTACGCCGCCACTACTCCGGTAGACCCGCGTGTTGCCGAAAAAATGATGCAATACCTAACCCCGACTGGTGTGTTTGGCAACCCGGCTTCCAAAAGCCACGCTTTCGGCTGGGAAGCAGAGGCAGCAGTAGAGGATGCCCGTGGTCATATCGCCGCGCTAATCAACGCTGACGCCAAAGAAATCGTCTGGACTAGCGGTGCAACCGAATCCAATAACCTTGCCATCAAAGGTGCGGCGCACTTCAACGAACGCCGTGGCAAGCACATTATTACCTGCAAGACCGAGCACAAAGCAGTGCTGGACACTTGCCGCCAACTGGAGCGCGAAGGGTTTGAAGTCACTTACCTTGACCCGGAACCCAATGGCCTGATCGACCTCGACAAGCTGAAAGCGGCGATGCGTGAAGACACCACGGTGGTTTCCATCATGCACGTCAACAACGAAACCGGCGTCATTCAAGACATTGCTACCATCGGTGAAATGTGCCGCGCCAACAAAACCATCTTCCACGTTGACGCAGCTCAAAGTGCAGGCAAAGTCCCCATTGACACGGAAGCGCTCAAGGTTGATATGATGAGCTTTTCCGCCCACAAGATTTACGGCCCCAAAGGCATTGGTGCGTTATATGTACGTCGCAAGCCGCGTGTCCGTATCGAAGCACAAACCCACGGCGGTGGTCATGAGCGTGGGATGCGTTCCGGCACTTTGCCTACCCATCAGATTGTCGCGATGGGTGAAGCCTTCCGCCTTGCCAAGCTGGAAATGAATGCTGAAAATGACCGTATCCTGATGTTACGCAACCGTTTGTACGACGGCTTGAAGGACATTGAAGAAGTTTACGTGAATGGCGATCTGGAGCACCGTGTTGCGGGTATCCTCAATATCAGCTTCAACTACGTCGAAGGTGAAAGCCTGATGATGTCTTTGAAAGATTTGGCGATGTCGTCCGGTTCAGCCTGTACCAGTGCGAGCCTTGAGCCTAGTTACGTACTGCGTGCGCTGGGACGTAGCGATGAATTGGCACACAGTTCCCTGCGCTTGTCGATGGGACGTTTCAGTAAAGTTGAAGAAGTGGATTACGCGATTGGGCGCATCCGCGCCGCAGTTGATAAACTGCGTGAGCTTTCCCCGTTGTGGGAGATGTTCCAGGAAGGCATCGACATTAGCAAAGTTGAATGGGTTTCTCATTAAAATTTCCAAGAGGTATAGATCATGGCATACGGTGAAAAGGTCATTGACCATTATGAAAATCCACGCAACGTCGGTAGCTTCAGCAAAGCTGACTTGAATATCGGCACTGGCATGGTCGGCGCACCCGCGTGCGGCGATGTAATGAAGCTGCAAATCAAAGTGAACGAGCAAGGCATTATTGAAGATGCCAAGTTCAAAACTTACGGTTGCGGTTCGGCAATTGCCTCCAGCAGCTTGTTGACCGAATGGGTCAAAGGCAAGACGCTGGAACAAGCCAAGCAAATCAAGAACACGGATATTGCCGCTGAGCTGGATTTACCCCCGGTGAAAATCCACTGTTCGGTGCTGGCAGAAGATGCGATCCGCACCGCGATTGAAGACTACCAAAAGAAACAGGCAGGCGCGTAATTATGATTACCTTGACTGAATCCGCTGCTACCCGCGTTAGCAAATTCATTGCCAATCGTGGCAAAGGGTTGGGTTTACGCTTGGGTGTCAAAACCAATGGTTGCTCCGGGATGGCTTACGTCATGGAGTTTGTGGATGACCTTCAAGCGGAAGACACGGTATTTGAAAGCCTTGGCGTGAAACTGATTGTTGACCCCAAAGCCTTGGTGTATCTGGACGGCACTGAAGTCGACTACGCCAAGGAAGGTTTGAACGAAGGTTTCAAATTCACCAACCCCAACGAGAAAGCGCGTTGCGGGTGTGGTGAGAGCTTCACGGTTTGACGCTGCTGCCGGAACTGCAACAGGATTATTTCACCCTGTTCGGCTTGCCCCGGCAGTTTGCGGTGGATGGCGCTGCTTTAAGCCAACGTTTCCGTGAACTGCAATCGCAGTATCACCCTGATCGCTTTGCCAGTGGCAGCGATCAGGAGCGGCGCTTGGCGGTGCAAATTACCTCATTGCTGAACGAAGCCAACGATACTTTGCGGCAACCACGCTTGCGTGCCCGTTACCTGTTAGTATTGGCGGGTGTGGAAATCAACGACGACCGCGATACCTCTTCCGACCCCGAATTTTTAATGCAGCAGATGGAATTGCGCGAGGCAATCGAAGAAGCGGAAAGCAGCGACGAACCGTTTGAAGTGCTGGATACGCTCAGCACGCAGGTGCGCTTGGCGATACGCGATCTGGAAAGCGAGTTTACAGAAAGCTGGTCGCAGCAAAACTACGTCACCGCTAAAGATACGATGCTCAAAATGCGCTTTTTCGAGCGCCTGCTGGAAGACATTCGCCATCGCGAAGAACGTCTCGAAGAAAGTCTCTAGGATTACTCATGGCATTACTGCAAATTTCCGAACCCGGCATGTCCACAACTGCCCACCAGCACCGGCTGGCGGTAGGCATTGACCTCGGCACGACCAATTCCTTGGTGGCAACCGTGCGCAGTGGGCACGCTGATACTTTGGCGGATACGCAGGGGCGGCATTTACTGCCTTCTGTGGTGCGCTATCAAGTGGGTGTTGCGCCCGTCGTGGGGCATGACGCTAAAGCCGCGATGACTGAAGACCCGTTTAACACCATTGCTTCCGCCAAACGCCTGATGGGGCGCGGGGTGGAGGATATGAAGCAGCTTGGTGGGCATTTGCCCTACCGCTTCGTGACTGGGGATTCAAGTGTGCCACGCATCCAGACGGTGACGGGCGACGTGTCTTCGGTGGAAGTGTCGGCGGAAATCCTGCGCACCCTGAAACGTCAGGCAGAAGTTGCCCTTGGCGGTGATTTGATGGGGGTGGTGATTACGGTTCCGGCGTATTTCGACGATGCGCAACGGCAGGCTACCCGCGATGCGGCGACTTTGGCGGGGTTGAATGTTTATCGCCTGCTGAATGAACCCACGGCGGCGGCGGTTGCTTACGGGCTGGATCAGAATGCCGAAGGCGTGATTGCGGTGTATGACCTCGGTGGTGGCACGTTCGATATTTCCATCCTGCGTTTGCACCAAGGTGTGTTTGAAGTATTGGCAACGGGCGGCGATTCCGCGCTGGGTGGCGATGATTTCGACCATGTGGTGGCGGAATGGTTGTTGCAGGCATCCGGTTTGCAGGGCAGTGCTGATCAAAAGGTATTGCGTACTGCTTTGGTGGTTGCGCGTGATGCTAAGGAAGCGCTGACAACCGTGGAAACGACACCCGTGACCTTGGGCGCATGGCAGGGGGAGTTGAGCCGCAGTCACCTGAACGAATTAATTGCTCCCTTGGTGAAAAAGACCTTGATGGCGTGCCGCCGTACCTTGCGTGATGCGAATCTGAGCAAGGAAGAGGTCAAGGATGTCGTCATGGTGGGCGGTTCCACCCGTGTCTTGGCGGTGCGTGAACAAGTCAGTGCGTTTTTTGGTAAGCCGCCGCTGGTGAATATTGATCCTGATCGGGTCGTGGCGATTGGCGCAGCGATTCAGGCGGATGTGCTGGCGGGTAATAAGCCCGACTCCGATATGCTGCTGCTGGATGTGATTCCGCTCTCCTTAGGGCTGGAAACCATGGGCGGTTTGGTCGAAAAAGTGATTCCACGCAACACCACTATTCCGGTAGCTCGTGCTCAGGAATTTACCACCTTCAAGGATGGGCAGACGGCGATGTCGATCCATGTCCTGCAAGGTGAGCGTGATACTGTGGAAGCTTGCCGTTCGCTGGCGCGTTTCTCGTTACGCGGCATTCCGCCGATGGTGGCGGGGGCAGCACGTATCCGCGTGACGTTTCAGGTGGATGCCGATGGCTTGCTGAATGTGACCGCACAAGAACAGACCACCGGCATTACGGCGGGCGTGGAAGTGAAACCTTCCTACGGCCTGAGTGATAACGAAATTGAAACCATGTTGCGTGATTCCATGACCCATGCCCGTGAGGATATGGATGCGCGGCGGCTGCGTGAGCAGCAAGTGGAAGCAGATCGTGCGATTGAAGCACTGGATGCAGCGTTGTTGGTCGATGGCGATGCCTTGCTGACAACGGAAGAACGTGTTGCGATTCTGGCCGCCCGCGATAAACTGGCGCTGCTGCGCCAGGGAACCGATGCCCGCGCTATCGAAGATGCGACCAAAGCACTGGAAAAAGCGGCCGAAGCCTATGTGGATCGGCGCATGAATGCGAGTATCCGTGCGGCCATGACCGGCCATCGGGTTGATGAATTCAAAGGATAACACCATGCCAAAACTGATTTTTTTACCGCATGAAGACATTTGCCCTGAAGGGGCGGTGCTTGATATTGAGCCGGGAACCAGTATTTGCGATGCGGCTCTGGCGCATGGCATTGCGATTGAACATGCCTGTGAAAAATCCTGCGCGTGTACCACTTGCCACGTTTACATCCGCGAAGGGTTCGACACGCTGGCAGAAGCGACCGATCTGGAAGAGGATTACCTTGATAAAGCGTGGGGCGTTGACCCTGATTCACGCCTGAGCTGTCAGGCCAAGGTCGGGAACGACGATCTGGTCATCGAAATACCCAAATACACCATCAATATGGTGTCGGAAAACCACTAAGGAGGCTGGGTGATGGACGAACTCAAATGGACAGATACGCTGGAAATTGCCATTCAATTGCTGGAAGCACACCCGGATGTTGATCCCAAGTACATCCGCTTCACCGACTTGCACACTTGGGTGCAGGCATTGGATGGTTTTAGCGATAACCCGGAAAAATCCAACGAAAAGATTCTGGAAGCGATCCAGATGGCGTGGATTGAAGAGGCTGAATAAGCTGGAATTCTGAAGATGAAGAACGAGGCCGGGCGGGTAATCTGCCCGGCCTTGTTGCTTTTTGGGGGTTAACCGCCGTTTTGGTTACGCCCTGACTGATCTGCTGAGGCCAGTTTGCGCAAGTCGGCGAGTTCTTGCACCATCGCTGATGCGCGGTTTTTGAATGTCTGCATTTCTTCGGCTGACATGATGCCTACTTGAGGTAGTTCAACCGCCATCGGGTTTTGCGGCTCGCCATTGACGCGGAATTCGTAATGTACGTGGTTACCGGTGGATGTGCCAGTGGAGCCAACATAACCAATCACGTCGCCGCGTTTGACTTGACTGCCGGGCTTGAACTCCGTGTTGAAGGCTGACATGTGACCGTAGCGGGTCGTAATATTGTCGCTATGGCGTAATTCCACCAGATTGCCATAGCCGCCTAAGCGCCCCATTTCTTTCACAACACCATCAGCGGTGGCATGTATCGGCGTGCCACGTGGTGCGGCAAAGTCTGTACCTGCATGGTTTTTGCGCAGGAAAAACACTGGGTGGTTACGCATTCCGAAACCAGAGCTTAAACGTCCGTCCGTCAGCGGTTTGCGGTCAAAAGCAGCACGTTTCAGCTCAGTATCACCATCGGGTCTGAAGTAGTCTGTTTTACCTTCTCCTAAGGTGAAGCGGATGCGCTGATAAGTGGTTTTTCTGGTGGTGTATTCAGCAGCTAGTACCTTGTCGGTATAAATGCTTTCACCTTGGTAACGAAAGTCTTCAAAGATCACACCGACTTTATCGCCAACTTTTGCGCCTTTATTAACATCTACGTCTTTCTGGAAAACCTGGCTGATTTGGCGAATCACTGACGTGCTCAAGCCAGCAGCCTTGCCATCGCGGAGCACGGAGTGTTTGATTGTAAAAGCAATTTTGGCGTTACGGCTGTCGAGCGCGTCGGATTCCCATTTACCGATATAGCCGTCGTCAGTGGCGGACACAATGTAGGTTTCACTCTTGCTTTTGGCGTAAATCAGTTGTTGCAGATTGCCATCAACCACTTGGGTGAATACGCGGCTATCAGTCTTCAACTTATTAAGTGCTTGCTTGATGGCAGAATCTTTCAGTAACCTTTCTGATGTTTTGGTTAATTCCAGTCCGCCGAGAACGGTCTCTAGGGTGTCGTCAGCGCCAACGGTGCGCATTGACCAGCTACCTTGGGTAGCATCCGGCAGTATATCAACCGTATAGCCGGAAAAGGATTCCACCGCTACTGCTGGTAAATTTAGATCCTTGATAACCTGGGCTGGTGAATTGCCATCCAGCAGGGGATCAGTCAGGTTGATGATTTTGCCGCTGTCCGAGGTGTTGATCATCGAATATACCGGCACGTTGCCTAAGGTGGCGAGGCCACACGCTAGCAGCAGTGAACGGGTAGCAAGATAGCGCAGGGGTTTTCTGGCTGATGCATCAGGCTTTGCGGTGGGTGGTTTTTTTTCTGGCCTGTTTTTGGCAGGTTTGATCCTGACGTTGGCAGGTGCAGCTTTGAAAAGGTTCTTCACGGGCTTGGAAGATGACTTGGCAAGCTCTGCTTTGTGGTCCACGGGGATGTATCCACCGGGGAAGTTAAAGCCTTTCATGGCTTCATCCCAACTTTTCTTGGGTTGCGGCCTTCGAGTAAACGATGACAAGGTTTTCACTCCATACTTGTAATCAAGTTATGCATTTCTGTATAAAAAACAACACAGAAATCCGCTAATACAGCGGAGGTTAGCGAGTATGTACTGAATCATTCCTGAACTCAATAGAGGTTGACTCACCACGTTTATCAGCCAAGAATTACGACACTCTCTAGGCTGGCTTGACCTTGCACCTGAGAAAACTGATAAACTTACCCGTCTATGTAGATCAAAATTAAAGAATTGTCAATTCTGGAGCATGTTAAATGGATTATGTTGCTGACCTAATGCAAGAGCTGGTACGTGGAAGTGAAGAGGTGCTTGTTGAAGCTGAGTTTGTGGCAAAGCTCAAAAAAGGCCAACCGCTGCGGGTGAAGGCTGGTTTCGACCCCACTGCACCTGATCTGCATCTTGGTCATACGGTACTCATTAACAAGATGAGACAGTTTCAGGAAGCCGGACACCAGATTTTATTCTTGATCGGTGATT